>JAHZGZ010000308.1 GCA_019420545.1 Bacteroidales bacterium | reverse complement strand
TAGGTGATATAGTATTTGCCGTTGTGCTTGTATACCCAGGTCGCTTCATGGAAGTCGGTCAGACCTTCCATATTGCGCAACGGTTCTGCAAGTTCCGTCATGTTGTCTTTTAGCCGTGCCCCCACGCAACGACCGCCGCCACCATAATAGAAATAAGCCTTGCCGTTGTCATCGACAAACACACATGGGTCAATCATAGCAAAAACATCATCTTCCATGCCGGTCATGGTCATTGGAGCGTCAAGTACTTTGAAATCGGAAGCGGGCTTATCGCTGACAGCGATGCCTACGCGCCAAGTCTTGTTCCAGTCCGAGCCGGAGGGGTGGGGGAAATAGAAGTAGTATTTGCCATTTTTGTAGGCGCAGTCGGGGGCCCACATGAAACCACCTTCGGGACGTCCCCAGGGCACATCGCCTGAATTGAGAATTTCACCATGATCAGTCCAGTTGACCATATCATCGGTAGAAAATACATGATAACGGTCCATGCGGTCGCATCCAGCCGGTGGATCTATATCGTGTGATGCGTAGACGTACAGGCGTCCGTCATTCCATACGTGAGCCGACGGGTCGGCGGTATACATGTGCGTGATAAACGGGTTGTCGGCAAGACGGCTTGGCATCTGTAGTGTCATCGTCTTTGTTGGTGAGCAGCTTGTAATTATTGCAAATGCTGCTGCGGCAATAGCGCCATGCGTAAGTAATCGTTTCATAACTTATATTATAATTGGTTTATTCAACTGATTGGTCTGACGACTGACTATATGTCCGTGAGTCATTAGCACATACAAAAATACATAAAAATGTTGGATAAGTAAAGCAACAGAATTTATTTTATGTTTACCAACGAAAGTGTCGAAATTTTTTTTCATCGAAAGCGAGGCGTATTGACCACAAAAGCCGTGAAACAGAATTTCTGTATCACGGCTTTTAGGTGTTATTCCAAAGTCTAAGTACAAATGCCTCACTTATTTGCGGCGGCGCACCGAACGTGTCGCCGAAGATTTCGTGGCTTTGGGTTTAGTTTGCTTTACAGCTTTTGGCTTGGACGCCTTGGGCGCGGATGTCGAACGGTGTCCGCGACGCGATGTGACAGCACGGCGCGATGTCGACTTGGGTGCCTCGGAAGATATTTCGTCTCTGGAAGCAATAGTGTCACCTGCCGCTATGCGCTCACGCTCCTCAGCTATTGCTGCAAGCTCCTCGCGTGAAGGTACCCACATCTTTTTCTCATAATTCGCGAGATAATTCTGTATGCTGTCCTGGGCATGGCGCAGATCGTCGGGATCGGGGTACATCTGCATCATCGACATATTACGCAGGTTGCGCGTCTTATAGATATCTCCTTCATATAGTCCGAGAGTGAAGAAATCATCATATGTATATGAAGCGAGATTGTTATCATCGTCAATAAAAATCGACTGCTGTGCGAGATACGGGCGCAATTTGTCCATTTTAATCCAGAACATAGGGTACTTTACGGCCTCACCGCCAAAATCACCGGCACGATGAAGCACGGGACAGATTGCCTCAACCGTAGTACGCATGCGATTGGAACGCTTGTCAAGTTCCCATCGTTCAAGCAGATAGTAGGATAGAACCTCGTTAGTAGGCACATCGCTCTCCTCGATGGTAAATCTCGGATTTTTTTCTGTCGAACCCTTTGCTTCGGTATAAAGTACATGGAAACGATCAAGCATGTCACGCACTTTTATACGGTACTGGTCATTGAACATCTCCCGTCCGTCAAGATACTCATATCCTTCGAGCTGTCCGTCGGCAAGCAGACGCATTATAATACGGAACAGATTTTCCTGACCGTCAATAACCTCCTCCGGATAATAAAGGGGGGCGTTCTTTACCTTGTCAAGGTCGACCTGGCGGTAAACTATCTTCATCCATTGGGCATCAGCATCACTACGGGATGGCTCCTCGTAGAATTGCTGCATACGCTCGGTGACACCCGCCGCACTCTTGCGAGCATCTGCCCGTGCGTCCTCGCGGGCACGTCTTATAATGGCCGACGAGGTTGACTGCTGCTGTCCTTGCGGTTGCTGAGCAGAAGCGTCGAAAGCCACGATAGCTACGGCCATTGTGCCGAGGAGGAAGTGAATATGACGATTTGATGATTTCATATCATATGGTTTATAGAGTCGGTTATGTAGAAGGTGATTAGTTGACTATGACTTCCATCGGAGCCAAGTCGCGCTCGATTCCATCAGGGCCTATAGCCTTTACACGAGAAATATAGAATCGCTTGCCGCGTTGCAGACGCCGGAATGAATCCTTCTGACGCTGGGAGAACTGTGATCCTTGTGATACTTCCGGGATGGCATTGCCCATCGAATCAAAGAATACGGTTTCAAAACTGAGCACACGATAGGTTACGTTGAGCAGATCGTCGTCAATTGCTGCTTCGATGCCCGGGGCCTGAAGCAATAAAGTCTTGGGGAATGGTCTGCCGCCTTTATAGCGCTCATTGTTTCCCTTTGAGTCGGTGTATGTGATAAACGGTGCCGGATCGGGAAGTTTGCGCACACGGAACGATGTTGTTGCGACAGTCTGCGGTCGCCCGTCGATATTTGCTGTTACGGTCACCACAGCCTCCGTACCCACTTTCCCGGGACGCGCTACCCATGAATCGCCATGGCGCGATAATATGCCGTTGGTCATTGATGCGGAGATTGCCGAAGGAGCTATACCGGGCACCGAAATGCTCATTGGATTGTCGATACCGGCATAAAGCACATTCATCATCGTTGCCGAAATGGTCGCCGTCGGTTCGATCACCGTATAGCTCGACTCGAAGTTGTGGCGGGTCACTGTGCCGTCGCCATGTGGCACCTCAAGATAACCGGAATAGTCAAAATTACCCGTCGAAGAGGCAAGTGTCTCGAAAAGACCTCGGTCATTGTCAAGTTGTTTGCCATTGATGTAGATTGTCGGGCGTTGGGTAGTATCGACAGCTGCAAGTACAATGTTGGCGGAATATCGGCTGCCGCGCATAACGTTGCGCGACTGAGGTATTACGAAGGCGTTCAACTCATTTACACGTACATCACCGGCATCGACATTTGACAGAAGGGTAGTCAATGCCTCTCCCTCCGCATAGCGTACATCACTCTGAAGTTTCGTCAGCAAAGTGATGGCGGCTATCACGGGCTTATTCTCGAACATGGATTCTTCCCAAAGCTGGGGAGTCATGGTGCCGCGCCGTGTAATCTGATCGGTGGCAAGCGACCGCATTACACTTTCACGCTTTACGGAATCAGTCATGAGTGAGGCAATATAATTGCGGTAATAATCTATGGTACTGCGCAGATGCTTGCCTTTGGAATTTCCAGGAGAAAGCATCACTATTGAGGCTGCATCCAGATTGTCCTGATTCAAAATATTGGTCAGATTGGCTTTTGAACCGTCGGCTTCTATGGCTATGGCCATTTTAAGTGTGTCGATAAGGCTATACACACGTGTGGTGGTAGCACGTACTTCGGCGGCTTTATCGCGCCATACGGCGCCTTTTTCCGGGTTTTGTTCGGCGAATGCCTCAAGACGACGATATACGGCTTCATTACGTTGTGCTACGGTAGCATTGCTTCGTGCCAGACCCTCTTCCACCTGTCCGAATCCTTCAAGCACATCCGACGACACATTTAGTGCCAGCATTGCTGTCAGCACAATGTACATCAGATTGATCATCTTCTGACGTGGTGAAAGTGAGCGTGTATTGTTGCTTCCCATTTTGGGTGTCGTAAGATGTTGTGGTTAACGTATTGAGGACATTGACTCAGGTGATTCCTGAGAGGGTGGAGTGGCCGGCGCACCCATCGGGTGGTACATGTTGATGGTCATGGCGTGGAGCATCTTCTCATATACCTGGTTGAGTTGCTGCATATAGCGTGCCATCTTTTCGGTTTCTTCACAATAGCGCTCGCTCATTGCCGACGACTTTTCATACATATCGCGTATGTCTTTTATGCCACGGTTAACGCGGTCGATAGAATCAAGCTGCGAGCTGACGCTCTTGAGCTGGATTTCATAGATGGTATTCAAGCCTGCGATGTTACGGTTCAGGGCCTGCATTTCCTCTACATATCCGGTAGAGCTGCGGGTGATGTTTTCGGAATTCTCGGTAATGGCTTTGTACGACTGGAGCAATACCTCACTCACATTGTTGAGCGATTCAGTGGTATGGCGCAGCTGATCCATCTGCTGCGAGAGGGCGGCGATCTGTGCCACATATTCATCGGTAGGTGTGGCATCCGGCGGAAGCACTATCTGCGATGTGCCGTTCCCTGCGACAACATTGCCCTCGGCAACCGTGGTGCCTCCGTGGGATCCGATGACAATACCGCCTCCGTTCTGGAAATCCGGACGGTCATCGGGATTTTTAGTGCTGAGTACCGGGAATACCTCTTCCCAATGGTACTCGCGTGGCGGACGGTCGAAGGCGGTAAGAATAAACATCAGTACCTCAGTACCCATACCGATTGAAAGGAGGGTACTGCCGCCAGGCAGGTGAAGTATCTTGAACAGCGCGCCCCAGATTACGATAGCTGCGCCGATCGAGTATGCGAAATTGAAAAAGCGCTGGCCTTTTTCGCCGGAGAGAAAACGTTCGATGCTGTTTTTATATCTTTTGATCTTTCCCATTGTGTTGGATGGTGATATGATGATTGCTGATTTATTAGGCAGGTGGTATTATTTCTGTTTCTGACCCTGGCCTTTGGCAAAACCTATCTGTGTGCGTACATTGCGGAATCCGATATAAGAGCGTTGCTCATTCTGATATTCCCACATACGCAGGTCGGAACGTACGTTGTGTGCCACATCTTTCCATGAGCCGCCACGTACAATCTTACGTTTCATCTTATATGGATCCTCGATGGCTGCATCGTAGCGGTATTCCGGATTCAGGTCGGAAGTAAGTTTGCCGACACTTTCGGTGTAGGCTGTTGAAGTCCATTCACTGACGTTTCCGGCCATATCGTAAAGGCCGAAGTCATTGGGCGAATATGTACCGACGCGCGATGTGATGATATGGCCGTCGCGGGAATAGTTGCCTTCATCCGGCTTGAAGTTGGCATAGAAGCAACCTTTGTCCTCGGTGAGAGGCAATTCGCCATCCCACGGATACATGTTATCGTTGTTGCCGGCACGGGCTGCGTATTCCCATTCGGCCTCGGTAGGAAGCCGGTATGGTTCCACATAGATTCCATCCTTGCCGAGCGAACGGCGCAGGAATTCGGTGCGCCAGTGGCTGAACGCATTGGCCTGCTCCCAGCTCACACCGACTACCGGATAATCGTTGTAACCGCCATGGGAGAAGTACAGCCTTACATATGGCTCGTTATATGCATTTTCAAAGTCGTTTATCCATGCCGTTGTGTCGGGATAGATGTTCACGATATATGTATTGACAAAATCATAGTCGCCTGATAATGCACGCGAGATAGTCTGGCGCACAATATCGCCTTCATCGTTGATATAGGCTGTGTCTTTGGATATTACCGGGAGGGTAGTGTCGATCGGGCGGTCGGTATTGTAGTCGCGGCGAGCCGGATTCATCCGGTTTTTGCGCTTTGCAGCTTCGGTATGATTATAAATTTCATACCGGTAGTTCAGCTGCTCGGGATCAAGCTCCTTTACTCCGGTAATCGGATTGATTCTGTATACACTTTCAATGGCGCGTGCTTCATCCTCCGATGGATTGCGCCAAGGTATAGCCTTGTTCCAGTTGAGATATGGCTTTACCGGATTACCTTCGCGGTCTTCTTCGATTTTGAACTCCTCGTTGCCGCCATAAGCAGGATCGGCGAGGCGCTCACGTATGATGGAATCGCGCACCCAATGTACAAACTGTTTGTATTTACCGTTTGTAACTTCGGTCTCATCCATCCAGAATCCGTCGACACTTATGCCTCTGGCATCGGCACGAAGATTCCAGGCGCTGTCGGCTTTTGCCGGACCGACCTTCATGGATCCGCGGTCGATAAGAACCATGCCGTATGGGGTCGGCTCGGCCCACGACGTACCGCTTACGCCGGTTACCTCGCCTCCCATGCTGCTATGGCTCCCCAATGCGCAAGAGGTCGCTATCGGGGCAGTAATTATGGCGATAAATAGATAATCCTGTATTTTATTCATAACTATAAAGTTACATTATTCGTATGCTTTTGTGTCTATGTCTATTCTTCTCTCCCAAGTCAAGTTTCATGCTGTATCCGAGCCATATTTCATGACTTCCCGTGCTGGCTTTGGCTATGTCGCTGATAGGATAGTCATAGCTGTAGCCGACGAAGAAGTTCTTGAAATTGGCGCCAAGCAGCAATGCTACTGCATCGTTGTATCGGTAAGCCAATCCTCCGTAAAAGAAGCGATTATATTGCAGCCGTGCGGTAATTTCAGCCGTTGTGAATGTGAAGTCGGTCTTTACCAACACAGAAGGCTGTACTTCAAATAACGTGTTTTTTATTGGAATATTGCCACCTCCCATGAAATAGAAGCTGCAACCGGCTTTGAATTCATACTGTTTTGCTTCCGTTCCGTCAGTTGACATGTTTACGGTTGGCTGGTTGATATGTGTTGCGGAAATGCCGACCCAGAAAAGGGGATGCTTGTAGTAGGCTCCGAGACTTGCATCAAAAGCCGTACCGTGTACATCTGTTGTAGGTATGGCATCGTCTGCACTTTGATGATAGTCATCGTCATCAGGGAGAATGACCTCCGACCCACGGAAAGATTCATCGAAAAGACCGATGCGGAAACCGACCGACAACTCTCCTTTAAGCAACTTCAGCTTGTAGGCACCCATTGCTCCGAGCGTAAGATTATTGTACAGACCCATACTTTCCTGTTGCATGACCAGTCCGACGCCAATCCTTTTCCCGAACAGCTTTACCGGCATGTCAGCATTGGCAAGAAATGTTTTCGGTGCTTTGGGTATGCCCATCCATTGCAGGCGTGAACCGCCACGTATGCGCAGATAGTCGGTAAGGCCTATGGCTGCCGGATTGTAATACGATGGAACTTCAAAGTATTGAGTGAATCCTGCATCGACTTGGGCTGACGTATCGATTGACATAGCTGCCAGCAATATCCCCGCCGCAACAATCCTTTTTGCTTTACAAATCAGTGAACGGGTCATGGCCGGTTATTCGAAATAAAATGTGAGTACAACCATCTGCTGGCGCACTTTAGTGAGCGATTGCGTGAACTTTAACCGGTCGGGGTCATCCTCAAGATCAGGCCGATTGCGTTTTAACTGATCGGTAAGTCCGAAACAGAACTTTATTTCCGGGGCAAATTTGAAGTATGGAAGATATAGATCGCATCCAAAACCTATCGACAGCATGAAATCCGACGGTTTCAATTGCAGGAAATCGCGGTTGCGGCGCTTCGCTACATCAAATGTAGGCATAATTCCCGCAAGCATGTATGGCCGCACATTATGTAGGCGCACGGCATTATATTTCAAGTCAAGCGGCATTACGATATATGTCGATTTTATATCCTGTTGCTCCACGGCACCCGAGGTGTTGTCGCGCATTTTCACCGTACGGTTCCCAAAATACATACCGGGAGTGAAACGCAGACTGAAATATTCGTTCAGCCTCAGATCGAATAGTCCGTTGACGCAAAATCCGGGAGAGTAGGAGGGCTGTTCCATAAACCATGCCTCACCCTGCTCGTTGACAAAACCATTATGGGTAAATGCGAGTGACGGGACAAAAAAACCTACCGAAAACCCCATATGCCAACGGCGCAGATCGGCATACGGACGGTTGAGCACCTTGTCATTGCGTTGTGCCGCAAGAGGTGCGCTGCCTGCCAGAAGCAGTACTATACATATAATATATAATATATGACGACGTGTTTGCATCTATGGATAGATAACGCCATATTCTGTCGCATTATTGTGTCGTGATATTCTGAAATGAATTATTGAGGTATCGTTATGGCATTATCGGCTTATGCTTAAGGACATCGGTCGGAATACTAAAAAGAAGAGATGTCTCACGACATCTCTTCCCGTTTAAACCTTTATCTTAATCTAATACTATGAAAAACACACTCACAAAGATAGCGGCATTTTGCGAGGCGTGCAAGTCTTCCTTTCGCCGTTTAACATATATTAATGTATTTTTCAGGGGGTTAATTGCATTTTGCTATAATTTAACATTTGATTGAGGCTATTAGATGCCTCCTGCGAGAAAAATGAGCCATAGGGAAAATTACTTGAGCTATTTTATGACCTTATGTAAATGAAATATTGTTAGTATTTATGTAAATTTGTGTCGCAACCAGCATAAAATATGAAAAGACAGGAAATCATAACCAATATTCATACCCGTATGGGTATCGAGACTCTAAATCCGATGCAGGAGGCCGCCATCGCATCAAATACACCTGATACAGTGATTTTATCACCTACGGGAAGCGGTAAGACTGTAGCTTTTGTCGCTATGATGCTTTTGTCGCTACAATCGCCCATGGCTAAGGTTCAGGGAGTGGTGATAGCACCATCGCGCGAGCTTGTAATGCAGATATACCGTGTAATGCGTGAACTGGCAACCGGATATAAGGTAGTGGCTCTTTACGGAGGGCATTCTATGCTTGATGAAAAGAATTCGCTCACTCCGGTGCCGGATATCATTGTTGCCACACCCGGACGCCTCCTTGACCATATTGAACGCAAACAGATCGACTTGTATCCCACACGTGTGCTCGTGCTTGACGAGTACGACAAATCGCTTGAACTCGGATTCCAGGATGAAATGAAAAAGGTGGTACGCACTATGCCGAACCGTGCGCGTACCATACTCACTTCGGCTACCCGTCTTGAAGAATTCCCGGGTTTCCTTAAGCTCGAAGCGGTGGAGACTATCGATTATCTTGACAATACCGATGCTCCGCGTTCACGTATGCAGATAGTTGAAGTCGAAAGCCCTTCGCGCGATAAGCTCAACACGCTTTCCGATCTGTTGCATTCTTTTCCCGACGGTAAAGTGATAGTATTTGTCAACCATCGTGAAAGTGCCGACAGAGTCTATCAGTTCTTGCACAAAGCCGGCCTTCCGGTAGGCATCTATCATGGAGCACTCGACCAGAATGACCGGGAGAAAGCAGTCGATCTGCTCAACAACGGCTCGACACCCATATTGGTCAGCACCGACCTCGGCGCGCGCGGACTTGATATCGACTCGATAAACGCCATCATTCATTATCATATGCCCCTGTCGGAAGAGACATGGATCCACCGCAACGGACGCACGGCGCGTGTAGAAGCCAAAGGCACTGTATATGTGCTGACTTCCGAAGCCGACAGTATACCGGATTATATGATTTTCGACAGGGCATACGCACCTACCGGACATTCCGACAATCCAATCCATGCTTCTGCCGCCACATTGTATTTCAATGCCGGAAAGAAAGAGAAAATATCGCGCGGCGACATTGCCGGCTTTATTATAAAGCAGGGTGGCGTTGATCCACAAAGTGTAGGGCGCATAGTAGTACGCGATCATAGCGCGATTGCGGCGGTGCCGGTGGCTGAAGCCAGAGAGATGGCACAACGTCTGTCGGCACAGAAACTCAAGGGAAAGAAAGTAAAAGTTTCTCTAATCAAATAATCAGATCGCTTAACATAAAATAATTTAGAACAGTTGCTTATGATTACTCCACGCAATCTGTCGGTTCGCCTCATTGGGCTGATTCTGGCTACCGTTATACTGGCTTCATGCCATAATGACGGAAATATACTTGAAACCGTTCCGGCCGAGTCGCCTGTAATATTGGCGATAAGTCCCGCTCGCCTGGAGGCTGCACTCAACGGAAAGGACATGGGTGGAAAGCTTTCTGCATCGCAGACTCTCGAGCGCATCCTTTCGAAAACCGGCGAACCAACACGCCGATGCCTTACGTCACTCATAATGTCGGATGCGCTTGACCGCGATATGCTTGTGGCATATGCCGTTACTGACAGCCAGTCGCGTCCGATGGTTGAATCGATGCGAACCGGTATCTACACTCTAACCTTTATTATTAAGGATGAAGCCAAACTGATTGCGGAATTACACGCATTAAACGCCAATGAAAAGCAAGGCTTTGATGTGTACAGTCTCGGCGATGGGACTTCATTGCTGATACGCGGTCGTCAGGGATGGATTGTTGCTTCGTCAGATTGTGAGAAAGCGGTTGAAATGCTTGATGCCGGACTTGAGATCGCATCCAATAAATCAATTGCATCCGTCAGATATCTGTCAAAATTTCTTTCACAGCCCGATCGTGTTCTGCGTATGGCGTGCGCTCAACGTCCCCTTGGTGAAGAACCTGTTAAAGGCTGGCTATGTCTTACCGCCGATTTTGATAATAACGGTACCGAGATAGAATTTACCGCTAAGTCGGTTAACCTCGACGGGAAAGAGACCGATATCGACGCTTCATTGAAGAAAATAGACTCTTCGCTGTTTAAATACCTGTCACCCACCGACATGATAGCGTTTGGGGCCGGAATACCTTCCGATATCGACTGGGATAAGGTGACAGAATCGCTACAGGCCGTCATACCTATGGATATGCGACAGAAAGCCGTGCTTGCCGTCATGATGCCGTATCTGAAACGCATCGACGGTACTATATTGATTGCCGCCGGTTCGACAACCGACAGTCGCCTCTCCTCAGGCCCCGGTCTGTCCAACGACATCAATTTTTTCGTCGGTATACAGCTTGACAAACGCAAGGCTGCCGCTACTCTGACTGATTTTTCCGACATACTTACCACACTTGGCATTCCCCCGGTAAAGAAAGATGACGCATACGTATGGCAGATTCCCGGCGTGGCACCGGTGCGTATGCTCCTTGTCAATGGTAATTGTCTGGTACTTACCAACCGTCCGCTTGAGCAACTTGGCAACGACCGGGCCGCTAAAGTCCTGAAAGGCAATACCGCCGCTGTATGGGCGGATATTCCCAACGCCCTTGCCGAGAAGACCTATGGTGGCCGCGGTT
>JAHZGZ010000307.1 GCA_019420545.1 Bacteroidales bacterium | reverse complement strand
GAGAGGCATTTTCAATTCGTCGCGTTTCAGCACGAGACGATACGTGCCCGAAGCCAGGTCGGCGGGAATCGTAATTGTGGCGCAATCCTCACCGATCTCAGTATCAGGCTCAACTGATTCCCCGGACGATGCGGAAAGCTGTAGCTCGATCCTGTCACCGTGTTCAAAACCACGGCCATATACGGTGTATCTGAACCCTTGGCCTACCTCACAGTTCGGAAGATATTCCAGATCAGAAATCGTGATGGCTTTGGCATTTTCGTCGAAAGCCACTGCGTCCCAGAGTTTTGCGATACGGGCGGCATCAAGCGGCTCGTCGTAGATGCGGGCAGAGACAATCTCGCCGTTCCATGCCGAAGCTGCCGCAGTCTGGTTGGTCTCGGCATCACCGCCGATTACAAACGACTCCGCTCCGGCAACCACAGGCACGTAGTTGCCCGGGGCAGCCGCCGTACCGCTGAGCCTACCGTTGACATAGATGTACGATTTGCCTTCTTCCTTGTTCCATACACCCACTACGTGGTAGTATTTGCCTACCTCAGGCTTGACCGTGCTGTGAGTCCAGCGCCAGGTCGAGGCGCCCGTCGGCGACACATTCGGAAGGAAGGTGAAACATTGCGACCTGCTGTGAAGAGGCATGATGAAGCCTATGCCACCCGACTGCATGGAGCTGAACCACTTTACTTCCAGATTGGCGGGATCATCTTCTCCGAGCATTACTATGCTCTCGAAGGTACACCCGTCGGCTATGCGGCTGATGAAATCATCACCGGCCTTGTAGTTGACGCGATAATAGCCCGAGTTCACCGATGATCCGGGCGTATGGCGGAAAGCCGCCGCATAGCACTTATGAATATCATTGTAATAGGTGGTCAGAGCCGAGCCGGGCTGTGTTACCACCTCATGACGCAGTGGCGACACGTCAACAGCCGTCCCGTCCTCCTGAAACACTATGTCGAGCAGGTCGGCTACAGGCCTGTCAGCCTGTTTCAGTTCGAGAGTCTTAGTCAGACCGCCGAAGCTGAACGTAATCCGGTATGTGTCGGTCGTACCGTCGAAACAAGGAAAGTCAAGCACGAGAAGACTTCTCGACACAGATATTTCGGTCACCGTCGGAGGAGAGACTTCGTAAGTCCACGCACAGTTGGCTTTGACACGGATGGCGAATTCTCCGCCGGTACACGGTACGACCGTGCCGGCCGCCTCGTATTCAAGCGATGGCGCGGCATCGGTGACGAACTCTATTTTTGCAATGTCGCCGGTGCGCATCTCGTCGGTCGTTCCGTCGGTTCTGGCCACCGACATCATGTAGGTCTGAGCGAAAACGGAGACGACCGTGAGCAAAAAAGCCGCTAATAATGAGACTTTTCTCATTTTCTATATAGGGTTAGAGCATTTTTACGAAATGATATGGTTGTTCCTCATTCGGCCGACTGCACCGGAGCCTTCTGGGCGGCGGTAACGCGCCAATAATAGTCGCGGTAGGCCTTGTAGAGGTCAACCGTGCGCTTCTCGCCCACACGCCGTGAGGCATCGGGATGATTGAACACGCCCGGAAACTGGTAGCAGAACACCTTTTCGAAATTATCGAGCAGTGTTAGGTCGCCGATTATCTCATCGATCGGACGCGGATATAGCGACGAGTCGGGATTGAACAGAAACGCCTCAAGGTCAAACCACAGATGCGCGCCCGCGTCGTCACACCAGCGCTGAAGCGTGTCGGCCGCCTCCTTCCCGGTAAGATCCCCCTCCGGCATGCGTGCGAACCCGAACGGACATAGAATGTCGAGGTTCTGCAACAGTGCCGGATAAGCATCAGCTCCCTTGAGCACCTCCATGCTGTTGGTGGCGAGCATCACGGGCTTGCCGGGAGCGAAAGTCGCGACATACTTCTTGAACTCGCGGAAGAAATCGGCAATCTCCGTGTGGCGCCGTAGTTGCATCAGAGGCTCGGTCTCGTTGTTGTAGAGATTGCCGGCACACTCCTCGGAAATATAGAACGCATAGAACGACGGATGATGTCCGTACATATCCCACAGCTCGCGCGCCACGGCCTTGTGCCATTCGAGCGACTCTCGGGTGAAGTCGAACCATGCGAACATACCCACGCCCATCATCACCGTCATGCCGAGCGAGTCACACTCCGAAAGTATGGCCTCCACCGGGTCGGCGCACGCGATATCCATCCTTCCGGGATAGAGCTTCGACGGGTAGAATGCCTTTCCGGCGTAACTGCCGACAGTAATATCATGATCGCCGACATAGGCCTGGTTACGGAAAAGCTCCTGAAGCACAATGGCGTCCATGCCTATCTCATGCATCGAGCGCACCATTTCGCGCCACTGCGGGCATGTCATCCGGCGTATGTCGTCGTTCCAGTGTTTCCCTTCGGTCTCGCTCCAGTGGTAGAGGCCGATCCATGCGCCGTCGATAAGGCGTGTGGAGCGTATGTCGGAGCCGACTACGGTAAAGGGCTTC
>JAHZGZ010000306.1 GCA_019420545.1 Bacteroidales bacterium | reverse complement strand
ACATTCAAGCAGGGCACCGATATCGACCAGGCCGCGATCAATGTGCAGAACCGCCTCAGCCAGGCCACCCCGCAGCTCCCCGAGGCCGTGACCCAGCAGGGCGTCACCGTCAACAAGGAGTCGACCAACATCGTACTGTTCTGCTCGCTCGAAGGCGACAGCACGGGCCGCTACGACGCGCTCTATCTTACCAACTACGCCAACATCAACCTCGTCAACGCCCTGTCGCGAGTAGATGGTGTAGGTGGAGTTGAGGCATTCGGCGGCGGCAGCTACAGCATGCGCGTATGGCTCGACCCCGAAAAGATGCGTTTCTACAACCTCACTCCCCAGGATATCACCGCCGCCATACAGTCGCAGAACATGGAGGTATCGGCAGGCGCTGTGGGTGCATCGCCGGCCCCGGAGGAACAGGCCTTCCAGTTTACGCTCGTGAGCAAGGGCAACCTCAACACGGCCGCTGAGTTCTCCGACATAATCATACGCACCGGCGCCGACGGCATACTGCGCCTGAAGGATGTGGCGCGCACCGATCTGGGCAGCATCAGCTACTCGTCCACCACATTTGTGTCGGGCCATGAGGCCGCTCTGCTCGGCATCAAGCAGCTCCCGGGCGCCAACGCCCTGTCGGTGAGCAAAAACTCACGTGCCGAGCTCGAACGCCTGGCGCAGTACTTCCCGCCCGGAGTCAAGTACAGCGTTGTGCTCGACTCGTCAGACTTCGTCACGGCATCGATCGACGACGTGCTCGTCACCTTTGTCGAGACCACCCTCATAGTAATGCTCGTAATCCTCATCTTCCTGCAGAACTGGCGCGCGGTAATCATTCCTATGATCACCATTCCGGTGAGCCTCATCGCCACATTCGCCGTAATGAAGATAATGGGATTCACCATCAACACGCTTACGCTGTTCGGACTCGTGCTGGCCATCGCCATTGTGGTAGACGACGCCATAGTGGTGGTCGAGGACTGCTCGCGCCTTGTCGACGCCGGCAAGCTGTCGCGCCGACAGGCCGCGGAGAAGGCGATGAACGAGCTTACAGGCCCTGTCATCGGCGAAGTGCTCGTGCTACTCTCGGTATTTATCCCCACGGCCTTCGTGAGCGGTATCACCGGCGAACTTTACAAGCAGTTCGCGCTTACCATAGCCGTATCGACGGCATTCTCGGGCTTCAACGCCCTTACGCTGACCCCGGCACTCTGCGCCCTGTTCCTCACCCCAAGGAAAGAGTCGAAATTCTTCATCTACCGATGGTTTGACAAGGGATTCCAGGCCACGGAGAATCTCTACAAGCGGTGTATTCACACGCTGCTCAAGCGACCGTGGATGTCGACATGCGGCTTCCTCGTAATCGCCGTAATCGGTTTCATCCTCTTCCTCAACCACCCCACAAGCTATGTGCCGCAGGAGGATCAGGGCTACTTCATGACCTCCATACAACTCCCGCAGGGCGCTTCGCTCGAACGCACGCAGAAGGTTGTCAACGAGCTGTCCGACCGCATCCGGAAGGAGATACCCGAAGTCGAGAACGTGATGAGCATCAGCGGATTCTCATTTATGGGCGGAGGCGCGTCGAGCAACATGGGCTCTCTGTTCGTAACCCTAACCCCGTGGAAGGACCGCAAGGGGAAGGGCCAGGGCGTCGACGCCATAATCGACAAGGTGGATGCCATCGCCGCCACCATGCAGGAGCCGATAGTGTTCTCGGTCAACCCGCCCGCCATACCCGGTCTGGGCATGTCGGCCGGACTTGAGATGCAGCTCCTTGACATCAACAACCACGGTGCAGCAGAGCTTGCCAAGGCTGTGGCGTCGCTTCAGGAGGCGGCCAAGGATGAGCCTGCCATCGAACGCATTACGTCGCTTTATCAGGGAGTCGTGCCGCAATACAGGCTCAATATCGACCGCGATCGCGTAAAGCTACAGGGGCTCGAGATGAGCGACGTGTTCAGCACGCTCGGCGGCTACACCGGCGGCAGCTACGTCAACGACTTCACTGAGTTCGGCCGCGTGTTCCAGGTTACACTTATGGGCGACGAGCAGTCGCGCGCCAACATAAGCGATCTGCTGAAACTGAGCGTGCGCAACTCCGCGGGCGAGATGGTGCCCTTCGCATCGTTCACCACCATAGAGCAGACCATGGGCGAGCCGTCGGCATCGCGCTACAACATGTACGGCACAGCATCCGTCACCGCCACCACGGCCAAAGGCTACAGCTCGCAGGACGGCATCAAGGCCATGGAAGCGCTGGTAAAGAAGACTCTCGGCAACAACTATGGCTATGCATGGACCGGCGAGGCATATCAGGAAACGCAATCGGGCACCACGGTGACGGCGGTGTTCATATTCGCCATCATCCTCACTCTGCTCGTGCTGGCCGCCCAGTATGAGAGCTGGACCGATCCTATGGCCGTCGTGCTGGCGATGCCGGTAGCAGTGCTCGGATGCGTTCTCGGATGTATCTGCATGGGGCAGAGCATCAGTATCTACACGCAGATCGGCCTTATCCTCGTGCTCGGCCTCTCGGCGAAAAACGCCATCCTTATCGTGGAGTATGCCACCTACTTCCGCCGCAGCGGAGTGCTCATTCCGCCTGCCGCCGAAGATGCGGGCGTGATCCGTTTCCGCCCGATCATGATGACTGCCATAGCGTTTATTCTGGGTGTGCTCCCCATGATGACGGCCCATGGCGCCGGCGCCGAGAGCCGCGTATCACTCGGCACTGCCGTAGTATTCGGCATGCTCATCAACGCCGTCCTCGGCACCCTGTTCGTGCCGGCCTTCTGGGCCGCCCTCCAGGGCTTCCAGGAGAAGCACCTCGACAAGCTCTTTAGCGACGTCGACACCGTTCCTCCGGCCCCCATGGGCGACGACTCCTCGCTCGGCGGCGGCGCCTCCGGCGTCTGACCGCACGCATCTGACCCTCCCGAATTTCCATCCCACCCCACAAAGCGCACACAGGCCACAGAGTGAAAGACCGCCATCCGGTCATTTCCTCTGTGACCTAATTAAATACCATTGACATTTACATTGTATCTACAATATATAGGAAATCGATAATTACCTACTTTCATGGAAAATTTCAGACGTGTCAACGAAATTTCTATTTGTCCCTTGTATGCGATAAGCCATATTCAACGAGAGTAGACCAGATCAGCAGGAGCCGTGACAATAAAGGCTATCGAAAGCCGGATTCATAAATACTATCGGGAATTGGACGAGAGTTGGAATCAGTAGATTTCCGTTTAGGGCGGGAGGAGGTTTCAGCGGCAAACTGGATACCGATGGAAAGAGACAAGTCACGACACCAGGGAGTCGAAGAGCCTAATTTTTTCTCATCCGTGGCCCATGGCATATGGGTATCATCATAACTCTGACCAGGTTTAACCTCCCCGTCATAGCGGCTAAGCCATATCACGGGTCTGTGGAAAGGATGCCGATAAGCAACTTCAAACACGACATTGACACCACGTGAAAGCCGATAGCCGAAAGTAATGCCGAAGGCCATATAGTCCGACCATATATGCCGGCACACTTCAAAAACCGGATCAATACCCCCACCATGTTCATCCACCTCTTTGTACTTCCCCATCACATCGTCCCGGTTGGTTATGGACATTCCTCCATAGCCGGCATGGGCCTGCAACACCCATCTGCGATATTGCACCTGATATGAAACGCCTATTTCTCCGGCACAGTTAAACCAACTTCCACTATAAAAGCAGCCATCGGCTGAGGGTTCAATCAACGGTTCGCCCAGAATTTCATTCCAATATCTGCGTGGCCTGTAGGACGAAAAAGCGAGAGAGCCGTACCCTCCCCAATGCCCGAAAGGATAATATGACAGACGCAATGTAAACCAGTTGATGACATTAGGACGCACACCCGCCCAGTCGGTATGGCCACCATGCGATCCGAGACTTATTGCCGGACCTATGAGAAGATCCATAATAAACGGAGCGTTAAAAGGACGCATTTTGTATTCCCGGTAATGGTGAGCCACCACCGATTCCTTGCCCGTAGCGTCCACCACAGGAATATCTCTCCGTAATGAATCGCTCGAAAGCCGGGCATCGTGCATCGACACTTCTGCCGCGGCTGAATCTACTTTAGGGGGAAGATCTGCCGCGCCGCCCGACAGAAACGCGATGATGCAGAGGCAATACACCGCCAATCGTTTTTCCATACGCAATGATTGATTGTCCGGCAAGTTAGCAAAATCTATCGACAAAACAACAGACGGATGACAAAATTTAATACTGTCATCCGTCTGTTTGGTATGGGGGGTGAGGATAGCGCTTATGCGGAAAGTGAGTGCGGGGACCGGTCAGGCAAGGAAGCCGGAGCGAAGGGCAGCATCGGTAAGCCATATCCACAGCGGACAGAATCCGATGAAAAGGATTACCGACAAAGTCAGTGAAGATGTGCCGGTAGCTACATATGTATTGTACTCGTCGGCAATGATTATTCCGGAGAATGCGGGCGGCAAAGCGGCAGCGACCACAAGCATCTTGAGGTTGAGCGCATCCATATGGAAGAGCAGGCCAAGTATAAGAATCACGGCAGGCATGATTATCATCTTGAATATCGAGCCGAGCACGGCCTGCCAGTTGACCGTAAACTTAATAGCGGCCAAAGTGATACCGGCAGAGAATACGGCCATGGATGCATTGGCCTTGGCGATAAGGTCGAACGATGGGCTAAGATATGCGGGCCAAGGAATTCCGACCACAACCCACACCACAGCAAGTATCGGGGCCCAGGCCACGGGTTGCGCCAAAGCATGTAAGACAGGCTTCCAGGCACTCTCATGCTTCGTCGATCCGGGATTCTGCTTTTCGAGCGAGGCATTCATCAGCGATAGTCCTACAGGTATGCCTATAGCGTTGACCACTATACCCACAATGGCCACCACGAGCGCTACTGATGGTGATGTGCCAAATATAGGCTCGAGCACCGCGAATCCGAGAAATCCGATTGTAGGAGAGCCGCTGATAAGGGCACTGACAGCAGCATCGGCCCCGGTGTTTTTCTTGAACATACGGAACACGAAATACACTGTCATGAAGCAGGCCATAATACCGACTGCCGAAATCAGGGTCAACTTTATATCCTTCACAAGGTCCTCGCGGGTTGCCTGCACAATAGATACAAACAGAGCAGCAGGAAGGGCATAATCAAGCACCACCTTATTGAACTTCTTGGCATCTTCGCCTGTGAAGATTCCCTTCTTACCGGAAAGATATCCGGCGAGCATCACCACGATAATAGGGACAATGGCATATAGAATGACATGAGAAAGATTCATAATTCACTATTGTTAGGCATTCTGGCAATATAGTTAAAAAGAGTGAGGGCAGGCCTGCGGTGCGGCACTGATTCATGGCGCACCGTAGGCTTAGGTCACACGGTGTATTCGATGAGTGGCGTGGGGTTGAGATAGCCAATATGGCCACTCTCCTTGCCGGCATCGGCGGCGAGTTGCACGTCGATGAGACACGGGCGCTTTGACGCAATTGCAGCCTCGAGCGCTACACGCAGGTCGGCGACATTGTCTACCCGATAATTGTCGGCACCGAAGGCCTTTCCGATAAGGTTGTACTGCGCGTCGATATCAAGTGTGGTAGGCGCAGGCTCATCTGCTCCTGAGGGGTTTACCCCGATACCGTTGTATATGCCTCCGTTGTTGAACACAAGCACAGTGACAGGAAGTTTATACCTGCATATCGTGGCGAAATCCATGCCGGAAAAACCAAATGCGGAATCACCCTCTACGGCTACGACACTCTTGCCGGTAGCCACAGCAGCACCTACCGAGGAGCCCATGCCCATGCCCATAATCGACCATGACGCACAGTCAATACGATGGCGCGGGAGCGACATGTCGACAGAGTCGCGAGTGTCGTCGAGAGTATTGGCGCCCTCGTTGACAAGTATTATATCCGGATTGGCCTCAAGCACGGGCTTGACGACCGACAGTGCGCTCCAGTGGTTCATCGGCGACAGTTTGGCGGCGTCGGCCAGCCGGGCGGCAAACTTTGCGTTCTTGCTCTTTGATTCGGCCTGTAACGAAGCAAGCCACGCAGGGTCGGCCGACATGGCCCGTCCTTTCATTCCGTCGAGCAGCATGTCGAGCGACAGCCCCATATCGCCGACGACAGGGGCAGCAACCGGCACGTTGCGATCAATTTCGGTAGGCTCTACCTCAAGCTGTATAAACTTCACGTCGGGATTCCACTTACCCCGGCCAAATGAAAGCATCCAATTGATACGTGCGCCTATCACAACCACGACATCGGCCTTTTCCATGATTGTAGAGCGGCAACTTAAGGCACTCAGTTCTCCGGCATCGGGCAAAAGTCCCTTTGCCATCGACATGGCCAGATAAGGAATCCTGTACGTCTCGGCAAGGGTCTTTATCTTGTCGTCGACCTGTGCGTATGCAGCCCCCTTGCCGAGAAGCAGAGCCGGACGCCTGGCAGCGGCCAGAATATCGACGGCACGAGCCACAGACTCCTTGTTGGGGGCCACCGGTGAGGCCACATCGACCGGAGTGTAGAAGAGTTTCTCCACCTCGGCGGCATCCATTATCTCGGCCAGAGCGGGGGTGGTCATATCGATATATACCCCTCCCGGACGTCCGCTCACAGCCACACGGTAGGCGCGGGCTACAGCTCTCGGGATATCCGAGGCATGAGAGCAGCGGAAAGCAGCCTTGACAAGCGGGCGCGCAGTATTCAACTGGTCGAGCTGCTCGTATGTGCCCATATCCATGTCGACCATATCCGGATCCGATGCACCGGATATCTGTATCATAGGATAGCAGTTCACGGTAGCGTTAGCAGTAGCCGTCAGGCCATTGAGCATGCCAAGCGATGACACGGTAAGGAGCACTCCCGGCTGCTTTGTAAGATAGCCATGGGTAGCGGCTGCCATTCCTGCCTGCTGCTCGAAGCGGAATCCATAGTAATTTATACCCACTTTCTGCATGGCATATGCGGCCTCGGTGACCGGAATACCGACAAGTCCGTAGACATGCATCAACCCTAACCTCCGCAATGTCTCGGCAAGAATATACATTCCTGTCACCTGCTGAGGGAAATGTGGCGCGTCGGACGTCGGCGCCGCAGATTTTATTGTATTTACATCAGCCATTATGTTCAATAATTTTAATGGTAGAATCAGACAAAAGGTGGCGCCGACAGGGAGTGTTCCCGGTACGGACAGACCACCTAATAAAAATCACATTATTATTTTTTTCCCTCTGCGAGCGGAGCTGTAGTGCCGTTCTGGGCAAAAGTCTTTATCTGGGCGTCGGTATATCCGAGTGATTTAAGCACCTCATCGGTGTTACCGCCAAGCGACGGACATGGACCATACTTCGGCTGATAGCCGGACATGGTAAACGGACAACCTACGGTGACGAATTCACCGATAGCTCCACCCTGGTTTATCTTCACAAGGGTATTCCCGTCATAAAGCGACTCATCGGTCATCATCTCCTTGGTAGAGAGGACAGGGCCTACAGGCACACCGGCGGCACCAAGCAGCTCGGTCACTTCATATTTAGTCTTGTCAGCAGTCCAGGCAGCGATACGTTTATGCACTTCATCTTTATGGCGGTCGCGTGCGTCGGCGGTGTTGAAGTCGGGATTGGTAAGCCAGTCCTCAAATCCCATGGCCTTGCATGCGGCCTCAAAATCCTTAGCACCACGCTGCAGGATTACGTATACATAATTGTTTCCGTCAATTTCCGAGTCGAGGCCTCCGGCAGGTTTACATTTGTACGTCCAGCCGAGCACACCGCTACCTTCAATATTGCCGGAGCGTGGCACACAGTCACCAAACTTTCCGTCGGGATATTCTGGTCGCGCGTCTTGATACGGCATAGATTAAGGCAAGCATTGTGCATCGATTGGTACACATATGTGCCTTCACCCGTCTTGTCACGCTGACAAAGAGCAGCAAGCAGACCTATGAGCAGATGCATGCCGGTGTTTGAGTCACCAAGAGCGGCACCTGACTGTGTCGGTATATTGTAGGGGCCCGAATACCATCCGGTAGTCGATGCGGCGGCAGCAGTAACTTGGGCTATAGGCTCATAGGCTTTCAGGTTCTTATATTTGGAAGAAACCGGAAATCCCTTTATAGTGCCGTAGATACACCGCGGATTAAGGGCATGGACTGCCTCCCATGAGAAACCGAGTTTGTCCATAGCTCCGGGATGCAGATTCTCTACAAATATATCCGCCTCCTTTATAAGCCTGGTCAGGATTGCCTTACCGTCGGGAGTCTTTGCGTCGAGCGCAAGAGACTTCTTGTCGGAATTCAACTGAAGGAAGTAGTACGACGGCTCATCGGGAGAGAACTGCAGTTCTTTACGAGTGGCGTCACCGACCCCGGGACGTTCTATCTTAATGACATCGGCTCCGAGCCATGCCAGCATCTGCGTGCACGACGGGCCCGACTGAACCTCGGTGAAATCCACCACCTTGATTCCCTGTAATGGTGCTGTGTTCATAAGTTTGGAATATTTAAATTGATTTTGTCAAATTCTTTACTCTTTACTCCATTATAAACATCAGCATAATCAAATAGTTGGTGCAGTCGGGACTATTTCATATTAATTAAGTTATTAAGTTATAAACTTATTACGTATATGATTACTCTAAAAACTTTAAATTTCATAGGGAGTCTTTTTGCGGCTTTTCCCTACGGAAATACCGAGACTCTCCTTACGGATGACAAGTTTCGCCATGTTCAGGGCGAGAAAGTGCATTCAGCGAACCTCACTGCGGTAGTTGTAGCAGTTGCGGAGAGCTTCGAACGCGGATGGATTGAGACGCAAGACCGCAGTATCGGCAAGCGGATCGTACGAAGAGGATATCTCATCGGCCGAAGGACGCTCGGGGATGGGGAATCCGACTGTCTCCGATGGTGACACAAGGGGGAGGGCGAAGAATCGGGTTATAGCATCAAGCGCCATGGCGGTAGCGCGGATTTTGCCCTCGCGGGAATATCCGGCGATGTGTGGAGTGGCGATGAAAGCTCTGTCGAGAAGCTCGGAAGATATAGCCGGCTCTCCTTCCCAACAGTCGATAGCCGCAGCCCTGACACTGCCGTTGTCGAGGGCTTCCACAAGCGCGGCATTGTCGACCACGGGACCTCTGGCACTGTTGATGATAAGCGGTTTTCGCTTGAGCGAGCTAAAAAAAACGGCATCGGCCATATGGCAGGTAGGATATGCACCACTGCGTGTAAGCGGTGTATGGAAAGTGATTATATCGGCCTCCCGGGCAGCATCGGCAAGAGTGGCGAATCCGTCAGGTCCCTCATCGCGGGCGCGCAAGGGGTCAACACGAAGCACACGCATTCCCAATCCCTCGCCCCAGCGGGCTACAATCGAGCCGACATTTCCGACTCCGACCACCGCCAGAGTGACATTATCCAGTCCGGACTCTCCACCTCCGACATACGAGCCGTTCCCCGCCATGCCAAAGGCTTTACGGTAGGCCAGGATGGAGGCAAACACATACTGGGCAACGGCCGGAGCGTTGCATCCGGGCGCATTGGCCACAGTGATACCCCGGTTACGGCAGTAATCGAGATCAATATGGTCGGTACCGATTGTGGCCGTGGCTATAAAACGGCATCGCGAACCATCGAGCAGTGCGGCATTGCACCGGGTGCGAGTGCGGGTAATCAACGCATCGGCATCGCGCATCTTCGCAGGAGTAATCTCCTCGGGAGCGAGATATTCAACATCGGCCATGCCGTCGAGCAAGCCGTGGATGAAAGGTATATTTTTTTCGATTATAAATTTCATAACGACAGAAAGCAATCAATAAGACAGGGTACTTCCGGATTTTTCAGGCCGGAAGTTAGCGATTTACTATAAGGATAATGCCCACAGATAAAGCACGGCATATATTCCTATAACACATATGACCGGAATATAGCTGCGCTTACGTCGGTTGATTATGAAAAAATGACCCATCTGGATGGCTGTACATACATTTAACATCGGCAGGTAGATGACAAGACGGTTGTAGTCAATTACCATAAGCGACACCGTGGTGATGGCAAGAACTACAAGAAAACCATTGTAAGCACGTGTGCGGGCATTGTAGCTGTATATCTTCAACAGATTGAACATACCGAAGCCGATACCAAGCGCCAGGGAGGTGGTGGCATATACCAGTACCTGTGCTATTTTCATGGCCTCAAGCACCGTGAAGAGGCTTACAAAATCGGGGAGTCTTATCGCCCTGACAGAAAGTACGCCTGTGCCCCACGCTATCCACCATGGCGTAATGATACCTAATATGGCGGCCAGCATCGTGCGCAATGTGATGCATCTCATCTGGAAGCATCCTACAAACAGAGCTATCAGATAAGCCGCACAGGTAATGTCGACCAACGCGCCGGCACTCACGATACAGAAGCTCAAGAATATCCTGCGCGTGCGCTGGGGGTCATGGAAGGTGGTATATAGCGGTATGAGAGAAAGCAGCACGACCACAGCGATAAAGATGCCGTCGGACATACGCACAAAAAGCGTAGGGAGCGCCGCCTCCATCACAAGAAACAGTCCGGCAAAAAGATAGGAGATGGAGCGTAGCACATTGTAGTGCTTATTGATGTAGATAAGCAGAAGCGCTACGAAAAAGTTGAGCGTCACCGCCATTGCCAGAGACATAGGCGGCATGGCAGAGAACCATTCTGCAAATGAAAACATCAACGGCCCCCATCCGGCACCGGGCGCCATGGTCGGAGCCTGTATATACGCACCGCCGGCTGCCGCAGCCGACATAAGGGCCATCAGCATGAATCCGTAGCGCGAATGCAAGAAGTCGGTGATTCGTTGCTCTCTCATATATAATAATATAGAAAAGGAGGAAAATCCGGAGACCTCAACGTCATAGACAGAGGGGACCGCGTCCGGTGGTATGATACAAACAGAATGAGGCGGCCTTTCAACCGCCTCTTCTGTCTCATAAATAGTATATGTAGATTATTTTTCGAGAGCCATGAGGTCGCGACCAATGTCACGGCGGAAGTTGGCATGGTCGAATGCGATTTCTCCTATTGAGGAGTAGCTGCGGGCAAGAGCATCGGCGATGGAGTCGCCGTAGGAACTTACCGAAAGCACGCGGCCACCCGATGTAAGCACGCGGCCGTCGGCGTCGCGCTTTGTACCGGCATGAAACACAATGCTGTCCTTTACACCGTCCAGACCGGTAATCTCGTAGCCCTTGCCATAGGAACCGGGATAGCCGCCCGACACCATCATCACGGTTACGGCCGTGCGCGGATCGTGGTGCAGCTCACGGTCGCCGAGATTACCTTCGGCGGCGGCTTTCATCAGTCCAACAAGGTCAGCGTCGATGCGGAGCATCACGGCCTCGGTCTCGGGATCGCCCATGCGCACATTGTACTCGATGACCATAGGCTCACCGTCAACGTTGATAAGTCCGAGGAATATGAAGCCGCGGTAGGTGATACCCTCTGCGGCAAGCCCCTTGACGGTAGGCTCGATGATGCACTCGGTTACTTTCTTCATGAAAGTCTCGTCGGCAAACGGCACGGGACTTACTGCGCCCATACCTCCGGTGTTGAGGCCGGTATCGCCTTCGCCGATACGCTTGTAGTCCTTGGCGACGGGGAGCACGCGGTAGCCGCCGTTGCCGTCGGTGAGCACGAATACCGAGCACTCGATGCCCGAAAGGAACTCCTCGATTACCACTGTAGCGCTCGAAGCACCAAACATGCCGCCGAGCATCTCCTTGAGCGATGCCTTGGCCTCATCGAGACTGTCGATGATGAGCACCCCTTTTCCGGCAGCCAGGCCGTCGGCCTTGAGCACATAAGGAGGTTTGAGGCTTTCGAGGAAAGCGCAACCATCCTCAAGGGTGTCGGCGGTAAAGCTGCGGTAACGCGCGGTGGGTATGGAATGGCGCATCATGAAGGCCTTGGCAAAGTCCTTGCTCCCTTCCAGAGCGGCACCTGCCTGCGAAGGTCCGACAACGAGTACACTGTCGTTATCCTTGAAATAATCCCAGATACCCTTTACGAGGGGATCCTCATTGCCTACGACAATCATGTCGATTGCGTTTTCCTTGACAAAAGCGGCGATTGCGGGGAAATCGACGGGCGAGATCGCCACATTGGTGCCATAGGCTCCCGTACCGCCGTTGCCGGGAGCGATAAACAGACGTGTAGCCAGAGGGCTCTGGCTTATTTTCCATGCGAGGGCCGATTCGCGGCCACCCGATCCGAGCAGGAGTATATTCATTGTTGTAATAGTTTTTTGATAGGAAACGGTTTGTAACGGCGTGGACGCCGCAGTCACTATGGGATCAATCTTCGGACGCGTTAGCGGAGTCGGTGTTATCATTGCCTTTGACACGACGCCAACCGCGGCGTGCAAGAGGCTGCGGCTGCGACTCGCGGTTCATAATCTTGTCGAGCAGAGCCTGGTTGCGGCGCTTTGCCAGCGGATTTTCCGACTCTGCCTCGGAAGCCTCGGCGGGACGGCGTGTGAACGACTTGCCTTCTTCGCGACGTGCGAAAGGCTTGCCGCCGAACGACGGCTTATGTCCGAATCCGCGCGGAGCTGTTTCGTCGTCATCATAGCGCTTCTTGCGGCCGAGGGGCTTGGCACGGTATTTTTCCTCAAGGGCGTTAGGTTTGCGGCCGGAGCGGTCGCCATCCTTGCGGAAGCGGGGATTATCGCCGTTACGGCCCCCGAAACCCTGCTTGCGGGCATCGCGGCGCCACTCCTCGTCGGTCTTACGGCGGTCACCTTTGCCACGCATAGGCGCGGCGGCCTTGTTGAGACGGTTGCCTTCGCTGCGGAAACTCTTGTAGTCGCCCTCGAATATCTCGTACTCGCGGAGCTCGCATTCAAGCGCACCGTTATAGAGGCTGATTTTCTGCGATGGAGCGAGGCCGATATGACGCATATGCTCGTCCTGATAACCGATAATCCATGCGTGATAGCCCTTGAACACATTTTTTAGGCGATTGCCAATAGTGTCGTAGAGCGCGGCCATGTCATCAACCGATATGCGCTCGCCATAGGGTGGATTCGACACGAGAATGCCGGCGGCAGGCGCCTCCTCCCATTTCGCGATAGGCTGTATGCGGAGGTCGACCCAACGGCCCACACCCGCCTGTTTCACATTTTTCTCGGCGATGGCGATGGCCTTGGGCGATATGTCGGCGCCGATGATGGGGTATTCGGGAGTACGCTCGGCGGAATCGTCATTGTAAAGGCGCTCGAACAGCTCCTCGTCGAAATCGGGCCACTGCTCGAAAGCGAAGTTGCGGCGGTATACGCCGGGATTTATGTTGGCGGCGATCATGGCGGCCTCGATCAGGAATGTACCGGAGCCGCACATCGGATCTACGAGCGGACACTGTCCGTCGTAGCCGGCCTTCAGGAGGATGCCGGCGGCGAGCACCTCGTTGATGGGGGCCTCGGTCTGGGCCACACGGTAGCCGCGCTTGTGGAGCGACTCGCCCGACGAATCAAGCGACATGGTGACGCGGTTGCCGTCGATATGCACGTTGATCATCACATCGGCGTCCTGAAGGCGTACGCCTGGACGCTTCCCCTCGCCGAGGCGATCCTGGAAGTAGTCGACGATAGCGTCCTTCACCCGGTATGTCACATAACGCGAGTGGGTGAATGTGTCGGAATTGACCACGGGGTCGATAGAAAAGGTCTTGTCGACCGACAACAGAGAGCCCCAGTCCATCTCCTTTACCATATCGTAGAGAGTGTCGGGGTCGGAGGCCGTAAACTTACATATCGGCTTCAGAATTCTGAGGGCTGTACGGCAGCATAGATTTGCCTTGTAGAGCATCTCGTTGTCGCCCGTAAACGATACCATGCGCCTGCCGGCGGTAACATTTTCGGCGCCGAGGCGCGTAAGTTCTCCTGCAAGCACATCTTCCAGACCCTGGAAGGTCTTGGCCACCATTTCAAATTTTTCCGATTTCATCACTGCTTGATTCTAAGTATATTGTCGGCCTTCGCCTGAATAAGTCGTTCGCCGGGTGCCACATCGTTGGTCACCCATATATTTCCGCCGATTATGGCATTGTCGCCCACTGTAACGCGTCCGAGTATCGAGGCGTTGCTGTATATGATCACATTGTTGCCGATGATGGGATGGCGGGGTATCCCCTTTATCGGGTTACCCGAGTCGTCGAGATCGAAGCTCTTTGCTCCGAGTGTCACGCCCTGATATATCTTTACATGATGTCCGAGGATTGCTGTCGCGCCGATCACCACGCCCGTGCCATGGTCGATCGTAAACGACTCGCCGATAGTGGCGGCGGGGTGTATGTCGATACCCGTCTCACTGTGGGCGCGCTCGCTTATCATACGCGGTATGATGGGCACGCCGAGCTTCACAAGCTCGTGGGCAATGCGGTAGTTGGCAATGGCCTTGATGCCGGGATAACAGTAGATCACCTCCTGGACCGACTCGGCTGCCGGATCACCGTGGTATGTAGCCTCGACGTCGGTGTTGAGCACGCGGCGCAGTTCGGGAAGAGTCTCGATAAACGCAATCGCCTTTGCGGCGGCCTCGCGCTGTATGGCCTCGTGCTGTGGAGTTGTGTCGACGCATGTTGCCATAGAGATGCCTGCGTGAATCTGCTCTATGAGCAGGTGATAGAGCTTCTCACACCACAGGCCGGTAAAATAAAGCACATTCTCGCGGGTGACATCACTGTCACCGAAAAATCCGGGGAACACCAACGCACGCGCGAGCGTAACGATATCGCGCACCGCCTCCTGCGACGGCAACGGCTCCCCTCGCCACTGCGACGGGCAGATGTTGGTAAGGTTGTCGCCGTCGCTCAGACGCGCAACCGTATGGCGAAGCACTGCTTCGGCTCTCTGGATCAATTCTATCATAGTGCTTTCGGGGTGTACGCCCGATCTGTTCCGGGTGCACACTTTTCCAACTACAAAGTTAGTGTTTTCCCTACAATATCGCACAGAAATCCCGACGAAATTCCACCGAAATAAATGCGGCCGAAACAATTAACGAGTAATTTATCCCGGTTCTTGCTATCTACAAAAGATCAGGCTATTTTACCGGTTGTCAATTCATTTTTAAGAAACGAATAGACATACTGCGTGCTTTGGAAATAAAGGCCGGTAGCGGGATCAATAAGTTTGGCGTAGGTATCGGAGTTGTACAACGTATCCAATGATTCGGATATACTCATTCCGAAGTCGCGCGACAGCAATTCGGCCAAATCAGCCGCAATTGCCTCAGTCATATATTTAAAATCGTTATCAGTCATATTCTTGTCAGATATCCGATTGCAGCCTCAGAACCAAAATAATACTGATATGTAATCCCCTTCATATATTTCAGCCGGTTCAGAAACTCGGCTTTGTCGATACTTCCATCCTTGAGTTTGCGTATTTGCAGCCCGATTTTGTCGTTAGCGATGGGCCCGTAAACGATATCAAACTTTTCAGTCGGTAATCCTTCGCGATTGGAAAATACAAAATCGGCCCACTCCTCTGAATAATCTTCGAAAATACGTGTATGCAGAGCGGAGTAATTCAATATATCTTTGTCAAATTCAAATTTAGTCACTACAGGCTCTCCACCCAGCTGCATTGATTTAAATACTGCCATCTCTTTGGCCTGTATTTCATTCTCCGACAAATAGAATCCTCTGCCGAAATCCTTATTAGGTTTGGATTTTTCGAGGTCTATCCGGTCAATGACCATATTTGAACCGTGGTATAGTATCATAATCTGCCTCCCGATCTGCGACAATAAGCGGCCACACTTTCTACGGCCTCATTGAAATCCAGAGTATGGATTATGCCATAATTCTTTTCGATAAAGTCTACCCCCTTATGATGTTTGATATAATTGTATGCCTGCCTGTCAGACAGATCAAACCTCTTGGCAAACTCATTTACCAAGGCGATAATGTACTCGAATATATCACGGATTTTATATTTCATTTATAAGTAACTGTTCTAAATTATTTTATATTAACCGATCTGATTATTTCAATATTCCTCCGGCAAAATTTTTGAATCTTTTCCTCTCTTCATCAGTCTTTCTCGTCAAGCTCGAAAGCGCTTTGCGATAACGTGTAGCTCGCTACACTCCTTCTTCATCAAGAAAAATCCACTAAAAATTTTCCTTGGAGTAATATTAAAATAATTTCGACCAGTTACTTATCATTCCGAATTTATCCAAAGTTACCAATTTATTTTTTAAGAACAAATTTTTGGATGCCAATATATTAAACGGAAAATATTCTCACACGAAGCGGAGGGTGGCGGAGGCGGGAGTGACGGAGAGAGTTGCGGGAGCACCGGAGAGGAGGGGGAGGTTGTGATCGACATGGCCGACGGGAAAGTTGAAGGCTACGGGACATGTGACACCCGAGAGAACGGCGTCGAGCATGGTGTACATGTCGGGGAAGTTGCGGTCGGGACGGTAGTCCGTAAACTGTCCGATAATGATACCTGCCACGCGGTCGAGGAAGCCCATGAGGCGCAGTTGCCATAGGATGCGCTCTACCTTATATATAGGCTCTGCGATGTCCTCGATAAAAAGAATTGTACTTTCGGGGTCGGCAAAGGGCGAGACGGGGGTGGCGATAAGATCGGCGATCACGGCAAGATTGCCGCCGCGCAAGTGGCCGGAAGCCTCGCCAAAACGGTTGAACGGATGTGGCGCTACCTCACATACAGGCCGCATTCCTTCGAGTATGGCGAAAAGGCGGCGGTTGTCGGCATCGTCGGCCTCGCGCAGAGCGAGGGCCTTGCACATCGAGGCATGCACGCTGACTATGCCGTGGGAATTGAGCATGGCGTGTAGCGCGGATATGTCGCTGAATCCTATAAGCCAGCGTGGATCAGCGAGCCATTCGTCAATAGGGAAGTCAGGCAAAAGGTGCACGGCTCCATAGCCACCGCGCGAGCAGAGCACGGCACGCACCTCCGGATCGGCCAGCGCCGCACGGAAATCGGCAAGACGTTCCAACGGTGTGCCGCTATAAGAGCCTACAGAGCCGAGCGTATGCGGCTCGACTACCGGAACATATCCTCGTGAAGAAAGCCAGCTGCATGCGCCGTCGACATAATCGGGATTGATGATACTGGCCGGTGAGAGGATGGCGATCTTGTCGCCGGGCGCAATCGGACGCGGGAATATCGTTTTCATAAAAGCGCGATGATCAGGCGGTAACAATCTTTATGCCTGTAGCGTCGGCAATACGCGCGGCAATGGCATCGAGCTCTGGGCGCTCTACCTTCTGCAGATCAGCCTCCGGGGTAGCACGGTCGATGGAATAAAGCATTACCTCACGCGGACGGATACGGCGGTATGCTTCGATAAGCGCGTCGATCTCCTCGGGCACAGTGTTGTCGATATGATGCCCGTTGTGGTTGCCGCGCAGGAGCATGGTCTGAATGATACAGCGGTCGCCCATCGCGGCCAGTTGCGGGATAAGCGTCTCGCACGTGAACGCCGGAGAGTTTGGCTGATCAATGATGCGCATGGTAGGCGTGAGCGCCGAATCGAGCTTTAGGATGCAGTTGTCGGCCATCAGCAGCCCGCGGCGCACATCCTCGCGGTCGAGGCGCGTGGAATTGCAGAGCACCGACACATTCGCATCAGGAAAAAAACGGTCGCGCAGCTCCACGGTGTCGGCAACTATCCCTTCGAACTCGGGATGAAGGGTGGGCTCGCCGTTGCCCGAAAAAGTGATCACATCGAGCGACTGGCGCGCGGCACTCATGGCGGCAAGCTTTGCCTCAAGATCGCGACGGACGTCGGCACGTGCAGGGAGCCCGGTAGTGCCGGGCCCCTGCGCATTCCATCCGGCCTCGCAGTACACGCAGTCGAACGAGCAGATCTTTCCGTCGTCGGGCGAGAGATTCACCCCGAGCGAAGTGCCGAGACGCCGCGAGTGTATCGGGCCGAATATGGTAGAGTGAAATAGTACGCGTTGCATATCTTCACATTGGTTTTACGCAAAGGTAGAAAGTATGCGCCGCAAATGCAAACAATTCTTCGAGCTTAGAAACTATACTGGCAGGTGAGGCCGATACGGTTGACCCAACGGCGGTCGCCGCCAAGATTCTTACGTGCTCCGAAATCGTATTCTGCACCGAGGAGCAGGCGTGATGTGGGATTCCAGAAGATGTTTGCGGCACCGTACAAACCGTATTTGTACATATCATCGTTCTGCACGTCGCCGGGATAGAGGCGCACTTCGCTGAACATCACCGTGGAATACAGATCAGGACGGAAGTTGTACTGAAGCGCGGCATACCATGCAAGCGATTTGGCGGTATGCATGATGCCCGGATGCTCGGCGCATGGGAGCATGTCGAGGCCGCGGGAGTCACACTGGAGGTCGTTGTTGAGCGACGAGATACCCTTTCCGGCATTGATGCCGCCATATAACGTTGTGGATGGGAGCGGATTGGCGACAGTGCTCAGATGTGCGCCCCACCCTATCCTGCGGTGTGTGTCGGAGGTGAGGTCGTCGCGATACTCAAGGCCACGGATGATACCCGACAGGCGCACATGATACAGACCGTCGGCCCACTGATACTGGCCGAATGCAGCCACGTCGGGCATATATGCGTTGCATGCCGTAGCGATGCCGCTATAGGTAGGCACCTGGTCGGTGGGAGCCTCGACCGATGCGGCCACACTCCACCGGTTGCCCTTGAAAGTGTGCATGTAGCGCAACAGGAAACGGGTGTCGGACACCTCGGCGTTGGGGCCCTGCGGATCGACCGTGTTGGGACATGCCGCCGGGTCGGCAAACGTAGTGCTTGCATAGCCAAGAGTCCAGTCGCCCACACTTGCATACGCCTTGTTGAGCTTGAATCCGTAGCCGTTCATGCCATTGCCGGTAAATTTGGCACTGATATACAGCTGATACCATCCGAAACGGTCGCTCTTGCCGAACAGACGCAAGAACAGCTGCGACTCGCTGACTGTGGCGCCGATACGGTGGCGCTGCGTGTTGTCGCGCGTCATCGGTATCTCAAACGGGACAAAACCGTTGTCATCGATGGTTCCGTTCCAGTCGTAATAAGCGATGGCATTGAACGTACCGCCGATACCGAGGGCGAGTTTCGAGTCGCGGCTCATAAACATGAAATAGGGAGCCAGCGGATCGTGAGCGTGACGGAACTGGTCGAAGTAGAACTTACCCATCAGTTCGGTCTCGGCTTCCTCGGCGGGAGTAAGATTGCTGTCACCAAAGTAGATTATCTTATGCCCCAGATCAGTTGTCTGGGGAGTCGGTTGCTCGGCATTGATCTGAGCGGAAGCTGCCATGACAGATGTGCATATCAGGGCAAGCAGAAGATTACGTAACATAATAAAGACGGTAGAAAGTTGTTATTTACTGTTAACAACAATCTACCGTCGGAATGAGTTGCGTAAAATGTGCGATTTTTTTCAAATGATCGCGGAATGCATCGTAGATACATCACTGTGCACCGAGATCACAAAGCACAATATCTGAACGTATTGTGCCTGAGGGCGGAATGGCATCATTCCATCTCGCGGGCGATGGAGGCAGCAATAGAAGCCATCTCCTCGGCGGGGAGCGAAAGATGGTCGGCGAAGAAGTTCATATCGGCCTCGCGGTTGATGGGCACGAGATGGATATGTGCGTGGGGCACTTCAAGGCCCATCACAGCCACACCGACGCGCTTGCAGGGGAGCGCTTTTTTCATGGCTGCGGCTACCTTTTTGGCAAAAAGCTGAAGGTCGGAATACTCCTCGTCGGAGAGGTCGAAAATATAGTCGACCTCGCGCTTGGGTATGACGAGGGTATGGCCCGGAGCCACGGGACTGATGTCGAGGAATGCGTAGTGGCGGTCGTCCTCGGCCACCTTGTAGCTGGGAATTTCGCCGGCTACTATTCTGGAGAATATGCTTGCCATGACTTTAGAAAGAGATTTCGACGATTTCAAACTTGGCGGTACCGGCAGGGATCTTGATCTCGACAATCTCACCGAGTTTGTGACCGAGCAGACCCTGTGCTACAGGGGTCGACTGCGCAAGTTTCTTCTCGCGGAGATTGGCCTCGGAATCGGCCACGATGGTATACTCCATGGTCATGCCGTTGGCCACGTTGCGGATCTTCACCTTATTGAGCACCTGTACCTCCTCGGTATTGAGTTTCGACTCGTCGAGGATACGGGCGTTGGCTACGAGATCCTTGAGCTGCGAAATCTTCATTTCCAGCAGCCCCTGAGCCTCCTTGGCGGCATCGTATTCTGAATTTTCCGAGAGGTCGCCCTTGTCGCGGGCCTCTGCGATAGCACGTGATATCTCCGGTCGCTTAACACTTTCAAGATAAGCGATCTCGTCCATCTTTTTCTTGTACCCTTCGCGGGTCATGTAAGTGATAGCCATTATTTGATGTTTTTTAGATTTTCTTAATTGACAAAAAAATTAAAGGAATCTCGACCTATTCGGGCGAGACCCTTACGCTGAACTTACGCCACCGGCCCTCCTGACCGTGGCATTCCTAAATGTTACGGTGCAAAGATAAGTATTTAATTTTATATACCGCAACCAATCGGATATGTTTTATAACACATCGAATGTTAAATAGTTTTCAGGATTGTTTTTAACAGCTGTGTACAAAACATTTGCGAGGCCGGCAGTGTTGTAGTTACAGAACCGCGGAATAGCGGCGGGATAGGAAATCCCGATTGTGGTTAATGACGGATGAAATCGCCGTCGGCCGTTTGTTCCGGATAAGTTTAAGAAAAAAGATGCGGCCCCTTGCGCAGGGAGCCGCATCTTCTTTTATCGGGGTTATCTCAGAATCTGTTGATATTCATATCATACAGCTTTTGAGAGATATTGTCGGGGTGTCAGCGCAGGATATGTTTGGCGGTGGTGCCGTCGGGATAGCGCATTATGTAGATGTTACCACGCACCGGATTGAGGATCTCAACGCCCTGGAGGTTGTAATAACGTACAGGGGCTGCATCGCGGTCACCTACCACGGCATCGATACCCGAGGTAGAGACAAGCGCATCGTTGGAGAACGGCGACTCGCCGATATGATAGGCGGTAGTGACATTATATACATGTGTACCGTCGCCTGGTGTAGCATCCACATATTCCTCGACAGCCGATGTGGCGATACGCTCGCCGTCGCGATAGATATTATAGCCCTTTATTTCAAGAGCTTCTTTTGGGGCGGTAGCGGGAACATAACTGATGTCGTCGATCACGATCGCCTTGTTGTCCTGAGTGAAGAGGCTTGTGCGGATAGCGGCATAGCGTGCCTCGGCAGGAAGAGTGACCTCATATTTACGGAAACCCGATTCAGGATCGTTCTTCCATCCGTTGGGCACCTCCATCGCTTCGCCATAGGCCACGAAATCGGAGATATCTGTTCCGGCAGTCGAGTAAAGCACTTCGACACGTTCAGGCTTGATCTGTCCGTAGCTTACAGCGGCGGCATGCGCCCAGAATGATACGGTTGTCTCCCCGGGGAAAAGCTCGGGAAGGATGAGCCAGTCGGAGCTTGCGCCCTCGCCGGCACCCCATACCACAAACGAATTCACTCCGGAACGTGCGTTCACACCATATATGGAGAGGTCGAGATCGGGATACGC
>JAHZGZ010000305.1 GCA_019420545.1 Bacteroidales bacterium | reverse complement strand
TATAGGCCATGTGTGAGTATCTTTGTCTATGCCTTAGATACTCTCGCTCGGCAAAGCTCAAATAAATTTGGCTTTGCTCTCGACTTATTCGTATCTTTGTATAATCCAACAATCATTATCCGATGAAACATATACTTGCATGCGTCATGGCTTCGGCCATGGCATTTAACGCTTCGGCGTGGGATGGCTCGGCCATGGCCCTCGCTGCAGGCGACGACGACAAGGTGGTGGTGCCTGACAGCACCGGCTTTAAATTTACCGATGTGAAAGTGGTAAAGACCACTCCTGTGCGCGATCAGAATCAGTCGGGCACATGCTGGTGTTTCTCTACCAACACTTTCTTCGAAGATGAGATCATGCGCAAGGGCGGAGATGAGGTTGACCTGAGCGAGATGTATATCGTGCGCCAGTGTTACCTCGACAAGGCACGCAAGTATGTGCTTATGGACGGTAAGATCAACTTCGCACAGGGTGGGGCCGCACACGATGTGCCTTATGTGATGGCTAAATACGGAGCAATGCCCGAGGAAGCATATTCCGGCCTAAACTACGGCGAGGAGAAGCATGTTCACTCCGAGCTCGCCAAGGTGCTGAAAGCGTACCTTGACGCTGTGCTCACTTCGGGTAGCAAGCGCCTGTCTACCGCATGGGAAAAAGGCTTCGAGGCTATCCTCGACAGCTATTTCGGCCCGCTTCCCGCTACATTTGAGTACAAGGGGAAAACATATACCCCGAAGACCTTCGCTGAATCGCTCGGCATAAATACCGAGGATTATATCGAAGTGGCTTCGTTTACCCACCATCCGTTCTACGAGCCGTTCGCCCTTGAGGTGGCCGACAACTGGCTGTGGGGCACCATGCAGAATGTACCTCTCGACGAGCTTCAGTCTATTGTCGACAACGCTATCGAGAAGGGTTATCCCGTGGCATGGGGTGCCGACGTAAGCGAGGGCGGTTTCAAGTGGCGTCAGGGTTACGCCGTGATTCCTGTAGAAAAGGGTGAGAAAGATCTGTCGGGTACCGAACTTTCGCGCTGGGTACAGCTCTCCGACAAGGACCGTATCGACGAGCGCTACAACATCAAGGGCCCGGTTGAGGAAATTACCGTTACACAGGAGGTGCGCCAGGAGATGTTCAACCGCAAGGAGACAACCGACGACCATGGTATGGTTATCGTGGGTATCGCCAAAGATCAGGAAGGCAACAAGTACTACAAGATTCAGAATTCCTGGGATACCAACCAGCTCTACAACGGTTTCATGTACGTGAGCGTACCATTCTTCCGTGCCAAGACCATGGATATCATGGTACACAAGGATGCCGTTCCCTCGAAAATCGCGGCTAAGTTCAGTAAATAATCCCTGTAGCACCCTGCGCCTAACATGGATGCCGAAGCCCTTTCCCGTACCGCTCTGCTGCTTGGCGGCGATGCCGTCGGCCGTCTGGCCGGCGCGCATGTGCTTGTGGTCGGTGTAGGTGGTGTCGGCGCATATGCGGCCGAGGTTGTCGTCCGCTCCGGAGTCGGGCGCATCACTGTTGTCGACGGCGATGTCGTGGCTCCGAGCAATCTGAACCGTCAGTTGCCCGCGCTTGTTTCAACCCTTGGTGAGCCGAAAGTCGAGGTAATGCGGCGGCGCATACTCGATATAAATCCCGAATGCCGGGTGGATGCCGTCGACGACTTTATCGCTCCTGATGATGTGGAGCCGATGCTTCGCCGGCTTAGTCCCGACTTCGTGATCGACGCTATCGATTCCATTGCCCCCAAGGTTGCCCTTATTGAGGGCTGCTTGCGCGGAAAGGTAAAGATCATCTCCTCAATGGGTGCCGGAGGCCGTACCGATCCTTCGAAGGTGCGTTACGCCGACATTTCCGAGACGTTTCACGACGGTCTGGCGCGCGAAGTGCGTCACCGTCTGCGCCGCGACGGGATAACAAAGGGGCTGAAAGTTGTGTTCTCCACCGAACAGCCGCGCAAGGCGTCGCTTGTGCTTACCGATGAGATTGCCTTCAAGCGCTCATCGTTCGGCACGGTATCGTGGATTCCCGCCCAGTTCGGGCTGATGCTCGGAGCATGGGCTGTAAGCCGTATCTCCGGGGTGCCGCTCTGAGCTCCCGGCAAAAAACGAACGCGAACGAACAGAACACCGACGTGATATCCATACGCGACATATCAAAGAGCTACGGCTCGCTCAACGTGCTGCACGACATTTCGCTCGAAATAAACAGCGGTGAGGTGCTGTCTATCGTAGGGCCGAGCGGAGCCGGCAAGACTACGTTGCTCCAGATTGTCGGTACGCTCGAACGTCCCGACCGTGGCAGTGTGCTTTTCAACGGCGAGGATGTCGTGGCTATGAAGGAATCACGTCTGGCCCGCTTCCGCTGCGACAGTATCGGTTTTGTGTTTCAGTTCCATCAGCTTCTCCCTGAATTTACCATGCAGGAGAATGTGGCTATCCCCGCTATGATCGGGGGGATGTCGCGCCGCAAGGCTATGGACCGTGCCGCGGAACTGATAAAGTACCTCGGGCTATACGACCGCCGCGAACATAAACCTTCGGCACTGTCGGGCGGTGAGTGTCAGCGTGCCGCCGTGGCCCGCGCGCTGGTCAACAATCCCGCCGTAGTGCTTGCCGACGAGCCTACCGGAAGCCTTGACACACGTAACCGCGACGAGCTTCACCGACTTTTCTTCGAGTTGCGCCGCGACATGGGGCAGACCTTCGTCATCGTCACTCACGATGAATATCTCGCCTCTACCTGCGACCGTATCGTGCATATGTCCGACGGCCGTATCCTGAAGATTGATCAACGCATTAACGACCCTATGGTATGAGAATCAGATTGCCTTATATCGTAATGCGGCTATCCGTGCTGGCTATGTGTGTCGGTGCGGTGGCATGCTCGTCCGACGATGACAAATACAACGACCGCATCATGTATAGTTCTATCGTCACGATAGCGTCGTCGGGCGAGGGTGAAGGTACCGTGTTCACCTTCCGGCGTTACGACGACTCGCCGCTGATCACCCTTACCGCTCCCGACCGCAATGTGGCAAAAGAGCATATTGGCGAGCGTGCGTTGCTCTATTATTACCCTGAGTCGGGCGATCCTTATGCTTCGGGGCCGATTACGATACGTTCGCTCGGCGCGATCAACTGTGATACTGCTATCATCCGTCCGATCTCGCGGTACGCTTGGGACAAGGATGCGGTATTTCTCAATGCCATATGGCGTACAGGCGGCTATATCAATCTGCGCATGCGCGCCGATTATTCCGACAAACCTCGATATTTCGGCCTGGTGGTCGACTCACTTACGATGACCGATCCGTGGCCCGAGGCATATATCCTGCACAATCTCGACGGTGCTCCGCCTAACTATCTGCGCGAGAGCTATGCCTCGTTCGACATATCCAAAGTCTGGAATCAGCCCGGATGCAAGGGGCTGCGTATTCATGTCAACGACACCAACCGGCCTGCCGATATATATGAATTTCCTAAAAAACAATAAATTAATTCTTTAACATAAACATACAAAAAACATATTTGAAATGGACAACAAACAAAAACCTCAGAACGAGATAAAGATCGAACTTACTCCCGAAGTGGCACACGGCCACTACTCCAACCTGGCTATGATCGCCCACTCTCCCAACGAGTTTGTGATGGACTTCATCAACATGATCCCCAATCCGCCGCAGGCCCGTGTACAGGCCCGTATCATCATGACTCCCGAGAACGCCAAGAATCTCTTCTTTGCTCTCCGCGATAATATCGAGCGCTATGAAAATACCTTCGGAGTGATCGAGCAGCGTCGGCCCGTCAATGGTGGCAATCCCGCCGACGGCAATGTCCCCAATCCGTTCAAAGCCTAATAAGTCCTACAGATGATACAGCAGGATCTGCTCATCTACAACAGTCTTAACCGCACAAAGCAGCTCTTCAAGCCCATCCACGAGGGGCGTGTAGGCATGTATGTGTGCGGCCCTACGGTGTATGGCGACGGACATCTCGGCCATGCCCGTCCGGCCATCACATTCGACATTCTCTACCGCTACCTTACCCATCTGGGCTATAAAGTGCGCTACGTGCGCAACATCACCGACGTGGGCCATCTTGAGCATGATGCCGACGAGGGTGAGGACAAGATCGCCAAGAAGGCGCGGCTCGAGCAGCTTGAGCCGATGGAGGTGGTGCAGCACTATCTCAACCGCTACCACAAGGCGATGGAGGCGCTCAATGTTCTCCCCCCGAGTATCGAGCCTCATGCCTCGGGCCACATTATCGAGCAAATCGAGTATGTGAAGAAGATACTTGAGAGCGGTTATGCCTACGTGAGCGACGGTTCGGTGTATTTCGACGTACCCAAGTATAATAAGGATTTCCACTACGGGAAGCTTTCCGGGCGTAATATCGAGGAGCTGCTGGCCACTACCCGCGCTCTCGACGGACAGCAGGAGAAGCATAATCCTGCTGATTTCGCCCTTT
>JAHZGZ010000304.1:6128-10032 GCA_019420545.1 Bacteroidales bacterium | reverse complement strand
CCTGTGCCTCAGTCGTGTACATACAGTACACTCCTTCACCACATGTCGAAAATCGTCTCAACCTATACGACCCTGTCGGCAACATTTATCATTAAACAAGCTCTTAATGTTTCTTCAGATGCAAATATAGCGATATTTGCTGAAAAACCATACTTCACGTGCCGAAAAACCATGCCAACTGCATTTTTCGCGCCACTATTCGCTCCTTTGTGGCAAAAAAATCATCAGGATTTATCACCATTTTTCCACTAATCACAGAGAATCTGACCGGGAAGGCTGTACTTTATCGCGCCACGGCGGCATTGTCGCCACGGCTGTAGGAGATGCGGTTTTTCAACCGCATTATTCCAATAGCGGCTACACCGCAGCCACTACCTTTGCTATTTTATGAGATTACTCCTTGACGAGGGTACCGTCGGCCTTGAGCTGGTTGATTACGCCGTAGAGCATGCCGGTGACAAACTGGCCGCTCTTGAGAGTCGAATAATAGTTGGCGATTTCTGTGTACTCGTTGACGGTCACCACGGTAGGTATCGACGGGAAGTTGAGCAGCTCGGCTATGGCGGTTTCGAGTATCACTATGTCCATGAACGCGAGACGTTCGGGATCCCAGTTGCTCCCCTCGAGGCGCGAGTCGATCAGCGCGCGGTATTCCTGCTGATGGGCTACGGCGAAGTCAAACAGACGCGGGCCGAAGCGCTCGTCCTCGGTGTCCTTGTACTTGGGCATGAGCTTCACGCTGTCGAGATCATCACCTGCATGGGCGAAACGGCGGATGGTCTTGAGCACGAACGAGCCCATGATGGCGAGGTCGTCGTTCCAGAACACCGACTGCGCCTCCAGAGCCTCGGCAAGTTCGTCGCTGTCGGCGATCACATTCTTGAAAAGCGAATACCACAGCTCGCAGTCCTTCTCCATGTCGCTCACCGGATCGGCCATATAAGCCTTGTAGATCTCCGACTCCATGATCTTGTCGAGCAGATGGCGCAGCGTAACCTGATCGTCGATCCAGCTTATCGGCGTAGCCTCGAGATACGCCTTCATGTCGGCATTCTCAGCGAGGGCACGCACGAACTGGTTCTCCACAAACTTCATGTTGGGGTTGAGATCGTCGTGGCTGGGGAGATATTTATGCTTGGCCTCGTCGAGCTGCAGTTCGCGTGTGCGTGTCAGATCGATCATCAGCTGCAGCAGCGAATGGTAAAGCTCGTAGGCCTTGTCAAGCGATGTGCCGAGCGACTTGCGGGCCTCCATCAGCGACGAGCGCACGTCGGCATAATCGTCGAGCGTGGCGTCAAACATATTGAGGGCCTCGTTGTAGCCGTTGATAGTAAATTCGGGATTGGAGTGGATAAGAGTGTCGATACCCTTGTCGCGCAGCAGCACTGTGCGCATGATATTTTTCCAGAGTCGGGCTTCGTCGTCGATCTCCATGGGGGTGCGCTTGCGCATGTATTCCTTGAATATGGCCGATTCCTTGACGGCGGCGTTGGTAGTGCCGCGAAGTGGAGCAAGAGCCTCGGTCCACGAGCGGTTGGCAAGGATGATGGGGCGCAGCTCCTCGTTGGCCGCAAGGGCGGCGGCGATGCGGGTGTATTGTTGGCCCGATTTCGAGCGTTCGGGGGCCGTGATGCGCACGTTATCGCCGTCGAAAGCTATGCGGTAGCCCGAATGTTCGAGCAAGAGCAGCAGGAGTTCGTTGTACAGCGAGTGGGCAAAGCGCTTGTCGCGTGATGGTGCGTCGGGTGCGGGGATAATGTCAAACCGGCTTCGTGTAAGAAGGTAGGAATAAAGCATCTGCACCACCTTCATTCTGATAAGGATTCTGTTAATCATAACTCGCTTTTTTGAACTCTTTCAATTATCGATTCTGAACTCTTTCAATTTTTCGCCGCAAAGTTACAAAACATTCTCCACACCGCCCCACTTTTCCCCCGCCAAATTTCACCCGAAGCACTAAATATACAAATAATCAGAGAGATATTAATTGATATCATTCCAACTCCATCATATCAAAGAACATCAGACGAGTATGATCATTCAATACTTTCTCTGATAAGACTGTGAAGCCATTCTTACGGTAAAAATCAATAGCGGAAAGGTATGCGTCTACAGTCAAGTAGCGGAATGCCGAATAATTAGGGTTCTCGTCAAGCATACCTTTAATAAGATTCATCAAGTCGGTACCGATATTTCGGCCTTTGTACCTTGAAGATACAGCAAAACGTCCGATTTTTATTGCCGGATAACTGCCGAATTGTTTTCGTTCAGGGAATCCACCTTTTATCTTCTTCCACTGATTGTTTGTAACATCCTGCCGACTGATCTTGTCATTAAGAAGGCAAAAATAGGCTACGATATTACCTTCATCTTCAAGAATATAAGATGCAGCAATACGTTTGTCGAGAAAACCTTTGGCATCCTCGACAAGAAAATTATTCAAATCCTCGTCACCACAATCAAATGCTGTGAGTTCGGTCTCGAGAGCAAGTTTTACAAGTTTCACCTCTTTATATACAGATGGTAATGTATTCCTTAGCTTTCTTGACCGCCTCTCTGAGCTTTTTTGAGTTTTCGGCGCGTTGCTCTTTGCTGAGACTCTCCACTTCCATACGGAGTTTCTCAAAACGCACAGCATCCTCTCCGGTAAGAATCGGTGTTTCTGCTATTGGTCGTGCCATGAATTTACCTCCTATTATTAAGTAGTTCACAAATTTACAACAAAAATCCGACACTTTTTGATTATTGACACATAATTCTCGTACATTATTTACACGAAAGGCAGTATATGGCGGGAATCATGCATTCCGACGGTTTCTGCTGTACAGGAATTTTTCGGAAAGCCATGCGCGTACGGGGAGGTCGTAGACCTTGACACTGGCGTAGGCCACGGCGATGGCGGCGATAAATATGCTTACAGCCACCCATATGTGAGTGCCCAGCGGCGCATCGGCATGCTGCGCGGCCCAGTTCATCTGCACATATATCATAGGATAATGAGTGATGTACAGCGGATAGGAGATCATGCCGAGAAACTTGCACACGGCAATCGTCCGACGCCCCTCCAAAGGGCTCCCCGCACCTGCGGCCACGATTGCAGGATAGACAAAGAGTATGACCACGGCGCAGTAAAGTCCGTTGAGCCACTGATGAGTCTCCCCGCCGATATGCGGCACAACCAGCGTAACGGCCACCGCCAGCGAGCACCACGTCATAGCGCCATGCTTCAGATTGATGCGCCACTTGCTCAGACGATACAGCAGCAGACCGCCGAAAAACGGATAGAGCAGACGGCATATGCCGATGTAGATCTGGTCGGGAGTGAGACCGAAACCGCCGATCACGGTATATTTCGCATAGTCGCGCACGGCGAGAAGCCCTGTCGCGTCAAGATTCATGGCGAGGTCGATGGTAAGAAACGCCGACAGGAACACGAATACCCCCAGCAAAGCTGTACTGAACCGGCGCACGAGCAGTGCATAAAATATGTTGGCGATATACTCCCACAGCAGCGACCACTGCGCACCGTTGAGCGAGTTGATCTCCTTCCAGCCGCGGATATCCATCGACGGCGGCGTGGGAAACATGATGCAGCCAAGTATCATTATCAGAAGCAGCTTCCACCACGGCGTCTGCATCACCAGCTCAAAGCCGGGCGCGGCGCTGAAATAGAACCAGAACGCCCCGATGAGTGTGCCGAGCACCACCATCGGCTGCAGGCGGATAAGGCGCCGCTTGAAGAAATCCCAGGTGGTCATGCGGCCCCAGCGGTCGTCGTAGGCATAGCCGATGACAAAGCCCGACAACACAAAGAAGAAGTCCACGGCCAGATATCCGTGGTTGAGAATCTGGTCGTCCGGGCCTGCCGAGTAGGTTTCAAACAGATGGAACGCCACTACTATCA
>JAHZGZ010000304.1:0-6118 GCA_019420545.1 Bacteroidales bacterium | reverse complement strand
CTCGGTTTCGAGGACAAAGGTATCGCTTCGGTTGCCATAAATTTCTATTGCAAAAAAAATGATACGTAAGTCTCAATAATTCTTACGCGTAATAGGTGATAATCAGCCGCAAAGTTAGCCATAATATCTTGCACCATATTTACTTATTTTACAAAATAATTGAACTATATTTGCATCATCAATCCTGTAGGAGACGCAGTTTCCAACTGCGTTGTTCCATAACACATTATATATAAGCACTTTAATCTTAAATGCGGTTTTCCAACCGCATCTCCTACCGAGCCATTCAACGGCATTTTTACCTATGAACAGTCCTGCATTCGTTTTTGACGACGTACGCATCCCGCCCTCCCGGCAGCTCGGCATGCATTCGGCCCCTGTCTGGGAGCTTTCCTGCGTACTGTATGGCGCCGGCACACGCACTATCGGCGATCTCACCGAGCCTATCCGGCGCGGCGAAATCATACTTATCCCGCCGGAAACACTTCATGTATGGCGGTTTGATCCGGCTGTCACCGATGCCGACGGCAACATCGCCAACATCTCGGTGTTTTTCGAGCCTCGCACTCTCGACTCCATGATACGGTTGTTCCCGGAAATGAGCGCCACGCTTGAGAAAATCCGCTCGCAGACGCATGCAATTTCCTATTCCGGCGAGGCGCAGAGCGAAATCATGGAGCTGTTGCTGTCGATGCGCGGCCTATCCCCAGAGCACAGATTTCCACTGATGATGAAGTTGCTCACCGCGATCTCCGACACCTCCGAAAGCCGCTGCGCCGGGCGCAACAACACGCTGAGCCGTACGGCGCAACGGCTTGAAAAAGTGCGCGTCTACTGCGTGTGCAACTACGCGCGCCCCATCACTCTCGAAGAGGTTAGCGCCCATGTGGGAATGAATAAGTCGGCGTTCTGCACATTCATGCGCCGACATGCCGGGATGTCGCTGTCGGAATACGTCAACGCCCTCCGGCTTACGCGCGCCATGGAGAAACTGTCGCATTCCGACAGCACCATCGCCGAGATAGCCCTCGACTGCGGCTTCCAGAACGTCACCTACTTCAACCGCCTCTTCCGCGCCCGCTACGGTCGCACGCCCCGCGCCGCCCGCTCCCGCTGACCCACAACCCAACTGTAGGAGACGCAGTTTCCAACTGCGTCACGCCATAAACCGCTATATATCAATATATTTTTTTAATGCGGTTGGAAACCGCATCTCCTATGTCCGTAACCGATTTCATCAATATCGCATAACGCTGTTGCTATTATAGGGATCAATCTTTTATGGCAAGATTTTCCATTATCCTCTCAAATTTACATCCTGCCACAATACCTGACTAAGAGCCAATATTATTCTTTTCATTGAGCAAACATAGTATATGTTAAACTGTTAAAAATTCGTATTCTGTTTCAAAATCAGAAAATTAGTTATAATTTTGCAAATGCAGACCGTTTAGCAGATCACGCCAGTTGGGTGAGGTTCTTCCGAATCAACCCCGGTTTGGGTTCAAGCGGAAACGGGATGTAGACATAATATACATATAAAAGCGTTTATCCGCGCTGATTCTTGACAACTGGAAATTCTCGCAAAATTTCAATCAATAGTCAAGGGTTGAGCAACGGTAGATGCCCGTGGATATGTAATACCATGCATTCGGCCTGACGTCTCGCGAGAGATACAGCCGGATGTATCAGTTGCATATACTGGCGTGGGCTTCTGCGGTTGCCGTCCGACTATTGATGGGCAATGCGAGAAGCCTCCAGTTGTAGGACGGTAACAGATACAGATTCCTACGCTTTTTCTTTTTAAACCAATCTAATGCCAACGAGAGGATGACCGCGGCATTTGAACAACATGAGAAAGGTCTTTTTCAAGCCATGGGTCGGAGAGAATTATGACACAGGAGGAATTTTCAAAAAGAAGATTCTTGTGGTCGGAGAAAGCCACTATTGCACCGATTGTCCGACATGTGGTAATCTCACTGAAGCGAGCGACTGTTCTGATTTCACAACCAACCATTGTATTTTGCCTCTGCTTGAAGGCCATAAAGCCCGATGGACTGGAACATTCCACAAGTTTGAGTGCTCTCTTGTTGGACACGAAACAGACCTGCAGGAAAGTCAGGAGATATGGAACTCAGTAGCATTCTATAATTACATTCAGAAAGCTTTGAGCGGTCCGCGTGTGGCGCCGGCGTGGTCCGATTTCCGTGATGCTAAGACAGCTTTCTTCGAAACGCTTGACACCTTAAATCCAAAACTCGTAATCGTTTGGGGAGTCGGGCGTATGTTCGACAATATGCCTGGAGGTGAACGTTGGCGAAACGGCAAGATTCTGATAGTGGATGGCTATGTCGTGAAAAATGGATACTATCGCCTCGGTAACGGAGAAGAAACAAGTGTGCTGTGGATATACCACCCCTCGGCAGGCTATTCTTGGGACTGGTGGTACAAAGTAATCGAAGAAGTCTTATGAAAATCATACATTTAGTTCTATCTATCATTTTTTGCAATATTCTATTGCTGCCGATGCAGACACCTGCGCAAACCGTTACTTCCGGAATTTATAGAGTTCAGGTCGACAACGTTGAATATGAGATAAATCCCATACAAGGAATAGCTGATGTGTGGGGAGGCGCAACTTGGCTGAAAGAACTCAATATACCTTCAATTATCACAAATCCAACAGACGGTAAAAAATACAGTGTCAGGGATATCAAAGAAAAAGCGTTTTTCTCTCATGACAGTTTGACTGTCGTAAACATTACCAGTGGCCTACAGACAGTAGGCATCTCGGCCTTTGACGGCTGTAAATCACTAAAAACGGTAGTGACAGGAGCTCGTGATATAAGTGCCACTGCTTTTGCCAACTGCGACTTTCTTCGCAATATTACCATACTTAAAGGAACTCAAGAAATTGGAGAAAGTGCTTTTGCCAACTGCGAAAGAATCACAGATATTTCTCTCCCCTCAGAAATACAAATTTTAGGGGCGGCCATATTCAATAATTGTAAAAGCCTTAAAAGTTTTTCACTTGAAAATGGCCCGACAAGCATTCCTGAATATATGTTTGCTAATTGTGATTCTGTCAATTCTATCGTTTTACCCGAAACAATTACTTCGATTGGGCAAAGTGCATTTGACGGTTGCTTCCAATTATCAGTATTTTCACTTCCAAAACAACTGAAAACTATTGGCAGAAGTGCATTCCGCAACTGTAGTAGTTTGAGGAATATAATCTTAACGTCTGATATCACATTGATTCAAGATAATGCATTTGAGTTCTGTGGACTTAAGAGGATAGATTTATCACCCTGCACTTCGTGTACCCTTGGTAAATATGTTTTTAAAGATTGTATTGAGTTAAATAAGGTAGTTTTGCCGGACAATATTGAAGAAATTCCAGCTGGGATATTCTATGGTTGCACAAATCTCACTGAAGTTTCGCTCCCCCAATCCGTCATACGAATTGATGGTGCCGCTTTCGATCATTGTGGGTTAAAAACTGTGCACATTCCATCTTTAGTTAAAGAAATTGGTGCATATAGTTTTTATGGTATATCCGAAGTGACCGGCTGTGAAGGCCTTGAAATAATTGGTGATTATGCATTTTCGGGCTATCTTACAGAGTTTCCGTTTCCTTCTACACTTAAGACTATTGGCAAATGTGCCTTCGCGCATAATCAATTTACACATGTAGAGTTACCGGAGGGATTAGCATCCATTGGGAATGCTGCGTTTTCTCCCATACTGAATACAGACGTAGATCCTTCTTTTTATGAAGAGCGCGAAATACTACAACATCAAAGAAACAATACAATTGAATCGGTAATAATACCAAGTACTTTGACTAATTGGGGCAATTATTCTTTTAGCGGATGCAATAATCTAAAAAGTATAAAAATAAATAATGCAAAAGTTGCTATTCGCTCTGATTTTAATACGTGTCCAAAATTGGAAACTCTTGATTTAGGAGATTCTTTAATTTCTATAGGAGGACTGAATTATTGTCCGAGATTGACAGAATTGACTATTCCTGGTGGTATAGAGGGTTTAAATTATAATAGCTTTGCGAACACGAACGTACAGGTGCTTCAATTTAAATATGGTGAAAAAGCATTTAATTTTGAAAAAGGACTTGCTTATATAGTCTTTGGGAACAAGATTAAATATCTATATATCGATCGCTCCATCGATTTTGCACACATGATGACAGATGGATTAAAAACACTTGTTTTAGGCGATCATATAAAAGAAATGAATTTTCGTGATTTGCATTTCGTGGGTTCTAAAGGCCAGCTTAACTCAATCATATTTGGCAATAACTTTACTAAAAGCCTCAACGCTGAAACAGCCAGCTTAAGTGCCAAAAATTTAATCTTCAATTCTATATTTCCACCTCAAGGTATGCCTATATCCTTGCTTTACAACACAAGATTCAGTACCACTTTACTATCGAGATGTTGGGTACCCGATGAATCTTTTAAACTATATAAAGATGTTTGGGGTGATTGGTTGAAAAGCTATAATAATATAGACGTTCTTACCGGCAATTATATTCCAATTGAAAGTCTGACAATCGCACAATCAATTAATGTTACACCGGGACAAGCCATAGAAATTCCAGTGTCATATTATCCCGATAATGCATCAATAACCAACAACCTTACTTGGATTAGTTTGAATCAAGACATTATTTCCTATAACACTGACGGTAAATTTATTGCAAATAAGTCTGGAGTCGCGGATGTTTATTGCATAGCAGTGGATGGCTCTTACATAAAATCCAATCTATGCACAGTGACTGTAGCGGATGAAATACAGCAAGATAGAATAACTATAACGCCACACTCTGTAAATCTTGAAAAAGGTGAGTATGTTCAATTGAAGGTAATTACAGAAAAGGATGGTTCTGAAATATCTGATGTGAATTGGCAATCCTCCGACGAGTTAATCGCAGTGGTAAGCAATACCGGAATCTTGTTAGCTAGAAATGATGGGCGGGCTACAATTACCGCAACACTAAAAGCAAACGGTGATATTTCAGATTCTATTGAGATCATCGTGGGAAAGGATTCAGAAATAGAAGACATTTTGGATGATAAAGACGCTTACGTCAAGATATTCAATCTTAACGGATTTCTTGTTTACGAGGGTAAATATTCGGATGCAAATCTTGACCCTGATTATTACATAGTAGTATGCGACAGCAAGAACATAAAGATGAAGGTAAAATAATGAGTAACCATACCCAAAAAGGATTACCAATAGATATGATACGATAATTTCGTTTATCCATATAAAAACAGATTCATTAAGGTTAAGATTTAATCCTTATTCATCCGTTCAACTATTAAGGGCCGGGGGCAGTATCATTCATTACCCCTGCCCTTTTCTATATCTTATTATCAAGCAAATCCATAGATAATACTGATAGTATCACAACGGCAAGGATGCCGTTGTTACCAACCTCGTAGGAGACGCAGTTTCCAACTGCGTTACACAATAAATTATTACATATCAGTACATTATTTTTGAATGCGGTTGGAAAACCGCATCTTCTATGCAAAGCGAGGCGAATGTTAAAAAAGACAACAAGGTATAAATTTGAGCCGTCGTGGCGCGAAGCTACATATAAAAGCGGAAAATATCACACCGATATCGAAGAGCGCGTGCGCGAATACATAGAAACCGGCGATACCGACGAAGAATATCTCCAGTTCTCGTTTTTCTACCCTGCATGGAAAGTGATCAAGGCCGAAATCGACAAGCGCAAGGCCCGCAACGCCCGCGCCCGCGAACTTCGTCGTCTGCGCCGCGAACGCCAATTGGCCGCCCGTGCCGAGCAGGTAAAACAACCCGCTGCATCTCAGCCGGATACAGTTGTTATCAATGAAAGCGAAGCGCCACACGAAGCCATACATTCCGAAAAGCCCCAAACCAACACATCACAAACAGCTGCCGCAAAAGCCGACGGCACAACGGCAAATCAAGCAGCAGAAACCGCATCCTCGGCCGCGCAAAAAACGGCTGCCTCAGGCTCGCACTCCCCATCATCCGACATCCTACGGCCCGAGAAATCCCCATCCCCCTCAATGCCCCGCTGGCTCCACGAAGCCAA
>JAHZGZ010000303.1:436-5493 GCA_019420545.1 Bacteroidales bacterium | reverse complement strand
GGGCGCGGCTTGAGCTTGAGGCCGGTGTGTATCAGCAGTTTGCCGTCGGGCACTATCAGCTCGGTGAAATGCGCGAAGCTTTCGAGATATGCCTCTTCGGTGCCGTAGATGTCGAGATGGTCGGGGTCGGTTGCTGTGACCACGGCCACATAGGGCGAGAGATGGTGGAACGAGCGGTCGAACTCGTCGGCCTCGATCACCGAGTAGGACGACGTGGCGCTGAGCATGAGGTTGCTGCCGTAGCCGCGGAGCACTCCGCCGAGAAATGCGTTGGAACCGATGCCGCTCACATGCATCAGATGTGCGGCCATTGACGATGTAGTCGTCTTGCCGTGGGTGCCCGAGAAGCAGAGACCTTTGCTGTCGCGTGTGATGGCGCCGAGCATCGCCGCGCGCTTGATCACCTCATATCCGTTGACACGGAAGTAGGCGAGCTGCGGGTGAGAGTCGGGGAGGGCCGGGGTGTAAACTACCGTAACTTCGTCGGGACACTCTCTGAAGTCGGCGGGAATGGCCTCGGCGGAGGCGTCGAAAGTAATCTCCACCCCTTCCTGCTGAAGGGCACGGGTGAGGTCGGAGGGGGTGCGGTCATATCCGGCCACACGGTATCCTTTGGAGAGGAAATAGCGCTCAAGGGCCGCCATACCTATGCCGCCGGCTCCGGCGAAGTATATCTTTTTCTTACTCATTTTCTGTTGAACATTCATTTTCCGGGAGATACAATTCCGATAATACGGTCGACAATCTTTTCGTCGGCATCGCGCAGAGCCATTGCGGCGGCGTTGCGGCCGAGGCGTTCGCGCGCCTCCTTGTCGGCAAGCAGCGATGTGAGCGTGGCGGGAAGCTCGCGGTATGCGTCGGCGTCGAGTATCATCACCGCAGCGTCGCGCGAGGCAAGGGCCTCGGCGTTCTTGCGCTGATGGTCTTCGGCCACGTTGGGCGAGGGGATCAGGATGGCGCTCTTACCGAGTACCTGCAGCTCGGAGATGGTGCCTGCACCTGCGCGCGACACAACGAGATCGGCGGCTCGATAGGCGAGATCCATCCGCGAGATGAACGGGACCGCCTTTACGGTATCCTCATGCCCGCGGGCGATGGCGGCACACTGCTCGGCATAGTATTTGCCTGTCTGCCAGAGGATGAATGCTCCAGCCTTTTTTGCCGCGTCGAGCGATGCGGCGATAGCCTCGTTGATGGTGCGTGCGCCGAGCGAGCCTCCGACAACGAGCACTATCGGCCAGTCGGCGGGGAGTCCGAGTTCGCGGCATGCCTCCTCGCGGCTTATGGCCGTGGCCTCGGTGATGGCCGCGCGCACGGGGTTGCCTGTAAGGAGTATCTTGTCGGCAGGGAAGAAGCGCTCCATTCCCGGGTATGCCGTGCATATGGCCGCAGCCTTGGCGGCAAGGAGCTTGTTGGTCACTCCTGCGTATGAATTCTGCTCCTGGATAAGGGTGGGTATGCCATGTTTCTGGGCTTCCTTGAGCATCGGCCCGCTTGCATAACCGCCTACACCCACGGCGATGTCGGGCCGGAAGTCGCGGAGCACTTTTTTTGCCAGACGCATGGAGCGCCACAGCCGTATGAGCACGCGGAAGTTGCGCCACAGCCGCTTGCGGTCGAAGCCGCTCACGGGAAGGCCTACAATCTCATATCCGGCGGCGGGTACGCGCTCCATCTCCATGCGCCCTTCGGCGCCTACAAACAGTATCTCGACGTCGGGCATGCGGCGCCGCAGTGCGTTGGCTATCGACAGCGCGGGGAATATGTGGCCGCCTGTGCCGCCCCCGCTTATAAGTACTTTCATCTTGGTTGTGTCTATCGCAATTCTACAGGGTTGCCGGCACGAAGCTCCTCGGGAAGGGCGTTAAGCTCCTCCTTTATCTGCTGCGATGTACCGTTCTGCACGGCAGTACGGCTTACGCTGAGCATCATGCCGAATGCTATTGATGTGATGAGGATCGAGGTACCGCCCTTGGATATCAGCGGCAACGGCTGTCCCGATACGGGGAATGTGCCCGTGGTAATGGCCATGTGGAACAGGGCCTGGAGCACTATCATTACCGCCAGACCCATGAGCAGGATTACCGGGAACGCCCGGTGGCACCGCTGGGCTATCATCCCGGCGCGGGCAAGGAGGGTGAGATACAGCCCGAGCAACAGGGTCCCCCCTACGAAGCCTATGTCCTCAAGGATGATGGCGTAGATATAATCGGAGAACGCCAGTGGCAGACGTGCAGTCTCGCGCGAGTTGCCGGGGAACACTCCTATCACACCGCCGTTGGCCTGCGCCATATACGAGAGCATCTCCTGACGGTTTTCGGCAGTGATCTCCATCTCGTATTTGGGGATAGAGTCGCCGAAGAAGCGTTCGAGGCGCTTTTGCCAGGTATGTTCGCGGGCTCCGGCCACTTTTTCGGTACCTCCTGTCTGTACCATGGCTTCCGTCAGTTCGGAGTTTTTATCGTCGGAAGAACCGGCGAATTTATAAACCGCCACACATCCCATCAGGAAGAGGAATACTCCGGCGAGTACGCCGATTTTTTTCCATTCGGTACCTCCGATAAGGATCATCGCACCGGCAATACCCGAAAGCAGGATCGTGTTGGTAAGCCCTTGCGGCAAGAGCAGCCCGCAGAATATGGCTATAACGATACCGGATATGATTACCGCGCGTGTCTCGACACCGATACTCTTGGCTTTCTGCGATGTGCCCATTATCTTGGCGATTGCGAGCACGGCCGAGAGCTTTATGAACTCCGCACCCTGTAGTGCCAGCGGGCCGATGGTGACACTGCGTCGCGCACCGTTGATGATATCGCCGAAAAAGGTAATATAAATCATCAGAAGCACCGAGAAGCCTACAAACACATAGGCCATGGCATAGAACCATTTATAGTGGAGGCGTTCGAGAGTCCATACGATGCCGAAGCCTGCGAGGAGCATGCTGAGATGGCGTACGATAGGGCCGTAGACGCCCGCCGACGCTACCTCGCGCGACGATGCGCTGTACAGTTCGATTATCGACACTATACAGAGGGCGATATATACACCCCATATGTATTTGTCGCCGTGGCGGCGGAATGTCGCGGCCGAGGCCGTCGGGATAGCTTTTGTCGCGGCTGCGGCTATACCTCCGAAGGGTGATGCGGAGGCAGCCGTTGCTGAATTATTGTCGGATGTCATTGCCGGAGAGCGATCGTGGAGTGAGGCGGGGTTAACTGTTGTTGTGTTACTTTTTTAGGGCCTTCACGGCGTCTTTGAATTGACGGCCGCGGTCCTCGTAGCTTTTGAAGAGGTCGAAGCTGGCGCAGCATGGCGAGAGGAGCACTGTGTCGCCCTCTTTTGCGAGAGAGGCGCATGTGTCGACCGCATCCTGAAGGGAATGAGTGTCGCGTATCACGGGCACCTTGCCGTCGAAGAATTCGAGTATCTTCTCGTTGTGCAGACCCATCGCCACGATGGCCTTGACCTTGCCGCGCACGAGCGGCTCGATCTCGGAGTAGTCGTTGCCCTTGTCCTTGCCACCGAGAATCAGGATGACGTTGCCGCCGGCAGGCATGCTTTCGAGCGCATACCAGCAGGAGTTGACATTGGTGGCCTTGGAGTCGTTGATATAACGCACGCCGTCGATGTCGGCCACGTACTCCAGACGGTGTTCTACGCCTTCAAAGTCCTCGAGCGCGCGGCGTATGTCCTCCTTGCGTATGTTGAGCAGACATGCCGACAGACCGGCAGCCATGGAGTTGTAGAGGTTGTGGAGGCCGTGGAGCGAAAGTTCTTTACGCGGCATCGAGAGTGATGTACCGGGGGTGTTGATGACCAGGTCGCCGATGGTGTCGACATATGCGTCGGCGCCCTCCTCGAAGTGTTCGCTGAAGGGGTATTGTGCAGCCTCTATAGTGAGCTGGCGTAACTGTGCCTGTATCACGGGATCGTCCTGCCAGAAGATAAAAGCATCTTCGGGAGTCTGGTTGCGGATGATGCGGAACTTGGCGTTGATGTAGTTCTGCATTTTGTAGTCGTAGCGGTCGAGGTGGTCGGGGGTAATGTTGAGCATCACGGCGATGTTGGCCTTGAAGTCGTACATGTTTTCGAGCTGGAACGAGCTAAGCTCGATCACGTAGACATCGTGGTGCTCGCGCGCCACCTGCAGGGCGAGACTGCGCCCGACGTTGCCGGCGAGGCCGACGTTGATGCCGGCTTCACGGAGTATGTGGTATGTGAGAAGTGTTGTGGTTGTCTTGCCGTTGGATCCGGTGATACACACCATCTTGGCGTCGGTGTAGCGTCCGGCAAACTCGATCTCGGAGATCACAGGGATCCCTTTTCCGGTGATTTTCACCATGATCGGTGCCGTGGGCGGTATACCGGGGCTTTTCACCACCTCGTCGGCGTTGAGGATGAGGCTTTCGGTATGGCCGCCCTGCTCGAAGGGGATGTTTTCAGCCTCGAGCTGCGCGGCATAGCGTCCGGGTATAGTGCCGGAATCGGAGAGAAACACATCCATCCCCTTGTCTTTTGCGAGGATGGCGGCGCCTACGCCGCTTTCACCGCCCCCGAGCACCACCAGACGCTTGCGGGGACATGTAGATTCGTGTGTCATATATATAAGTGAAATATTTTAAACTATAGGTTAGCGTATCTTGAGAGTTACAAAGGTGATTACCGCGAGCATGATGCCGACGATCCAGAATCGCGTTACGATTTTCGATTCCGGGATGGCGCGCATCGGGTTCTGGATGAGTGCCGGTACCGTTCCTCCCTGTTTCTGGAAATGATGGTGGAGGGGCGTCATCTTGAAAATGCGCCGTCCCTCGCCATAGCGCTTCTTGGTATACTTGAAGTAGGCCACCTGGAGGATTACCGACAGGTCCTCGACAAAGAATATGGCGCAGAGTATGGGTAGCAGCAGTTCCTTGCGGATAAGGATGGCAAAGACGGCGATGATGCCTCCGATGGTGAGGCTGCCGGTATCGCCCATGAATACCTGAGCGGGATATGCGTTGTACCAGAGGAAGCCTACCAGCGCGCCGATGAATGCAGCCATATATACCACA
>JAHZGZ010000303.1:0-426 GCA_019420545.1 Bacteroidales bacterium | reverse complement strand
CAAGTTCCTCCGAGCCGGGTATATACATTATATTCAGGTATGAGGAGTAGATGATGTTGCCGCCGAGATAGGCCATGATGGCAAGGGCGGTGCCGATTATGGCCGAGGTGCCGGTGGCGAGTCCGTCGAGTCCGTCGGTGAGGTTGGCCCCGTTGGAGGTTGCGGTTACGACAAATATCACCACGAGCACAAAGAGTATCCATCCGCCCACCACGGCGCCGCGGCCCATCCATGATGTGAGCCAGGAGTAATCGAAATTATTGTTCTTGACAAAGGGGATGGTGGTCTGCGGTGTCTTGACGTCCTCTTTCACATACTCGATGACTGTTTCGTCGGCGCCTACGTTCTGTACCTCGACATTCTCGCGCATCACTATGTCGGGACTGAATACCATGGTCAGGCCGACCATCAGTCCGAGCCCGACCT
>JAHZGZ010000302.1 GCA_019420545.1 Bacteroidales bacterium | reverse complement strand
CGCGGCAAGCGCGATGGCAAATATGGAGGTATTCAACTTTTTCATACGCTTTTCATTTGTGGTAGCGGAAATACCGCACGGAGATCACGGAGGATTTTTTCTCTGTGGACTCTGTGTGCTCTGTGCGTTTTTATTGCCTAAATAAAGTTAACGCAGTTGGAAACTGCGTCTCCTACGCAAGGCGTCAGAGGGGCCGCAAAGATTTTTCGCAAGATAGGGTAATTTGGTAGATGTGACAATGGTATTAAATATATTTAACGGATTATACCGATATAAAAAAGGGATGACGCAAAAGCGAGAAAGTAGGGAAGCGGCGTGCCGCGTTACATTTGGGTAAGGTGTAAATGATTGATTACTATGGTGTAACGCGGCACACCGCGTCCCTACAAGCTATAATAACATATAGTTTCTAATAGTGGCGGGCTAAAGCGCCGCCCTCCCAGTGCAGTTCTTATGCTGTGGGAGGACGGTTTTTCTTACGGGTGGATTATTTCGGGAGGGTGTAGCGGGTACGGATGTCGGCGGTGGAGGAGGGGATGCGGATTATGAGGGGATAGCAGGGGCTTGCGGCTGCATCGACGGCGGCACTCCCAACGGAGATGGTGGGATTGGCGGGGATGCCGGAGGCGGTGCCGAGGTAGACTTTGGTGCCTTTGGGGAGCGAGCCCAGCTGTATGTCGACACGTGCCGAAGGTGTGCTCGCAGTGAGCTTGCGCGACTTTAAGTCAATGCTCTTTACGTCGCGGATCGATGCATACGCCGGCGATTGTGCGGGAGCGCCATCTTTTGTGCTCCGGTTAATGGCAGCCGAGGGGACGGCGGGTGCGGAAAGAGTGTCGGTGAGCCACTTGCCGGCGATCTCGGGACGCTCGCTGAAGAGGAGCACGTAGTCATACACATGGGCGGTGTCGGAGGTGCAGGTCAGTGTGTCGGTGACAACGTTGTCGCGGATGCGCATGGCGCGGCGCATCCCCACACCGGGGTAGGACTTGTCGGTCATGCCGGCGGCATAGGCTCCGCGGGCGTCGGTCTCGTAGGCGAGCAGCTTACCCTTGCATACTTTCTGGTCGAGGCCGTCGACATTCATGGCATTGTGCGACAGCGAGCGTTTGTACCAGCCGAGGTATTCCGGCGTGCCGTAGCCCGAGGTACCGAAGTCGGGGAAGAGCTCCTTTTTGCCGTTGTGGAGGGTGAAGGAAAGCTTGTCGGGATGCTCGTGGCCGCCGGCGTTGTTGTTGTCGAACTTGAACACAACTGTATTGTCGCCCGATCGCAGGCATGCGAATCCGCTCTTGGGATAGCAGATGCTCGGCTGACGGTAGCCCGTGCCTTCACCCTGAAGTTCGGCGCCTGAGAGCAGAGCCTGACGGTCGGTACGTGCGCGATGTGTGTAAAGCTCGGCGAGCATGTTGTCGAAACGTCGGCCGGGGAAGCGTGTGTTGGCTATCTCGTAGAAGGCGGCGAAGGCAGGGAGATTGTCGCCATACCAGCCGTCGCCGTGCGACGGGAACGACATGTCGGTATATACGCTGCGTGCCGGAGCTTCGAGCATCAGCAGCATGTCGTCGTCGAAAAGGTTGATGCCGAGCCCACGGGCGGCATTGGCGGTAAGGAGCAGCGCCTCAAGCGGGTAGAAATGGTAGTGGGCCGAGCCTTCGTTGATCCATCCGTCGGGATTCAAGTGTTTCTTTATAAGGGCGCGGTAGCCGTATTTGGGATCCTCGATGGCACGTGTCATCAGCGAGTCGCAGCCGGTTACGGCGGCACATGCGGCCATGCCGCTGTTGTGCCACATCTGCCAGTTGGCTCCCGCCGGGCGGCGCGTAAGCATCTCGGCGCACTGTGAGAAGAGATCGCTCTCGACCTTGGCGCGCTCTTCGGGCGTCATGGCGTCCTCCACCATGTCGTAGGCCACGGCCACACGGCTTATCCAGCTCGATTCGTCGAGGCTCTGTGCGAATATGCGTCCGGCGTCGAATGCGTCGGGGGTGTGCTTGAAGCTTTTGTTGTGCTCCATCATGCCGGGATATGCCCGCGCATAGTCGAGGAGCATGTCGGCGGCATAACGGGCATACTTACGGTCGCCCGTCGTGCGGTAGAGGTAGGCGCAGTTGAGCATGTAGGCACCGTTGTGGGTATGCGCCATGTTGTTCCAGGCATAGTCGAGGTGGGCGTTGCCTTTCACACGGGTGCCGCAAGCCGGGCAGAGATGGGCTTTGGGACTGTTCCAGTCGAAAGAGTATATAAGATTGTGTTTCGGGCAGAAATAATGGTGGTAATGTCCGCCGAGACCTTCTGGAAGCGCCAGGGGATGCTTGCGGCGGCTTTCGACGGTATCGGTCAGCTCTTTGACGATCTCCTTGCCGAATGGGAGCGACGCCGACGCCTTGATGGCGCGCAGATCGGCGGGCGTCACGAGATGTCCGCCCGGTATCTCCTCGGAGAGCCGGTCGAGGTAGTATGCGCGGTCGAATGCCGGCACTTTTTCCGGATCGGAGCCGAGGAGCTTGTGGCGCATGTCGCGCTGTAGATAGAATGACAGCCAGAATCCGTGGTCGTAGCGCTGACGCAGAGAGCGCGGCAGCATCCACATGGCGTACCACTGCGTCGCTACGCCCATGCGTCGGGCGGCGTCCATGCTCGATTTCGCGCGGTTCCACATTCCGTCGGCCACGCGCCGGGCAAGGGCGGTGTAGTCATCGTAGCTGAATCCCGAATGATCGATTACCTCAGCGGAGTCGGGCACGCCGAGGGCCGTGAGCGATACTGTCTCCTCATATTTCTTGTCGCCGTCGAGGTCGAGATTCATCGTGTCGAAGAATCCGTTGCCGTCGGTGTCGAGATATTCTATAGTAGCAAAGGATGTGGGATTGCGGTCGAGGCCCATCCACATGCGGTCCCACCCCTCGAAGAATGATGCGTCCTGGTCGACGCGCCATACGCCGCGCTCGGCGCCATAGAGGTGGAGCTTGCCGTCGAGCGGGCTGATATAGAGGCGTCCGCCTCCCGAGTTGTCCTTGTCCCACTCGCCGCGGTCGCCGGTGGCGTCGCTCTGCTTGTGGTTGTCGACGCCTCCGCCTTTCCATCCGGTGAGGAATGCGTCGCGGTTCTCATACAGCTCCACGCGCTCCCATCGGCCGCAGTCGTCGTCCTCATCGTAGGTAAGCTCGGCCGACGTCCATTTGCCGCGGTTGAACATCGCGTCGCGCGCCTGGCCGTGGTCAGGGTAGGTCAGATGGGTAAGCTTGCGATAGCGAGGGTCGAGAAACAGTGAGTCGTGGGCCGGATTGCCTCGCAGATTGGCTACCGGATGGGTCATATCGGAGTAGTCGAATCCCGGGCCTGCGAAGTGGAGGGTGAAGTCGAGGTCGAATTCGTTGGCAGGGCCGTTGTCATTGTCGAGGTCGACGCTCAGAAAGGCGTGGTCGATACGCCCCGACGGCTGCTTGCGCGGCGCGCCGGGTGTCTTTTTGTTCATCGGATCGGTAAACCGTATCGTCATTTCGGTCAGCCCGTCGTTGTCGGGGTCGTAGAAGAGGAACGGATTCTCCCAGTTTTTGTCGAGATCGAGGATGCGGTAGGTGCACTCGTGCATCTTGGCGAATGCCGTCTGGCCGTGGTAGTCCTCGTGGAAGTCGCTGAGGCCGTAGTGATCCCAGCAGCTCAGCTGGAAATTATGGAAATTTATGTAGTTGAACACATTGTCGCGGTCGGTGTCGAACACTATCATGTAGTGGCCTTTCCAGGCATTTTCGGCGAGGGTGTCGGCTGGATAGTCGATCACGATCTGCATGTCGGCCCGACCGTCGCGGTCGGTGTCCACCCAGTCGATTATCATGTCGCCGAGACCGGCATACTTGCCGTCGCTGTTGCGGTCGATAAGCAGTGTGCCTGACGCCATGTCGCTCTCGGTATCGCCGGGGCGCATCGTGCCGTCGTCGTCGAGCCACATTACCGGCACTCCGCCCGAGGTGATGGAGCGGATGGCGTCGGGACGGCCGTCGCCGTCGATATCGAGCTGTTCAGGAGTATATCCTGCCGGGGGCATGGGCAGACGCAGCGGAAGCAACCGCCCTTTCGTGTTCCAGTATCCGGTATTCTCATTTGTGGTATTCTCAGCAAAAGCGGTAAATCCGGCCGATATGATTGCGCCCGTGGCCGCACAGCATACCGCTGTCGTGATGATTTGTCGGTAATTCATGACTGGTATCGTTTCGAATGTGATAATTGAGTGGGAATCTTCTGCAAATATACGAATAAGTCGGGAGATGGTGTTGCAAAACGTAAAAAAATGTAGGGACGCGGCGTGCCGCGTTACAGTATGCAAATCGTGCATGCTTGATTAGTTTGACGTAACGCGGCACGCCGCCTCCCTACATTTATATAAACTCTTATCCTCTGTGCTCTCTGTGGACTCTGTGCGTAAATTCACACAATAAGTCTTTAGAAATTTTGGATAAATATCAAGTTTTTAGGCTTAGGTTTGCGTGAAAGCGGGGGATTGAGTAATTTTGCAGGCCGTCGGAGAATGTTGCGCTTTAATGCGTGGAAAGATTCGGCCGACTGCAAAACGACAAAAGATAACAACAAAGAAATGAAAACTGTACGTACAGCCAAAGAGCTGCGCGAAGCCGTTGAGGCCTTGAAGGCCGAGGGCCGTAGCGTGGGCTTTGTGCCGACTATGGGTGCGCTCCACGCAGGCCATGTGTCATTGATAGAGAAGGCCCGCGCCGACAATGATGCCGTGGTGGTGAGCGTGTTTGTCAACCCTACCCAGTTTAACAATCCCGACGACCTGCGCACTTATCCGCGCACGGAGGAGGCCGATTGCCGCAAGCTTCTTGAGGCCGGCGTAGATATCGCCTTTCTGCCGACTGTCGAGGAGATATATCCAGAGCCTGACACCCGGGTGTTCGACCTCGGGCCTGTGGCTGAGGTAATGGAGGGCGCCATGCGTCCCGGCCATTTCAACGGAGTGGCCCAGGTGGTAAGCCGCCTTTTCCGCATGGTACAGCCCGACCGCGCTTACTTCGGCGAGAAAGATTTCCAGCAGATTTCGGTTATACGCCGCATGGTGGAGCTTGAAGGCTTCGACATCGAGATCGTGGCATGCCCGATCAAGCGTGAGGCCGACGGTCTGGCCCTCAGTTCGCGCAATGTGCGCCTCTCGGCCGGGCAGCGTGCCCTCGCTCCCAATATCCACCGCATACTTGCCGCCAGCGTGGCCGGTGCGCGCTCGAAGAGTGTGGCCGAAGTGAAGCAGGCGGTTACCGATGCCATCAACGCTGTCGACGGCATGGAGGTGGAGTACTACGAGATTGTCAACCCCGCCGACATGCAGCCCATTGCCGAATGGGGCGCAGGCGAGGCCGTAGGTTGTGTCACGGTATATATGGGCGATGTGCGCCTGATCGATAATATTAAATATCCCGCGGAATCATGATGCAGGTAGAGATGGTGAAGTCGAAGATTCACCGCGTTACTGTAACAGAGAGCAATATCGATTATATCGGCAGCATCACTATCGACCAGGATCTGATGGACGCCGCCAATATCCTTCCCGGCGAGCGTGTTTACATCGTCGACAATAACAACGGCGAGCGCTTCGACACCTACGCCATAGCCGGCGAGCGCGGGTCGGGCATGATATGCCTAAACGGAGCCGCCGCACGCAAGGTGCTCCCCGGCGACGTGGTGATAATAATGAGTTATGCCACGATGCCCTACGACGAGGCACGTACATTCAAGCCTGCCGTGATATTCCCCGACACGGCCACCAACCGGCTGGTATGAGACGGCCTCACTCTCTTCTCATATATAAGAGCTTGTTTAATAATAAATGTTGCCGACAGGGTCGTATAGGTTGAGACGATTTTCGACATGGGCTGAAGGAGTGTACTGGATGTACACGACTGAGGCACAGGGCGGAAAGCGGCCAAGCTATACGAGACAAAAGGTAACTTTATAATCACACAGCCTCTTGCCGTTTTTTTAAACAAATACAAAAATATATCAATAATATAAAAAACAATACCTCCCGTCGGTCATTCGCCGGCATCTTTCCGTCTGCTCTTCGGTCGTTATGGAACCCCATAACTCCCTCATCACAAACGAAAATCTGCTCGACGACTGACCGCCCTGCCGGTAACATTTATTATTAAACAAGCTCTTAGTATAACACTTACGCGACCATATGTTTGAAAATCTAAGCGAACGGCTTGAACGCAGTTTCAAGCTTCTCAAAGGCCAAGGTAAGATTACCGAGATCAACGTAGCCGAAACGCTCAAGGACGTGCGCCGCGCGCTCCTCGACGCCGACGTCAACTATAAGGTGGCCAAGCAGTTTACCGATACTGTAAAGGCAAAGGCTTTGGGCCAGAATGTGCTCAACGCCATCCAGCCGGGTCAGTTGATGGTAAAGATTGTCCACGACGAGCTCGCGGCCCTTATGGGCGGCGATACCGCACAGGTCAATCTTTCGGGAAATCCTACCGTGATACTCATGTCGGGTCTGCAAGGCTCCGGTAAGACCACCATGAGCGGTAAGCTGGCCAAGAAACTGAAGAGCGAGAAGTCACGCCGTCCGCTCCTTGTAGCCGGCGACGTATACCGTCCCGCCGCTATCGAGCAGCTGAAGGTTCTCGGACAGCAGATCGACGTCCCCGTCTACACCGAAGAGGGCAACAAGAATCCTGTAGAGATCGCTGAAAACGCCATACGCTACGCCAAGACCAACCACTACGACCTTGTGATTGTCGATACCGCAGGCCGTCTGGCTGTCGACGAGCAGATGATGCAGGAGATCGCCGCCATCAAGAAGGCTGTGAAACCGCAGGAGACACTTTTCGTGGTCGACTCGATGACAGGTCAGGATGCGGTGAACACCGCCCGCGAGTTCAACGAGCGCCTCGACTTCGACGGCGTTGTCCTCACCAAGCTCGACGGTGATACCCGAGGCGGTGCCGCGCTGTCGATCCGTACTGTTGTCGACAAGCCCATCAAGTTTGTAGGTACAGGCGAGAAGCTCGACGCCCTCGACTACTTCCATCCCGCGCGTATGGCCGACCGTATTCTCGGCATGGGCGATATCGTATCTCTCGTGGAGAAAGCCCAGCAGCAGTTTGACGAGAAGCAGGCCCGCGAACTCCAGCGCAAGATTGCCAAGAACCAGTTTAACTTCAACGACTTCCTCGCCCAGATCGAGCAGATCAAGAAGATGGGCAATCTCAAGGATCTCGCCTCGATGATCCCCGGCGTGGGGAAGGCTATAAAGGATGTCGATATCGACGACAACGCCTTCAGGGGCATCGAGTCGATCATCAAGTCGATGACAGCCGCAGAGCGCGCCAACCCCGACATTATCAATGCCAGCCGCCGCCAGCGTATCGCCAAAGGCTCCGGCAATTCGCTTCAGGATGTCAACCGCCTGCTCAAGCAGTTTGAGGAGACACGTAAGCTCATGCGCCAGGCCAACGCCATCAAGTCGAACCCCATGAAGATGATGAACGCCATGCGCGCCATGAAGAACATGCGCGGCGGCATGCGCTGATCCATCACTTGAAATACAGATAAAAAGATAAGTGTAAAATTATAGAGCTTGTTTATTATTAAACAAGCTCTATATAAAGCGTCTGCATCACACACAATGCAGGCGCTTTGTTTATGTAGAATGTAAGATAATCAGCGGGGGAGGACGTTGACGCGGAGAGCATCGTAGGCGCGTTCGGCCTTGGCGCGGGCTGCGTCGACGGTTTCGTCGGTTGCGAGGATAACACCCATGCGGCGGTGACCTTTTACTTCGGGTTTGCCGAAGATGCGGAGCTGTACACCCGGCTCGGCGAGAACCTCCTCGAGATTGTCGAACTCAACCTTGTCGCTGTCGCCTTCGACCACGATGGCGCGCGATGCCGAGGGGCCGTAGAAGCGGATAGCCGGAACCGGCAGTCCGAGCAGTGCACGCGCGTGGAGACCGAACTCGCTGAGATCCTGCGAAATCATGGTCACCATGCCGGTGTCGTGTGGACGGGGAGATACCTCGGAGAAGATTACCTGATCGCCCTTTACGAAAAGCTCAACGCCGAATATGCCGTAGCCGCCGAGTGCATCGGTTACCTTTTTTGCAATCTCCTGGGCCGAGGCAAGCGCTGTTGCGCTCATGGGCTGCGGCTGCCACGAATAGCGGTAATCGCCGTCAATCTGGATGTGACCTACCGGCTCGCAGTATACGGTGCCGGTGCAGCTCCTTACAGTAAGGAGGGTGATTTCATAATCGAAGTTGACAAATCCCTCTACGATGACACGTCCGGCTCCGGCACGTCCGCCTTCCTGGCTTATGTGCCATGCGCGGTCGATATCTTCGGCATTCTTGATGGTGCTCTGACCGTGGCCCGACGAGCTCATGATCGGTTTTACCACGCAGGGTATGCCGATCTCCTCTACGGCCTTCTCAAATTCCTCGCGCGTAGATGCGAATCGGTAGGGGGAGGTGGTGATGCCCAGCTCCTCGGCGGCAAGACGGCGGATGCCTTCGCGGTTCATGGTGAGCCATGCGGCGCGTGCCGTCGGGGTGACGTGGTATCCCTCTTTCTCCAGTTCGAGAAGGGTAGGCGTGGCTATCGCCTCTACCTCGGGGATGATATGATCGGGACGCTCAAGCTCGATGATGCGGCGCAGTTCGGCGCCGTCGAGCATATTGAACACGTAGCTGCGGTGGGCCACCTGCATGGCCGGGGCATTGGCATAGCGGTCGCAGGCCACTACTTCCACGCCGTAGGGCATAAGCGCGATGGCCACTTCCTTGCCTAACTCTCCACTACCCAGCAGCAGCGCCTTGCGCCCTACCGGGGTCATTACTGATCCTATTTTCGACATACTTGTATGGTATTGTATTTCAATTATTTCATTAGTGACGTTACAATCAGAAGCGGATTACAAGCTCAACCACTACCTTGCTCTTGTCGTCGACCGGAACTTCGGCGTCGGATGGATAGAAGTAGTTTTCGTAGTTGAGCCGGAGATCGGCACTGACTTTCGGATGCACATAGCTCAGCGTCGCACCTACCGTGGCACGCTGATGGCGCGGCTGTGTGGCATAGAGGAGGCCGTCATCATCGCGTGTGCCCTGGCTGTTGGCGGTGATGCCGTCGTAGCGGGCCTGTAACGACAGATAGTTGAACGTGTTGGTGCGTATTGGCATACGGTAATCGGCCATAACGTTCCATGCATGTGTGGGGGTGAAACGGTCGCGGGTATAATGCTTGTAGAGGTACTCACCTTCTACCATCCACCGGCCTGCTCCCCAGTGTATGGCACCGTCGATCTGGTTGATGCGTACGGAGTCGGGGCGCACCGACTCGAATCCGGCCTCGACAAACATGTTGCCGAATGTATAGCGTGCCTTGCATGAGGCATCCATCGTGCGTTCCCATACCTTGTGCTGCGAAATCGAGTGGGTATTGAATACTCCCGCTTCGGCTGTGATGCCTGATCCGGGAAGGGCAACGGCAATCTTTCCGCCCACACCGCGTTGCTGACCTACGAGCTTGCCGACGGTCGAGCGATTGGCAAAATAATACTGATGTGGCGAACGGCTCGCGTCGACACTGAACGGGATACGCATCTGGCCGAGCGATACCTTTATATTATTTGTGACAGCCACGCGGCCCCATGCGTCAAGAAACGAGTAGGCCCCGCGGTCGTTGAGATCGGTCTGTAGATAATAGTCGATAAACGGTGCGACGTTACCGCTTACAGATACTCGCGCGGTGCGCACTTGAAAGCGCGACATTACATCCTGTGTCGCCATTTCATAGCGCGTGCGCAAGGTGCCGTGGATTTTGGGCATATAATCGAATGCTTTCTCCGTAGTACCGTTCCCGGTGTCTGCTCCGCGGGCATCCGCACAATACATAATGCCTGCCGACAGCAACAACAGTATTTTTGCAACTACTTTATCCATAAATGTGACTACTAACAATAGTGTGACTACTAACAACTGGTTTTCTTCCGCAAAGTTACTCCAATTCCCCCGCATGTCAAAACCGTACAGCCAAAAATGCCAACCATATATTGGTCGTGGATGTTATTATTGGGTATAATCATGATAATTGTATGGCTTCATCCGAATCGTTGTTTACTGAATATCTGCGTGTGCTCGGCGTACCTCATACCGATGCCTACAGCACCCGTCGTTTCCGTGCCTATCCGCGCCACATGGCCCTGACGGCCATGTACGATCTGCTGCGCGAGTACAAGGCCTCCCCTGAAATTACCGAGATGAATCCCGAGGCTGCATCCTTGCGCCGGTTGTGTGTGCCTTTCGTGGCCGAGACTGCCGACGGATGCCGCCTCGTTACCGAAATATCGCCTGACAGCGTTACGGTCGTAGAGTCGCGCCACCGGCGTGGTGAGATACCTGTAGGGGAGTTCCTTGCCAAATGGAACGGAAGGGCGCTTACCGCCGCCCCGACATCGGCAAGCGGGGAGACAAATTATAAGGCACACCGTTTCAAGGAGACTTCGCGGTGTGTGGAGGAGTGGGTGCTGATTGCCGCCGTGGCATTTCTGATAGTGTCGTTTGCCGTGATCAACCATATTTTTTCCGACTGGTCGACCGGGGTAATGCTGCTGCTGAACGGTGCCGGGATTTATGTGTGTTATCTGCTTATACTTAAAGACGCTCATGTCGAGAGCCGTGCTGCCGACAGTGTATGCGGTGTGATCGAGAGCCATGGATGTTCGACCGTTCTCAGCCAGGACGTTTCGGTATTTATGGGGCTATTTCCGTGGTGCCAGATCGGCATGACATATTTTTCGGTAAGTTTCCTGGCATTGATGCTTTATCCCCCGTGTGTGCCTTATCTGGCGGTAGCGAGCGCATGCTGTCTGCCTTACACGCTATGGAGTGTCGGGTATCAGAAATTCAAGGCCCACGCTTGGTGTACGCTCTGCCTGTGTGTGCAGACACTTTTCTGGCTGGAATTCATCGTATATCTTGCGGGCGGACATTTCCGCAACGTTTTCCCGCTACATTATGATCTCGCGTTGCTGCTCTCCTGCTATCTCGTCACGCTTCTGGCTATAAACCGGCTGATACCGCGCATATTCGGTGCCGAGATGTCGGCCGCCGACGCTGCTTCGGCGGCGTCATCGGCCACGTCTGCACCAGCATCGGGAAACACACCGGCACAGAAACCGCCCGTGACCTCATCGACCGCGGGCATTCATGTGAATCTGTAGTGATAACGGGGGCTGATCAGCGGTGGGCGTGCTCAAGTACGTAAGCGCGCACTTTTTGGAAGAGATCGTTGGCGAACACAAAGTCGGTCAGTGCCTCGTTGGTGGAGGAATAGATCAGCTCCTTGTTGCCTACCCATTCACGGTATCCTTTGTTGATAAACACGATGTTCTCCCCGATACCGAGCACTGAGTTCATGTCGTGGGTATTGATCACCGTGGTCATCCCGTACTCATGGGTGATGTCGTAGAGCAGCTCGTCGATCAGTATCGACGTCTTGGGGTCGAGGCCCGAGTTGGGCTCGTCGCAGAAAAGGTATTTCGGATTGAGGGCGATGGCGCGGGCAATGGCCACACGTTTCTGCATACCGCCCGATATCTCGCTCGGATATTTGTCGTCGGCACCTTTCAGCCCTACGCGTTCGAGGCAGAACTGCGCGCGCTCGCGGCGTTCGGCAGGTGTCATCTTAGTGTACATCATGATCGGGAACTCCACGTTGCCGAGCACGGTTTCCGAGTCGAAAAGCGCCGATCCCTGGAAGAGCATGCCGATCTCGGTGCGCAGATGGCGCACCTGCTCGCGGTCCATCGCCAGGAGGTTGCGTCCGTCATAAAGTATCTCTCCATGCTCGGGACGTACAAGTCCCACGAGCGATTTCATCAGCACGGTCTTTCCCGAGCCGCTCTGGCCGATGATGAGGTTGATCTTGCCGGTGTCAAACGTGGCGCTGACACCCTTGAGCACCTTTACTCCGTCAAACGATTTCTCTATGTCCTTTACCTCTATCATTGCATCAGCAGTTTGGTGAGTATGACGTCGAAAAGCAGAATGAGGATCGAGCTTGATACCACGGCGTTGGTCGATGCCTTGCCCACTTCGAGCGCGCCTCCCTTAACGTAGTAGCCGCAGAACGATGCCACCGAAGTGATTATGACCGAGAATACGATAGCCTTGATGATGGTGTACCACACATACCATTCGATAAACATGGTCTGTATGCCATATACGTAGCGCGATATGGATATCATGTCGGTGAATGCCGCGATGATCCATCCGCCCAGCAGGCCGGTGGCGATTGAGAATATCACG
>JAHZGZ010000301.1:23040-35428 GCA_019420545.1 Bacteroidales bacterium | reverse complement strand
CGGTGCCGAGGAGATTATCGCCATCATGAAGAATTTCCGTGCCAATCCTCCCAAGCAGCTCGCCGGAAGCCCCATCGTCACCATCAAGGATTACGCCGATCTCAACCTCACCGACGTACCCACCGGAAAGGTTACGAAGATGGATATGCCCGTTACATCCAACGTGCTCCAGTACTTCACCGCCGACGGTACCAAGGTCAGCGTGCGTCCTTCCGGCACAGAGCCCAAGATCAAGTTCTATGTCGAGGTCAAGGGCAAGATGGAGAAGCCCGAGGACTACGGCAAGGCTATCGACGAAGCCGATGCCAAGATCGAGGCCATCAAGAAAGATCTCGGTATCGACTGATGAATATAGGCTGATCATAAACCGACAATAACAAGCGGAGACGCGCCCTGAATTTTCGGGATGCGTCTCCGCTCTATTAAATTTTACGCATAAACAGTTACTTACACGCGCTGACTATAATGGAAGTAGTTTACGAGGATAACCATCTGCTCGTGGTAAACAAGGCACCGGGCGAGATCGTGCAGGGTGACAAGACCGGCGACGAGCCTCTGGTCGACACACTCAAGCGCTGGCTGAAAGAGAAATACGCCAAGCCCGGGAATGTGTTCTGCGGGGTGGTTCACCGTCTGGATCGTCCCGTAGGCGGCTTGGTAGTGTTTGCCAAGACATCCAAGGCCCTTGCCCGAATGAACGAGCTCTTCCGCAAGGGGGAGGTCGAGAAGACTTACTGGGCAATCACGCGCAATATGCCTCCTGAACCGGAAGGCACGCTTACCCACTACATAACTTCGGTGGAGCGCAACAACAAATCGTATGCGTCGCTTCAGCCTAAAGAGGTTGCTCAGAAAGCTGTGCTCAAATATCGGCATATAGCCTCGTCGGATCGTTACCATCTGCTGGAGGTGCGTCTGCTTACCGGACGCAAGCATCAGATACGTGTGCAGTTGTCGTCGATAGGGTGTCCGATAAAGGGCGATCTGAAATATGGCGACAAGCGTTCCAATCCCGACGGCAGCATTTCGCTGCAAAGCCATCATATCCGTTTTATCCATCCGGTGAGCGGAAATGTGGTCGACGTCACGGCTCCCGTGCCCGATGATACATTATGGCAGGCGCTTGCGGGTGAGGTGAAACAGAACTGATGACGGTGGTGCTGACCTGCCGTTACAATAAAAACTGCCGGGCCTCATGTCGTCGACATGAGGCCCGGTGCTATATCAGAGAGATTCTTTATGGCGTTTAGAGGATTACTTTAGTGGCGTTAGTGCCCTGTACACGGATGTAGAGGCCGTGGCCCGGATTATCAATGCGTATACCGTTGAGATTGTAGTATACGGCTTTGGTATCGGTATCGTTGCCCACAGTGTCTATGCCCGATGTTTTGGCCTTATAATCGATGACATAGAGCGACGGAGCCTCCTGATATATTGTTACGACCAATGTGATATCGTAGGTGCCGGGGTCAACGCTCGGGAGAGTGTAGTTGTTGCGGAGCGACAGGCTGACGCCGTTGCTGGTGCCGGTAAAGTTGTCTTTTGTTGCCGGGGAGGCTTCGGACAGTACTACATTTTCAACGAGTACCACATTGTTGACAAGCGCGGTTGTTATATCGCCGGCACTGACAGTACGGGGTGTAAAGGTTCCTGCAATTGCTGCGGGGAGAGCGGTGGCCGGTATTAATTCAGGAGTGTTTTCGTTGTAAAGTTCGTAAGTCGCTTCCCATCCGGCCGGAATGATATCGCCTGTCTGGTAAGTGTTGGATCCGTAAATCTGAATAAAATCGCCCGCTTCGTCGCGGCAGAAAACATTGCCTTTATTTACAAAACCGACTGTGAGGGGATAGTCAATGGCAACAAGGGTTTTGTTGTCCTTTGCAATGGTTTCTTCGACGCTTCTTACCGAAACGGCTACGGGTTTCTCGACTTCGGTGATTTCGTCGCTTACTACAAGTTTCTTGACGCGGAACTGACCGTTGGGAGCGTCGAAAGTTACGGCTGTCGCTCCATCTTTGTTGACTGCGGTGTTGATGAGATTATCCTGGGTGATAGTCCATCCTTCACTTACCAGAGCATTATTATATTTACTTCCCGAAGAGGTGAGCGTTACCTGCTTTATCGCCACGTCGGTAGAGGATATGGTGATCTGTGATGATTTATAGACACGGATCTCCGATGCGGGTTCTGTAAGATTATTTGTTCCATTTGCTTTGGCAGTCTCGATCTTGAAAGTCTTGCCTTTGACGGTGACTTCTGTCGACCAGCCTTTGCCATCTCCTTTGAATCCAAGATCCTTGCCGTTGCCGTCGAAGAGCAAATAGTCGGTAGCATATGCCATAACGGCGTTTACGGCCACCGCCGCAATAGTGAGTAGAAGTTTTTTCATAGATAATTACTTGAATGTTGTTGAATTGTGGGTTTATATATTGCTTTGTCAGCAGGAGTAGAAGCGGGTGAAAGCGCGGATTATGTAGGCATTGTCGATGGCTGAGGCTGTTTCGCGCACGGAGTGCATGGCCCAGATGGCTGCTCCCATGTCGACGCCGCGCAGGTCGATCTGGGAGGTGAGGATGTTGCCGAGGGTTGAACCTCCGGCTACATCGCTGTGGTTGACGAAGTACTGGAACGGTACTTCGGCTTCCTCGCAGACGGCACGGAACACGGCGGCCGAGTCGGCATCGGTCATGTACTTGCAGTTGGCGTTGATTTTTATCACGGGCCCACGGCCTACCACGGGGTGATTGGTGGGATCGTATTTCTCCACGTAGTTGGGGTGGACGGCATGGGCGTTGTCGGCCGATACCATGAACGATCCGGCTATGGCACGCGAGAAATCTTCGAATGTGCCTCCGAAGGCCTCGCCGATGCGCATCATTATGTTGCGGAGTATGGGGGAGGCCGCTCCCTGTTTTGTGCCGGAACCGGTCTCCTCATTGTCGAAAACGGCCATTACGCGCACGACAGGTTCGGGGGTAATGGTATCGGGAGCGAGAAGGAGCGCACGCATTGCTGCGTAGGCCATAGAGAGGTCGTCGAGGCGTCCCGACGATATGAATTCACCGGCTGATCCCCAGCGCTGGGCGGGAGTGGTGTCGTAGAGCGTGAGGTCGCAGTCGAGTATCTGGTCGGGGTCAACCTGAAGTTTGTCGGCTACCATGCGGAGCACCATTCCGCGTGCGTTGACCTGCTCGTCGACAATCCCTATTACCGGCAGCATATCCTTCTGCTTTGAGAGAGGATTGCCTTCGTTAACGGAGCGGTTGAAGTGGATTGCAAGATGAGGTATGGTAAGCATCGGCTCATCGAAGCGGATGAGGCGTGTGTCGGGGTGAAGCGGGTCGATGCCTCGCATCATCACGCGTCCGGCGATGGAGAGTGGACGGTCGAACCATGTGTAGAGTATCGGGCCGCCGTAGACCTCGGTGTTGAGTTTTACAACGCCTCCGTCACACTTGATTTCGGGCGCGGGCTTGATGCAGAATCCGGGGGAGTCGCTGTGGGCGGAAATGATGCGGAAACTGCTTGCGGGAGTGCCGTCGCCTATCTTGAATGCGAATATTGCGGAATTGTTTTTGACAACGAAATGGCGGCTGCCGGGATGGAGTTTGCCACGCCATGATTCGGTCATGTCGAGCTCGGTATAGCCGTTGTCGGTGAGTGTGCGGCGTATTGTGTCGACTGCCCAGAAGTTGCAGGGAGATGCGTTAAGGAAGCTGATGAGGCTGTCGGCTTCGCGACCGACCATTTCTTGAAAGTCCATATGATGTCAGGTATTGGAATGGATGATTGTTGTCAGAATACGTAGCCGAAGCCTATGTTGGCATATATCGGATAGAGAGCGAAATCAACGGTCTTGAATGACCTTTTGAAGATATCGTTGAGGCCCCAGCTGAGGCTGGCTCGCAGCGCAAGGTGCTTGAAAGCCCTCCAAGAGGCTCCGGCCTGTACACCATACTGGAAGGTGCGCAGTTCATCGTTGAAATCATATGGGGCCTGGGTGTCGCCTTCGAAAACTACTTTTTGCCCTGTAGGATCGCCTTCACGGAGGTATCCGTCGTGGACATTTCCCGAAAATTCATGGTTGAGGCTTACGCCGACGTAGGGGCCGAAATGAAAATTCCATCGTGCCGACGGACGCCAGCGGGCAAGTATAGGGAATGTGATAAGCGAGGCATGGTACTTGGTGTCGACACGTCCGGTCCAATGTCCGGCTACGCGGGAGCCGTCCTGTATAATTTCCATACCGTAGTTTTTTACGGTTGATTTGGTGTCCATGCCTTTGTTTTCGAAGCATATGCCTATGGAGAATCCCCATTTTGGCGCTGTGTCGATCCATTTGATAACATTGCCGCCAAGAGCAAGATTCACCATAGGATTGTATCCGTCGATTTTACGGATTTCACCGGGGAGGGGGAGGGGAGCAGTGCCGCCGATGTTGGCCCCGGCATAGATTTCATACTCAAGACCGTGGAGTATCGACCATTCGAGAGCAGGAGAGGTTTCGCGCTGTGCCATAGCAGGAAATGTGGCTGACAACAGTGCTGATGCGGAGAGCAGTATGGAGATGATGAATTTTTTCATTTCGGTAGGTTATTCTTCACAGGTTAATACTACTTGGTCGACCATGAGTGTGCTCCCCGGAGCGCCGGAGAATGTGTCGCCGTCGATGCTTGATGACATTACGATGGTAATGGAATACTTGCCTTCGAAGAGTTTGGCGTAATCAAGTCGCTGTAAGTAGACAAACGGCAGTGAGAAGTAGGTCCACTGGTCGGTGGGAACGCGCTCGTCATCGTCGAATTTGGCAACCGCCACGACGTTGGGCGACGAGAGGATGTTTGTGCCGTCGAGATACCCGATTTCGGGGCGCTCGAAGAGCACGCTGTAGATGTTGAACTCGTCGGTCTTTCCGGGCACTTCCTCCAGTTTGCCTGGAAGTGACTTGTTGAGGCGATAGTATTTGGCTCCGGGGGTGTATTTATAATAACCGGAGAGGCGCAACGGTTGTTGCACGAAGGGAAGGCCGAAGTGGGTTGATTTAGCAGGGGCGGTGGGGTTTACGGCAAAATCACCGATAAAAAGATTCCCGGCAGCAATGGGGGCATTCATGGCGTTGCCGAATACTCCCGTCTCGCGTGTGGTGAGAGCTACGCATTTTCCGTCGACTCCTTCGGATACCTGGTAGGTGGGGAATGACGTCGGATCAGAGCCTCGTCCAGTTAGGGCGTAGCCGGGATTTCCACTGGCCCAATCGAAGCTGACGCTTCCGTCGGGATTTTTCTCTAAGAATATGTCGTATTTATAGGTATTATTTTCAAAGTACTTGACATGTTCAAAATCATAGGAAAGTGGTATCCCAAGATCTCGGACAGATACAGGATAGGTCTTATTCCACTGGCGATCCTCGGACGTTACAGTATAGGACTGCGGATTCTCGAAGTCGCGCTCAGTTCCACTGGGGGGGGTAATTATGGCTCCTTCGGTAAGGGTGAATTCCGGAGCAAGAGCGGTTTTGACGGTACCTCTCTTTACATAGAAGATCACCTCGTTGTTGTTGATCAGTGCATGCTGCGACATTATGTCGCCGGGCAGAGTGGCCGCAACTATATCGCATTCAGCGTTGAGCGGCTCTTTGCGAATGCATCCGGCAGCAGCCAATGCTATCGCAATAATCACAAATATATACTTAATCGATTTCATTACCCGCAAAGTTACCAATTCGCGTGGATTTCATTATGGTATTGTGTGTTAAAATAATGTTTCATCCAGCTTTTATGGTATTACCAAGGTTGGATAAACAAGTTTTAAACAAGATCTAAACTAAGGGGCGCAACAGGATGTGAATGCCTCTGCCCCCATGCCGGGTATAGGCATACGCTGTTTTCAGGAGGAAGCTGCGCCAAGGATTAGTGCATCGGTTTATCACTTCTCCATAGAGGCGATCGGCTTCGCTGCTTTTTTCCCGGGCATATAAAGCGGCAAGTACCATCCGTCGCAGTTCGAGCCAGCGTAGTTCACGACTCAGATTATATTTTCTCAAAGTTGTCTCGCAGCAATCAAGTGCATGTTCCCATTTCTTGGCTCCTGAGGAATAGTCGGTGCCGGTAATAGAGGCGTTTTGTTCTATCACGAGCACTGTCGGCTTTCCATGAAGTTTCACCACATTTGGCTTCATGACGGCCAGGCGCATTCCGGTCTCGTAATCATTCCATCCCATTACGCTTGCATCCCATGCTCCGGCTGCCCGGAAAAAATCGGTGCGTACGGTATATCTCTGGGTGGCGAAGATAGCATTGAACATATTGCGGAACATAATATCCTTATCGGCAAATGGGCGGATAGATTTACTTCCGTCAAGACGATGTACCGCTACATCCCAGCCGATTATATCCGCCTCCGGATATCGGTTTATTGCATCGGCCACGCGCTTCAGATGTCCGTCAAGCATCAGATCATCCGAGTCGAAAAATATGACCCACGGGGTCTTTACTTCCTGCAAGCCACGGTTGCGCGCTGCTGCTGCGCCCGCAGTCTTTTCGGTCAGTACTGTAACATTCCCACCTTTTAGATTTTGTTCGTCAGCCCATTTTTTTAATACATTGAGTGTGCCGTCGGAACTATTGTTATCCACAAGCACTACCGGACATACAAATCCCTGCCGCTCAAGCGACTCAAGCGTCGCTCCGACAATCTTCTCCCGGTTATATACCGGTATCACTACCGTCAGCAAAGATTCCATTCCTTGATTTTACAATAAAAACGATAAATTGATGTTTTTATTATATGAGGATATTGTTACTGGGAGACGCAAGCAATTATCATAATTGCCTGGCCAAGGGGCTTAGAAATCTTGGCCATGAGGTGTGCGTTGCCTCGAATGGTAGTACCTGGATGGGAACCCATCGTGATATTGATCTTGACCGACATATCCCGGGAAAACTTGGAGGAGCTGTATTGGCCGGTAAAATAAAGTGGCTGATGGAGACTGGCCGATTATCCGGATGGGATGTCGTGCAGATCGGTACGCCTTTCTTTGTAAAACAGCGTCCTACACGGTTGAAATGGATTTTCGATTTCATTCGCAGGAATAACCGACTTGTATTTGATTCGGCATATGGTACTGAGCCGTATTGGATCGACTATTGCCTCGATCCCAAGGGTATGCGTTATAATGAATGGCGTATCGGTGATGCTCCGGGACCTCTCGCAATAGGACGCAAAGATCTTATGGCATCGTGGAATACTTCGGAAATGAGAGCCTATAATGATTATGTTTTCTCTCATCTGGATGGGGCTGTTACTGCCCTTTGGGAGTATCATGAGGAGATGTTACGTCATTTCCCGACTGATAAAGTAGGATATGCCGGAATTCCTATTGATGTTGACTCATTATCGCTTCGTCAGGATATAGACTCAGTACCGCGAAAAGTAAGAATTTTCCTCGGGGTGCATCGTGAGCGTATGGTGGAAAAAGGTACCGACAGAATGCTTGCCGCTGTGAAGAAGGTTGTTGAGCGCTATCCTGAGAAGTGTGAACTTACATATGTGGAAAGTGTGCCGTATAAGGAATATGTAGGGATGATGCGTTCATCGCATGTGATACTTGACCAGTTATATAGTTACACTCCTGCCACGAATGCCATGCTTGCCATGGCGCAGGGGCTCATTGCTGTAACCGGTGCAGAGCCTGAATATTATGATTTCATAGGCGAGAAAGAGAACCGTCCTATTATCAATGCCCTCCCTGATGACGACGCATTATTCCGTACATTTGAAGATATAGTCCTTCACCCTGAACGCATTCCCCTCCTTTCGCGCGCCTCCCGCGCCTTTGTTGCCAAACACAATCACGTTGACATTGTCGCACGCCGTTATTCATTTTTCTGGAATGACCACAAGAAACTTTATGATAGATAGGTATAAAGTTCTTTTGCGAATTTAGCTCTTAATTTGTCTGAGTTATATGATTGATTCCATGTAGAATATGCAGCATGTCTCATTGCAATTAATTGGTTATTATCTCTAAGCAGTCTCTCTAATTTCGCAATAATATCTTTCATCTGAAAATTCTGAGCGACTAATATACCGTTTGACTCATTGACTATTTCTTTATTACCTCCTACATTAGTAGCAATAACAGGAATACCATATGACATGGCCTCACATATAGCTATTGGAAGTCCTTCTGTAGAACTTAACAGCATGAATAAATCAATACTCTCAGTATTATATATTCGGTGTATATCCTTATTTGGAAGAGCTCCTTTTAGTTCTACTGATAGATTGGGTAGATGAGTTTTATCAACGTCTTTTTTTAGATTGGATAAACAATCACCATCTCCAATGTGAATCCACTTGAAACTTACATTTGGATTATTTTTTGCAAGTTGACATATAATAAGATGATTAAGTTCTATGCGTTTTAATGGAATTACACGAGATACGGATATAAATGTGAATTGGTTAGATTTCAAATATGATGATTTGTTATTGGATATTAATGGTTTGGATGACCCCAATATATGTGTTTTTATTTTATCCATATATAAAGGGTATTTATTTTTTAAATAGGTTGAACCTGATATAGAGACAGGATAAACAGCTGTTAGTGATTTGAATACATTTGCTCTTAGGTGGTGAGATATGAAATTGTCTGTTTTCTCGTATAAATCAGAAAATCCATGAGCTCTTGTAATGATTTTCCAATTTTTCCCAGCAAGTAATGTTAAAGCAGACACCGTATTACTGAACCAAAAAGAGTACAATATAGTGTTATTATTTCTTAACCGATATATATTAAGAATTCGCATAACAATATGAGAAATCGTGATGCAATTGATATTGTAGAAGTGCCCTTTAATCCAGCGTTTAAGAGTATTAGCCTCAAAGAGGTTTCTGAAAGAATGGTATAAGACAAAGGGATGAAAGGAGAGGATAGATTTCCTGAGCTGGGAATGTTGGAATTTATTGCAGGCTAATGTAGTATCTACTATTACGTTTGGTAAATCGGGCAACTTTTGCAGTTGCCCGGATTTAACCAAAGGTATTATATATACTTTATCAAAGACTTTTGATAAGGCTATTACATCGGGTTTTACAAAGACTTCTTCCGTAATCGCCTCATACGGATAGCGTTCGGTAAAAATAACTATATTCCTTTGTTTAGCCATATCAATAAAGAAAAGAGTATTAGAAGTGGCGGGAGAGGGTGGTGGAGAGGGCGGTGGGATCGGTTACACGGTCGGTGATCTGGCCGTTGGCGATGACAAAAGTGGTGGGGAGGCCCTGCACATTATAGTTCATCAGCGTCTGCGCGCCCTGAGTCGAGGGATGGTATACGGTAATCCAGGGGAGGTTGTTGGCCGATTTTTTCCACTGGAACTCATCATCGTCGAATGCTACCTGATAGATTTCAAGGCCACGGTCGTGATAGCGTGTGTATACCTCGTTGAGCAGGGCATTGTATGCAGGGGATCCCTCTGCTGTATATGCTGTGAAGCTGAGTACAACCACTTTGTTGTTGTTGACTGCATCTGAAAGGGCATGTGTCTTGCCTTTATGATCTGTCAGTGAAATGTCAAAGTAAGCAAGCTCGGTTGCCTGAATCGTATCGGTCGGTACGGTAAGATTCGGATTCATCGCCATGCGGTTGGCAAGATAAATCTGCTTGAGATATGCCGTGCGCGGATCGTCGGGACGCTGCTCGTTGTAAGCGTTGGCGACTGCCCCGATCACGCGGTTGTCGGTGCGTACACCCGGATTGAAAATGTACTGTCCGTTGATCTGTTTGGAAATAATATAGTACGACACAATACCTGCCGGATCGGCAAGGATGGTCTGTGCAAGCTCCCGTTTGAGCACCGAGTCGTTGAGCGCGACTTGTGCGCCTTTGGCCGCTACGGCTTCTCTTATCTTTTTGTCAGCAAGCATCATGGCTTCCGCAGCCGGTGTGCCGTTGATTTCATATAATGAGTCGAATGCACTGTCGGAGGCGGTTACCGTAATGGTCTCGATACTGTCTACGGGGAAATAAATACTCTGTCCGTTGAGATACAGGCGGTATACGTCGGGGCGTCCCATTGCGGCGTGTGCATAGTCAAACTTGCCGTCTTTCCCGGTAGTAATGGTGTCAAGAGTGTACCATCGTCCGTTGTCTGATGCCTGCACTAATATTTCTTGCCCGTCGGCACCTTCGAGAGTGCCTTTTACGCGCCATTCATTGTTGCTGCACGACGCTGCTGTTATTAAAAGCAGTGAGCCGTATATGCCGGTTGATAGATGCTTCATATCGATATCGTGGAAATTATTTATGGAAGTTACGTTGTGGAATTTATGAATTTTCTTTTATGTCGAATGTCCTGCGCAGCATGGTGGTTACCTGATGAGCGTCGAGAAGGGCCTGCACATAATGGTTGTGCATTGACATGATCTGCGGATTGCTTTCCGGATTGAATGTCTGATTATCGGTGCTTTCGTCGTGCCATTCCCCGGGGATACCGTCCTTGTCGAGTCCGAGTTGCTGTGTAAAGTCGCGCATGGCGTCGTCGCGTCTCATCTGGTCGAGTGAACGCACAGAGTCGGTCCAACGGTTGATTACGGCCACCAGCGTCTCCGGTGTTATATCCTCGATGTCAACTGAATAGCACTTCCGGAAATTATCGCAAACAAATGCCCATGCATAGTGGTCATACTGTGATCCCTCGTAGTTGAGCCTTTCCGAGAGTTGTTCAACCGATGCAATCCTTCCGTCGATTATGGCATCGAATATGTCTTTGATTTTCTCGCCTGGGATTATCAGGGAAACAATATCTGCCCAGTCGCCCGAGACGTCAACCGGTTCTTCCCGAAGCTGTTCCCAAAGGGGCTTGTCAGCGTCCAAGTGGGTGTGTAAGAGCTTGTTGACTATCGTCTCGCCCATGAAATAGTCTATGGCGAGCGCATAATATTCACGACCTTTACGTATGTATTCGCGTTTGATGCGGAAATTGTGGCGGCGCGGATAATCGTTGCTTTCGTCATTCTCGATATTTTCCAATATATTCAGCGAACGGTATAGGGTAATCGCTGTAAGTGGATTCAGCGAGACGGTGTTCACATAGTCCAGCTTGGGAATGTCGTGGCTGCGTTTGTCGCGGATACGCCATTTAAGTATGTCGCGTATGGTTCCTGCTGTCTTTACGTTAGCGCCGGGATAGAGCAGTGTCTCGCCGTTAGGCTGGCCGATAGCATATGAGTATGGTAGCGCGGAGGTATCGGGGTGACGGCTGTGTTTACCCAGCACGAGTGTGAAATCGCCGAAATGTGCGGGCCATATTATATAGCTGTTGCTGCCTGTCTTGCAACCATGTTCGAGGATGCCGTTGTGGATTGGCCCCGTGCGGTAGAGGTGGTTGCTCTGGTTGGAGTTGGAGCCGGCATTGAAGAATGCATAATATCCTGCGATCAGTAGGGTCGATTTGTGGTGGGACACACAGTGTGGGCCAGCGAAGATACTGCACGATTCGCCGCATTCCATATGGCAGTTGGCGAAGAATACCGAGTCGTGGGCCGTGAATCCGTTACGGATCTGGCTCGCCTGCCCTACAAAGGCATTATGTACGAGCACCGAGTTCTCCACTACGGCTTCCGACGATATTATGAAATTTTCGGCGATGACATTGCATCCTACTGTGGCGCGGAAACCGACAGTGCCGTTTATAAGTGCCGAGGCCCCGCTTATTGTGGCGCGGTCAAGAATTCTCACGTTCTGTATGCGGGTGGTATCCGTAATGGTCACATATGATCCTATTTCTCCTTTGTCGGCGGAATGTTCCTCGGCATATCGGCGTATCATGTTGTGGAGAGCTTCGATAAGCTGGGTATTGGTCACATATAAGGTCTGGAGAAACGATATCTGAGCCGAAAGTTTGTCATAGATGAGGTTTACACGGCTGCCGGTCTCCTCCATGACGTTGACCTTGACACCATTGCCGAACGCAGTGCGTCCGTTGCAGATTATTGAACCGACATTGGATATGCATGTGTTTGCTCCGATGCTGTAGTTTACGATACATTCGCGTATATGGCTTATGCGCACGTTGTCGCCTATCTCGCAGTCGCGTAGAGTTGCGTTGTAGATACCCGTCGGAAAGTCGAGTCCGCCGAGTCCGCGTATTGTACCTTCGGTTATGCCGAGACGAATGTCACCGATGAATACGCAATCGTGGTAGTTGCATGGCCGAAACGGATCGGCCACTTTAACGCGCACCCATTCATTGCTGTGACATCCGTTTTGCCTCAGCTGTGTGATTTCGTCAATAGTAAGTTCGCGAAAATTAGCCATTGTAGTCTGAATACTTTTAGTGTGATAATAGACTGTTTACTCTGTATTATTTTGATATTAACC
>JAHZGZ010000301.1:0-23030 GCA_019420545.1 Bacteroidales bacterium | reverse complement strand
TTCTGTTGCCGTAGATGTATCGCCCGATGGAGTATCCTCCTCCGGGGAGTCGATATCGTCGTAGGTCTGGTAAAGAAAGTCGTTGTAGGGGAATCTCTGCATGTGCACTTCCCTGGCCATTTCATACAGGCGTCGGCGCAGCTCCTCGATATTGGTCTGCTCTTTGGCTGAAATAAACACGCAGTTATCGGCGAGTTTTGCCATCCATGAGGCTTTCAGTTCGTCGAGTGATATGTTATCTTTTGAGCGTGGAGTCAGATCATCCTCATCTTTCGGAGTATAGGAGAACGCATCTACCTTGTTGAACACGACAATCATTTTCTTGTCGTTGTCTTTGCCGCATATGTCGGCGAGTGTACGGTTCACCACTTCGATCTGTTCCTCAAACTGAGGATGACTTATGTCTACTACGTGTACAAGAATATCGGCGTCGCGCACCTCGTCGAGTGTTGACTTGAACGAGTTGACCAGATGCGTGGGCAGTTTCCTGATGAAACCTACGGTGTCGGTAAGCAGGAAAGGCAGATTGTCGATGATTACCTTGCGCACGGTAGTGTCGAGAGTGGCAAACAGCTTGTTTTCGGCAAACACGTCGCTTTTGCTCAGCAGATTCATCAGCGTCGATTTGCCTACATTGGTGTATCCCACGAGGGCCACACGCGTTAGTTTACCGCGGTTCTTGCGCTGTATCGATTTCTGCGAGTCGATCTTTGCGAGTTCGGTTTTCAGACGCGATATTTTGTCGAGGATAATACGGCGGTCGGTCTCGATCTGGGTCTCGCCCGGGCCACGCATGCCGATACCGCCACGCTGGCGTTCGAGGTGTGTCCACATGCGCGTCAGACGCGGAAGAAGATACTGGTATTGAGCCAGCTCTACCTGGGTTTTGGCATTCGCCGTCTGCGCGCGCTTTGCGAATATGTCGAGAATCAGACTTGTGCGGTCGAGGATCTTCACCTTCAGCTCACGTTCAAGGTTGGCCACTTGTTTTGTGGTAAGATCGTCGTCGAAGATTACAAGACCGATGTTATTCTCCTCTACATATTGCTGTATCTCTTCGAGTTTTCCTTTGCCGACGAACGTACGCGGATTGGGATAATCCACCCTTTGCAGGAAACGTTTTTCGGTCACGGCTCCGGCTGTATCTGCCAGGAATGCAAGTTCGTCAAGATACTCGTTGGCTTTGGCCTCCGGCTGCTCTGGCGTAATAAGCCCTACGAGTACCGTGCGTTCTGAAACGGGATTGGAAATTATATCTTCTTTCATTTCATGCAAGATCTAAAAGTTTCATTCGCCGCCGAGTAGCTTTGTATACTCTTTCGGCGAGTTGATCAGGCGTAACCCTTCGGTAAAGGTGGGGTTATGCATATTGGCGATGCGGTAGTACGAGCCAGAATCGTAAAGATCGCGTGCCAGCAGCGCTTTGACTACCATTGCGATATATTCGCGACTCTTTTCATACTCTTCATTCTTCATCTCTACACCTTCGCCGGCGGCACTATCCGTAAGTGATTTCAGCATGGCGTCGGTCACTTCAAACCGGTCGGCGAAAGCTTTTTCCGTCGGGTACTCCTTTAGCAGTTCGGTTCGGTGGCCGTCAATATAGCCGATTGTATATTTTACTATGAGTCCCTTCGCCATGAGGTCGCGGTAATAGGGCGTGTACCACGCTGTGTCGAGCGGTACAGACACGTCAGGCATTATTCCGCCACCGCCGTATACCGTGCGGTGTTTGTCGAGAGTGGTAAACCGCAGACTGTCGGGCATCGCCTTGCGCAGGCTGTCGGGATGCATCAGCTCGCCCGAGTCAAAGCGTTTCTTTATGTCAAGGGCATAATCGTCAAGGTCGCCTTTTACATAGGGTTTCTGGATGCATCGACCCGAAGGGGTGTAGTACTTTGCCACGGTGAGGCGTATCATGGAGCCGTCGGGGAAGGGGAATGGGCGTTGCACCAGTCCTTTGCCGAAAGTGCGGCGTCCTACTACCGCGCCTCGGTCATGATCCTGTATGGCACCCGACAGAATTTCGCTTGCCGAGGCAGAGTACTGATCCACAAGTACTACTACCCGGCCATCGCGGAAGTCGCCGTCGCGCGGAGCACGGTAGGAATGGCTCGGAGTGTTGGGCCCGTCGGTATATACTATCATATCACCCTTGTCAAGGAAGTGTGCCGCGATCTCCTGGGCGGCGTTGAGATAGCCGCCTCCGTTGCCCTGGAGGTCAACGATGAGATTTTTCATCCCTTCCTTTTTGAGCTTTTTCATCGCTTCCTCAAACTCCTTTGGAGTTTGTTCGGCGAAGCGCGATATACGTATGTAGCCCGTGGTGGGATCGGCCATGTAGCTTGCGTCGACGCTGTAGATGGGGATGTCGGCGCGTGTTATCGAGAAATCGATCAGGTCAGGCACATTGTGGCGCAGTACCTTTACGTTGACTTTGGAGCCTTTGGGTCCGCGCAGACGCCGCATTACATCGGAATTTTTCATTTTCACACCGGCGATGATGGTATCGTCCACTTCGATTATTCGGTCGCCGGGGAGAATGCCCACACGCTCCGACGGCCCCCCCGATATGGTCGAAATAACATATAATGTATCGGAAGCCATGTTAAACGAGATGCCTACTCCGGAAAAGTTGCCGTTGAGAGGTTCGTTCAGCTCTTTTGTTTCTTCAGGGGTTGAATATGCCGAGTGCGGATCGAGTGTTTTGAGCATGGCGCGTATGGCTTCCTCCACGATCGTGTCCTGATCGACCGGTTCAACGTAGTAGTGTGCGATAAGTTCCTCGGCGATCTGCAGCTTGCGGGCCGGTTGGAGCGAATTCATCTGGGCCGGTGCATCCACGGCTGTCGTGGCGAGCATCGCTCCCGAGAGTATGGTGGTAAACAAAAAGTGTTTCATCAGTAGGCTTTTCAATGATAAGTACTATTTATTATAATGTGTTTTGCGGTCGGACTGTTCGCTTGCGGGAGTCTGTGGTACAAACGGACTGATGTCGTAGCCGCACCGGTCAAGGTCGCGTACCATCGTGGAGCTTACATATTGCAGCTCCGGAAGGGTATAGAGCAGTACGGTCTCTATTCCCGAGATGCGCCGGTTGGCATAAGCCAGATTTCGCTCATATTCGTAGTCGGCTACCGTGCGTACGCCACGTAGTATGAAGTGCGCGCCATGTTCCCTGGCAACATCTACTGTCAGGCCGTCGTAGCTTGTGACCTCTACGCGCGGTTTGTCACGAAGCACGCTTTTTATATGCTCGACTCTCTCCGGTGTCGGACGGTAACAGCGTTTGGAGTCGTTGATGCCAACCGCGACTATGATGCGGTCGAACAACTCTAACCCTCTGTCGATTATCGACATGTGGCCTATAGTGAACGGGTCGAATGTGCCCGGATACAGAGCTATGCGCTCATGATATTTGGGAGTCATCTTCTACTACAAGATTGTCAATGATGAAGTTCTGGCGCTCTGAGGTGTTCTTGCCCATGTAGAACTCAAGCAGCTCCCCTACAGCGTCCTCTTTGCGTAGCGTCACGAGGTCGAGGCGCATGTCGGGGCCGATAAAGCCTCTGAATTCTTCCGGGGAGATCTCTCCGAGACCCTTGAATCGGGTTATCTCGGCGTTGTTGCCGAGCTTTTCGATGGCTGCCACGCGCTCTTCGTCGCTGTAGCAGTAATATGTCTCATCGGCCGCACCGGAGCTTTTCTTCCCTTTGGCTGCGCCACGCCGGCGGTTTACATTCTTGTTGCGCACACGGAAGAGCGGCGTCTGCAATACGTATACATGACCTTTCTTTATCAGTTCGGGGAAGAACTGGAGGAAATAGGTGAGCAGCAGCAGGCGTATATGCATGCCGTCGACATCGGCATCGGTGGCGATGATAACGTTGTTGTAGCGCAGATCATCGATACTGTCCTCTATGTTGAGCGCCGCGCGGAGCAGTGCGAATTCGTCGTTCTTGTACACGTCGACAAGCGGCATTCCGTAGGTGTTGAGCGGCTTTCCGCGCAGCGAGAACACCGCCTGGGTGTCGACGTCGCGTATCTTGGTTATCGAGCCGGCGGCCGAGTCGCCCTCGGTGATGAATATCGACGATGCGTTTTTACGCTCCTCGTCGCCCTTGACGTCGCTGAGGTGCACGCGGCAGTCGAGCAGCTTCTTGTTGTGTATGGCAATCTTCTTGGCTTTCTCCCTTACGGCTTTGGTAACGCCGGCCATAGCCTTGCGTTCTTTCTCGTTCTGCTGTATCTTTTTAAGAAGTATGTCGGCGGTCTCGAGATTTATGTGCAGATAGTTGTCGAGCACTTTCTTTACGAAGTCGCCTATGAACTTGGCCACGCTCGGGCCGTCGGGCCCCATATCGCGCGATGTGAGTTTGGTTTTGGCCTGCGAGTCGAATACAGGTTCTTCCACCTTGACCGATATTGCGGCAACGATGCCTCCACGTATGTCGGAGTACTCGAAGTTCTTTCCGAAATGCTCCTTGATTGTACGTGATATGGCTTCGCGGAATGCTGTGAGATGTGTCCCGCCCTGCGTAGTATGCTGTCCGTTAACAAATGAATAGTACTCTTCTCCAAACTGCTTTGTGTGGGTGATGACACATTCGATATCGTCGCCGCGCAGATGGATAATGGGATAAAGGGGATCCTGCGTCATGTTCTCTTTGAGCAGATCGAGCAGGCCGTTGCGCGAATAGTAGCGCTTGCCGTTGAGGAATATCGAAAGGCCGGTATTGAGGAATGTGTAGTTTTTAATCAGACGTACGATATATTCCTCATGGTAGTGGTAATCGCGGAATATGCTTGCGTCGGGGGTGAAACGCACCAGTGTGCCGTTGGGCTGGTCGGAGGCTTCTACGGGGCTGTCGCTGACCATCTGGCCGCACTTGTAGTCAACAATATGCGTCATACCGTCGCGCCAGCTCTGTATGTAGAAGTCGGTCGAGAGGGCGTTGACGGCTTTGATGCCGACACCGTTGAGGCCTACCGATTTTTTGAAGGCTTTTGAGTCATACTTGGCGCCCGTGTTCATTTTAGAGCTGACATCCACAAGCTTGTCCAGAGGAATACCGCGTCCGTAGTCTCTTACGCTTATGGTAGTGTCGGTCACAGTTACCTCTATATGCTTGCCGAATCCCATCATATACTCGTCAATGGCATTGTCGAGCACTTCCTTGATCAATACGTATATGCCATCGTCGCTTTGGGAGCCGTCGCCGAGGCTGCCGATATACATTCCGGGACGCAGGCGTATGTGTTCGCGCCAGTCAAGTGTCTTGATATCGTCGCCGGTATAGTTCGACGTAGCAGGTTCGCCGGCAGTTTCGGTGTTGTCGTTGGGGAAATCGGGGTTATATTCTTCTTGATCGGTGGAGGCCATTCTGAATGATATTTTAAGTATATGGTGTTATATACCGTAATCAACTCACAAATTTAAGAAAAAATTACCACAATGTGGCCCTCTGCGAGAAAAATACATTATATTTGCATGTATCACATTCCTCGAATTACTAACCTGATTAACATTAATGCACCATGGCAGTAGAGATAGAACGCAAATTTTTGGTAACAGACAGCAGCTACCGGCAGATGGCTACAGGTAGTACTCATATAATGCAGGGGTATTTGTCGACCGAACTTCGTGCCACCATCCGTGTGCGTCTGCGTGGCGAGAATGCATATCTTACCGTGAAAGGAGCTAATCTCGGCTCTGTCCGCGACGAATGGGAATATGAAGTACCAGTTGACGAGGGCCGTCAGATGCTTGAACGATGCGCTACCGGTTCGGTTATCGATAAGGAGCGATTTATCGTGCCATACGACGGACATGTGTGGGAAATCGATGAGTTCCACGGACACTACGAGGGGCTTGTAGTGGCTGAAGTAGAACTTTCCGACGAGAATGAGAGGATAACTCTTCCGCCGTTTATCGGTCAGGAAGTAACCGGAAATGCGCGCTACTATAATTCCGTAATGGCCTCTACCGACCATCTCCGTGTGGTAAACGGGCGTTTGGTGTAGGCTATCTCTTTACCAGTTTCACTACATTTTCGACATGGGCGGTATGCGGGAACATGTCGACCGGTTGAATAGCCTCGATGCGGTATTTTGAGTCAAGCATGGCAAGGTCGCGTGCCTGTGTGGCGGGATTACAGCTTACATATACTATCCGTTCGGGCTCGGCATTGAGTATCACGCCCACTACATCTTCGTGCATTCCTGCGCGCGGAGGATCTACGATCATCACGTGGGGTCGGCCGTGTTCGGCAATGAACGCGTCGGTAAGCACGTCCTTCATGTCGCCGGCGAAAAATTCGGTATTGTCGATGCCGTTGACCGACGAGTTGACACGGGCGTCGGCAATAGCCTCCTCCACATATTCGATTCCGATTACCTTACGGGCACGCCCTGCCACGAAGTTGGCGATTGTGCCGGTACCGGTATAGAGGTCATATACAAGCTCGTCGCCAGAAAGGACGGCGAAGTCGCGTGCCACTTTATACAGCTCGTAGGCCTGTAGTGAATTGGTCTGATAGAATGATTTCGGGCCTATGCGGAAACGCAATCCCTCCATCTCTTCTTCGATATAGTCGCGTCCGGCGTATGTTATTACGGTCTGGTCTCCGATAGTGTCATTGACTTTGGCGTTCACGACATAAAGCAGCGATGTGATTTCCGGAAACTCTTTCTCCACGGCATCAAGCAGATTGTTGATCTTGTCGCGGTCATCCTCTCCGAACTGCATCAGCGCCATCACTTCGCCCGTCGAGGCTATGCGCACCATGAGGTTGCGCAGAAGCCCCTGCTGTTGGCGCAGGTCGTAGAAGGTATATCCGTACCGGCGGCCGAAGTCGCGGATATAATTGCGCAGACGGTTGCCGAGGTTATCCTGGAGATGGCAGCGGTCGATGTCGAGTACCTTGTCGAATGCTCCCGGAATATGGAAACCGGCGCCGTCGCGGTCGGCAAACTCCTCGCCTGATTCAAGCTGCTCGCGGGTAAGCCATTTTTTATTGGAGAATGTGTACTCCATTTTGTTGCGGTATTCCCATATTCTGGCAGAGCCGAGAATGGGACTTACCGCGGGTGCTTCTACTTTAGCGATTCGCTGTATGGCGTCTTCTACCTGACGCTGTTTGCATTGGAGCTGGAACGAGTAGGGGAGATGTTGCCACCGGCAGCCACCGCATATGGTAAAGTGATCGCAGCGTGGAACCACACGTATCTCTCCCGTAGTGATCATGCGTTCGATACGGCCGTCGGCATAGCTTTTGCGTTTTTTTACGAGCCTGATGTCGGCCACGTCGCCGGGAGCGGCAAATGGAACGAAGACCACCATGCCGTCGACACGGGCGAGGGCATTACCTTCGGCGGCGACGTCGGTTATTTCAATATGCTCCAGTACAGGGAGCTCCTTGCGTTTTCTTGACATTTCTTTCTTCGACGAAATTTTTTGCAAAATTAAGCAAATTTATCGCTACTTTTGCATCTGATTTGCCTTTTCCCTATTTTTCGGTCCGGCAGAAGGGCCTGTATGAACATTTCTATTGATGCGGATGGCGCAAATCAGAAGGCAGACAATAAAATTTTATCCTTAAATTATAGTATTTCCGGTATGGTTACACTTATGTTGGTAGTCTTTGTCATAGGCTATCTGCTCATAGCTTTTGAGCATGTGATTCACATCAACAAGGCCACGTTCGCGCTTCTTATGTGCGGAGTACTGTGGGCTATCTATGCGCTTGCCACTCATGATCCGGCTACCTCCCACGACCTTGTTGTCGCCCTGGGTGATACGTGCGAGATTGTAGTGTTTCTTATCGGCGCCATGACGATTGTCGAACTTATCGACCGATATGGAGGCTTTCATATAATCGTCAAGCATATCCATGCCGACAATAAGCGCGGCCTTATGTGGGTGCTCGCGTTTGTGGCTTTTTTTATGTCGAGTATTCTCGATAACATGACCACGACTATCATTATGGTAATGATGCTGCGACGGATGCTAAAGGAGCAGAAGGAACGCTGGCTTTTTGCATGCGTTATTGTGATTGCGGCCAATAGCGGCGGCGCATGGTCGCCTATCGGTGATATTACTACCATCATGCTGTGGATGAAGAATTATGTCAGCTCGGTCGATCTTATCGTCAATCTGCTCATCCCTTGTGTTGTATCGGTGGTGATTCCTGTTTTTCTCGCATCGCGTCAGATACAGCCTGCTCCTGTCGAGGCTCTAAATGGCCAGGATCAGCGTGTGGGCTACGAGATTTCCAAAGAGCATCACAACCTGTCGGTGCTTATCCTTGCACTCGGTGTCGGAGGTCTCCTGTTCGTGCCTCTTTTCAAGGCTCTTACCGGACTGCCGCCGTATATGGGAATATTGATTTCGCTAAGTGTGCTTTGGCTCGTTACCGAACTTGTGGTAAGGCATTATGGTCTTGACGGAAAGATGGAGGGCCGTATATCGGGTGCTCTGAAATCCATTGACATGCCTACTATACTCTTCTTCCTCGGAATTCTTATGGCTGTGGCCGCCCTGCAGGAAGCCGATATACTTACCGCGCTTGCCACATGGCTCAACGAGGCTATTCATCAGCCATATATTATCAACGGTATCATAGGTGTGCTGTCGTCGATTGTCGACAATGTGCCTCTTGTAGCTGCATGTATGAACATGTATCCCGTTGCTTCCGAGGCGATGATACAGGCGTCGGCCGATCCGGCCTACATGATGGCTTTTGTGGAGGATGGCCTCTTCTGGCATCTGCTTACTTTCTGTGCCGGCGTAGGCGGTTCAATGCTTATTATCGGTTCTGCTGCCGGTGTGGTCGCCATGGGTATCGAGAAAATCCCTTTCATGTGGTATATGAAGCGAATTACCTGGATGGCTTTCCTGGGTTATGTGGTCGGTATGGTAATGATATGGCTTGAAACATTCGTAATCCATATCTGACGGTCTGTAAGAGACGTATTAAATGATCGCCGCAACACACAGGTGTTGCGGCAATCATTTTTGGATGAAATACTGGCGCTGCGCCCGGCTTCAACAATAAGGTTGTCCCAAGTGTTTATAACTCAGTACGACACATTTAATAATCATGCTTATGATACGCCAGATTATTCTAACCGCAACACTTGTCGGACTGTGTGCCTCGGGTGCATCGGCACAGTTCGTATCCCTTGATGCCGGTACTGACGGTGTCAACTTCCATATCTCTAACTATGCTCCTGCTCCCCCCATGCCGATGATGCTGACCCTGCCGCTTGGAGGGGTGCCGTGTCATCCCGATCTCATGTTCAGGCCCGTTCCACGACCTTCTGTCAAGGCTGTCAGAAAGGCGGTTAAGGCTTATAACAGAGAGATGCGTCATCATGATTATTATCCCTCTCCGGCCTTAATGTATGTAGGCTATGATTACGATGACGATGATTACGAAGATTATATGGAGGATGTGTATAAGGCTCGTAAAAAGGCCTACAAAGCCTATAAGAAAGAGATGAAAAAGCACTATAAACATCACCACCGCCACCATCATCATGACGACGATTGAATGCAAGAAGGTGTTGCAAAATGCGAAAAATGTAGGGACGCGGCGTGCCGCGTTACATTATGCGAGCCGTACAGACTTGATTATCTTGATGTAACGCGGCATGCCGCGTCCCTACAAGTTATGATCGGTATGATTGCATATGGTTTTGCTGCACCCTCTAATATTGGTTGGTCAATGGCAGAATTGTTGCCGACGGCTATTCGAAGTGCGTGAAGCTGAGCGGTAGCAGTGACTTTACCGATTCGAGGATATAGCACTGTCGGCTTCCGGCAAGAATTACGCGCACGTCATGTCCCGCAAGGGTCTCGAATTCCAACAGGGCCTGGCGGCATGCGCCGCAGGGCGAGATGGGATCTTTCAGTTCGCTCCCGGTTGTGTCGCGTGCAGCTATGGCGATTGCCATAAATCTGGCATCGGGATAGGTGGAATGGGCGTAATATGCTGCCGTACGTTCGGCACACAGGCTCGCCGGAGTGGCGGCGTTTTCCTGATTGGAGCCGGTCACGATTTCTCCGTTGTCGAGCAGAATTGCTGCGCCGACATGAAAATTACTGTATGGCGCATAAGAACGGTAAGTGGCTTCACGGGCTTTCATTACGAGAGTGCGGTCGACGTCGGTAAGTTCATCGTCGCGCAGTGCGGTTACGGGTACCGCTATATCCAGATGTTTCATATCGCTTATTGAGAGCTTGTTTAAAATGGGTGTTTATGCAAATATACTATTTTAACGCGACATCGCGCTCACTGTTCCCCTTTTTTGTAACTTTGCGTTAAATTAACATATAAATAAATCAAGCGCGTTTTGGAAAAGAATACCACCCTGACGACCGACAAGGAGTCTTGCCGCATACTTGTATCACTTCTTGAGAAGCATGGAGTGGGGGAAGCAGTGGTTTCACCCGGCTCACGCAATGCTCCGCTGATGATGGCTCTTAATGCATCGCGGTCAATACGCTGTACGGTGGTTATTGACGAGCGTAGTGCTGCGTTTATCGCTCTCGGCAAGGCATCGGTCACCGCACGTCCTGTGGCGCTTGTATGTACGTCGGGCACGGCGCTGCTCAATTATGCTCCTGCCGTGGCCGAGGGATACTATCGTAAAGTGCCGTTGATTGTGGTATCGGCCGACCGCCCTGTAGAGTGGATCGACCAGGACGACAGTCAGACCCTGCGCCAGTATGAGGCGCTCGCCAACTACGTGAAGGGCAACTATAACATTCCAGCCGAATGCAATGCCGGGACTCAGCAGTGGTATGTCAACCGCATGGTCAACGACGCGCTGATTTCGGCCACTTCGGGGCGGCAGGCTCCGGTGCATATCAACATTCAGCTCGACGCACCTCTTAGCGGTATGGTGCATGAGGAAGAAACCCGATGGACGGCGCGCACGGTGGAAATGATACATCCCGATGCATGTCTGTCGGGAGCTGATGCAACGGTACTTGCAAAAATTCTGGCAGAGACACATAAAGTGCTTGTCATTGCCGGCTTCCATAATCCCGACGCGCCTTTACGCCACGCTCTTGAGGCTCTGTCGGGACGCGGAAATGTCGCCGTGATGACCGAGACCATATCCAACCTGTCGTCGCCGCGTTTCATCAATGCGATTGACTCTGTGCTCAGCACTCTTTCGGAAGAGGAACTCGACCGTATGCGGCCTGATCTGGTGATTACCTTAGGCGGAGCCATCGTGTCGCGCTTCATCAAGCAGTATCTGCGCCGTGTGCAGCCTCGCGAACATTGGCATGTAAGGCTGGCGAATACCACGATCGACTGTTTTCAGTCGCTTACGCGACGTATCGAGATGGAGGCGGCGCCTTTCTTTGCCGGATTGCTGTCGGCATATGAAAATAATAGGGATATTCCATATGTCCGGTCGGATTATTACTCGGAATGGATGGAACTTGACCGTCATGCCCGCGAAGTTCATGAGCGTTTCCTTGAGTCGGCTCCATGGAGCGATCTTCGAGCTGTTGCTGTTCTGATGGACTCCCTTCCCGAAGGAACTGCGTTGCAGCTGTCCAACGGTACTTCCGTGCGCTATGCCCAGCTTTTTCCGGCGCTGCAATGCTCGCGTGCCGACAGCAACCGCGGGGTGAGCGGTATCGACGGCTCGACCTCTACCGCCATAGGGGCTGCTTCGGCATTTCCGGAGCGCATGACGATGCTGCTGACGGGCGATATGAGCGCGCAATACGATATCGGAGCGCTGGCTGCACCGTGCATCCCGTCGGGATTCCGTATGGCAGTGCTCTGCAACGGTGGCGGAGGCATATTCCGTTTTATCGATGCCACGCGCTCAATGCCTATTCTCGACCGTTTTCTGGTGGCCGACCGGCCATTCCCGCTCCGACAGCTTGCCGAGGCTTATGGATTCGACTACATGGAAGCGCACTCGGAAGGGGAGTTAAGAAGTATGCTGCCTCCGTTTTTTGCCCCATCCGACCGTCCCGTTATTCTTGCCATACATACCCAAGGCGACATAAGCGCCACAACCTTGCGCGCCTATCTTGGATTGAAATAGCAAAAATAGCAACATGCTTTATCCCGTCAGTAGACAAGGTGCTCGCGGCGTCCGGCGTCGATGCGCAGTAGTATGAAGAGAAGGAAAGTGAATCCCCACAGTGAGGAACCGCCGTAGCTGAAGAAAGGCAGCGGGATACCGATAACGGGGCATAGGCCTATCACCATGCCTACATTGATGGCGAGATGGAATATCAGATATGAGGCCACACAGTAGGCGTAGACACGCCCGAAAGTGGTGGGCTGGCGCTCGGCAATGGAGATGATACGCAGTATGAGTGTGAGAAACAGCAGCAATACGACTGCTGAGCCGAGAAATCCTTCCTCCTCGCCTATGGTACAGAATATGAAGTCGGTATGCTGCTCCGGCACGTATTTGAGCTTGGTCTGCGTGCCGTTGAGAAATCCTTTGCCGAAAGTGCCTCCGGAGCCGATCGCTATTTTCGACTGGTTCACATTATATCCCGCACCGCGGAGATCCTCCTCGATGCCGAGCGACACCTTGATTCGCTGCTGCTGATGGGGCTGCAGCACATCGTTGAACACCTTGTTGACAGAAAAGAGGAAACATACGGAAAGCACTGCGGCTCCGGCCGTGACGAGAATCTTGCGCGGGGGCACACGCAAAGCCTGGAGCAGTATGTACACGATAGCTACGGTGATCGCCGCGATGAAGAATACTGCGCCCGGCACCTCCACTCCGCAGAGTGCAAGTATCCATACAGTCAGTCCTGTGCCGACAAACCATCCGAGCACGTTGCGGGCGATGACGGGCAGCTTGCAGTATACGGCAAGCATGGCAACCACTCCGGCTTCGATCATAATGAATACGGCGACTTCGCCCGACGGTATGCCGAGCACCATTGTCTCGGTATATTTAACCGTGGTGATGAAGAATACTACCGTGGCGAGTGCCGCAGTAAGCACGAGGCCGCTCATCCCCTCGCGGTAGAGCACGAAGAAGAGTGCAAGATAGGCAAGTGCCGATCCGGTCTCCTTCTGTGCGAGGATGAGGCATATTGGAAGAAAAATTATGAAGAGGGCTTTCAGATAGTTGGAAGCCTTGGCGTTGAGATTGAAATTGTAGGTGGAGAAAAGCTTGGCGAGGGCGAGCGCGGTGGCGAATTTTCCGAATTCCGCCGGCTGCAGGCTCATAGGCCCGAGCACGAGCCACGACCTCGATCCCTTGATGTCGGGCGCTATGAATATGGTGACTATCAGCAACAGTATCACCACCGCATATATCGGGTAGGCGTAGGCTTCATATATCCTGAAGTCAATAAGCATGATCATTGCGCCGGCTATGAATGCCAGTCCGACCCATCGGAGCTGTTTCCCCGAAAATTCGTCGAACGAGAACATCGAGGCATTGTCGAAGTCGTAGCTCGCTGCATATATGCTTACCACTCCGCAGAGTACGAGCAGCGTATAGATTACCACTGTAGGCCAGTCGAGGCTGCGCAGAAGCGATGTGACGTTAGTGTTTCTTGACTCCACTGCTTATGATAGTGTTTGATTGAAGCATTCTTTCTTCCAGAAATTTGCGCTCGGATGCGATCGAGTCGTTGAGATATTTTTCCATCATCAGCGAGCCGATGGGCACACCGTAGGTGGCGCCGAATCCGGCGTTCTCGACATAGACGCAGATGGCGATTTTAGGATCGTCGTAAGGTGCGAAGCCTATGAATGCCGAATGGTCCTTGCCGTGGGGATTCTGTGCGGTACCGGTCTTGCCGGCTACAGCCACATCCTTGAGATTGGCGAGCCGGCATGTGCCCCCGAGCACAGCCATGCGCATACCCTCGGCCACGTCGACAAAGTGCTGCCGGTCGATGGTCGGCACATGCTTGTCGGTCAGCTCTTTCGGAAGTATGGTGTCCTGAATCTCCTTAACGATGTGAGGGGTGATGAACCAGCCGCGGTTGGCGATGGTGGCACATAGATTGGCGATCTGGAGCGGAGTGGCGAGGATCTCGCCCTGGCCGATGGCGATAGAGATGATGGTGTTGGCGCTCCAGCGCCCTTCGCCGTAAATCTTGTTGTAAAACTGGGCGTTAGGTATGAATCCGCGTCCTTCGCCCGGGAGGTCTACGCCGAGACGGTAGCCGTAGCCGAGCGATACAAGATGCTTTTTCCATACCTCGAAGGCCTCGGCGGTCGATCCGTATTTCGATCTGTGGTTGTCGAGCATGCTCTTCAAGCCCCAGCAGAAAAAGGCGTTGCAGGAGGTCTGGAGCGCCGGTTTGAGGGTGATGGGCGACGCATGACCGTGGCATCCCACTTTAAGGCCGCCGCTGATGAATCCGTGGTGGCATGGGAACGGCGTACTGAGGGTGATTATATCCTCCTGTCGCAGGATAAGCCCCTGCGATGGCTTGAAGGTGGATCCGGGAGGATAGGCACCCTTGAGCGCACGATCGAATAGCGGTTTATAGAAGTCGGCTACCAGCTCGTTGTAATGCTTGCCGCGGTCGCGGCCCACGAGCAGACGCGGATCATAGGTGGGACTGCTTACCATGGCGAGAATCTCGCCTGTCGACGGCTCGATGGCTACGATTGCGCCGATCTTGTTGGCCATAAGTTTTTCGCCGTATTCCTGTAGGTCAATGTCGATCGACAGCTTGAGGTCGCGTCCCGACACGGGGGCGATGTCGTGGATACCGTTCTCGTATTTACCCTTGATGCGCCCGTAGGCGTCGCGTATGAGTATCTCCACACCCTTCTGGCCGCGCAGATATTCCTCGTAGCTTTTCTCCACGCCGAGGTCACCGCAGTAATCACCGGGAGCATAGTATTCGTCGGCATCGATCTCCTTCTGCGATACCTCTCGGATGTTGCCGAGGATATTGCCTCCGGCGGGACGGTCGTACTGGCGCAGGATGCGCTGCTGGATGAAGAAGCCTGGGAAACGGTAGAGTTTCTCCTGAAGGCGGCCGTAGTCCTGCGCCGAGATATGGGTGATGAAGCGCTGGGGGGTATAGGCTGAATAGCCGGGGTTGAGGCGCCGATCCTTCATGTCGGAGAGGCGGCGGTCAAACTGCGCACGGGTGATGCCGAGCGTGCGGCAGAAGTCGGTGGTGTCGAAAGCCTGGACGTTCTTGGGTATCATCATCACGTCGTAGGCCGGCTGATTGTACACCACGAGTTTGTCGTTGCGATCGCGTATCATGCCGCGCGACGGATAGAGCGTCTTGCGCATGAAAGCATTGCTGTCGGCAACCTCCTTGTAGCGCGAGTCCATTACCTGAAGGCCGAACAGGCGTATGATATATATCAGTACGATCACGAGGATGAATCCCCCGATCACGTATTTTCTTTTTTCAAGGCGATAATCTTTTCTCATAGGTTGCGGAGAGTCAGCTGCCGCGCGACATCACGCTGTCGAGGCCGAGAAGCAGCAGGAAGGTGAGGAAGGTGCTGCATATCACGCGCAGCATCAGTCGCAGCGGATCGAATAACGAGAATGCTTCGATAAGGAATATGGCAGTGCAGTAGAAGAGCACCATTGTGAACAGGTAGCGGCCGTAGATCTCCGGACCAAGCGAGCGGATCGAAGGCTCGGGCATCGTAAGCTCATCCTCTCTGGGAAAATAGAGATGGAGTATGGGGCGGCGCGCCATGGCCAGGAGAGTGCACGCGAGCGAGTTCATCCCCTGAGTGTTGGAAAAGATGTCGACAACCAGACCGAGCGTGAAACCGATGGTGAGCAGCCAGTTGACGGCGAGCGTTATCGGCAGACGGATGATTACATAGATGAATACGAAAGGTACAGCCACGCCGAAAAGGCACACGTTGTTGAACACGATAGCCTGGGCGAGGGCGAGAACTATGTACAGGATGGTGAACTGTAGCGCTGTCTTGGTCATTGTGTATCGGTCGGGGTTGCTCTGCTGTCTGTATCTTTATTGTAGGGGAATGTATGCCGCAGGTACGTTTCGGAGAGGGATCAGGGCCGGTTCTGGTCGTCGTTCTCCTCGCCGGCGGTAATGGCATCGAGTTCGGGACGCATGTCGTTGGCGATTACCCTTACGGTCGATAGGGTGGAGAAGTCGGTGAGCAGTTTGATGCGGAGAGCGTAGAAATTGTCGTCGTGCTCCTTTTCGTGGCTGATGATGGTTCCTACGGGTATCCCTTCGGGGAATACGGCTGAATAGCCGGATGTGACTATCGTGTCGCCTTTGCGGAAACGTTCGTGGCGCGGCATCTCCTCAAGCACGGCTTCGGAAGGGTTGCGTCCGTCCCACACCAGCGAACCGAAATAGTCGCGCCCCTTGATCTTGCAGCTCAGGCGCATCTTAGGATTGAGCAGGGAGATCACTCGGGCCGAATGGTCGCCTACCACGTTGACAATGCCCACTACGCCATTCTGGTCGACCACGCCCATCTCGGGACGGATTGAGTCGAGACGTCCCTTTTCGATGGTGATGTAGTTGTGGGTATGCGATACGCTGTTGCTTATCACATGGGCTATGATGAAGTCGAAAGGCTGCATCACCGAGTCGCGGGCTATCGAGTCGGCATAGACACGCTCGTTGACGGCACGCAACTGCCGGCGCAGACCGATTACCTCGAGTTCAAGATCGGCGGTGCGGCGCTGAAGATCCTCGTTTATGTCGTGAAGGTGGAAATACGATGTGACATTGGTTGCCACACCGTAGACGGCCGCTGTCACACGGGATGCCGAGGTCATCCATACATAGTGCTGGTAAGGGTTGGTGTTGAACAGCATCATGCATGATACCACCACGTAGAAAGCGAAGAGAAACCATCTGCTGTATTTCAGCAGGAAGTCCCAGAGGGTTCCCATTGGTGCGTGTCGGAGTTAAACGGGTAATTGACAATCAGAAAACCTGTCGCAATAAACGCTTTTTCAGGATCATGGCTCCGGATGTGACGTTGTGGCGCCTCAGAGTCATAATCCTGAAAGAGGATAAGCGTTGAGCCGGGAAATGGCGTGGCGGGTATCAGCGGATGAGGAACTTGAACTTGTCGATGTTCTTCAGCGCCACACCCGTACCGCGGGCCACTGCCAGCAGAGGATCTTCGGCGATATGGAACTGGATGCCGATCTTGTCGTAGAGGCGCTTGTCGAGGCCGCGCAGCAGGGCGCCGCCGCCGGCAAGCCAGATGCCGTTGCGCACGATGTCGGCGTAAAGCTCCGAAGGTGTCTGCTCAAGGGCGCTGAGCACGGCGGCCTCGATCTTCGAGATGGACTTCTCGATACAGTGTGATATCTCCTGGTAGCTTACGGGTACCTCCATCGGGAGGGCTGTCATCTGGTTGGGGCCGTGTACGATATAGTCCTCCGGGGGATTTTCCAGTTCGGTAAGGGCCGAGCCGACATTGATCTTGATAAGCTCGGCAGTGCGCTCGCCTACACGTATGTTATGGGCGCGGCGCATGTGTTCCTTGATGTCGTCGGTGAAGTCGTCGCCGGCAATCTGTATCGACTTGTTGCTGACGATACCGCCGAGCGATATTACGGCGATCTCTGAGGTACCGCCGCCTATGTCGACGATCATGTTGCCTTCAGGAGCGCGGACGTCGAGTCCGATACCGAGGGCGGCAGCCATAGGCTCGTAGATCATGTAGACGTCGCGGCCGTCGGCATGTTCCGACGAGTCGCGCACGGCGCGGATCTCGACTTCGGTGGATCCGGAAGGAATGCCGACCACCATGCGGAGCGAGGGGCTGAACCAGTTGCTCTTGGTACTTACCTTCTTCACCAGTCCGCGGATCATAAGCTCGGCAGCGTTGAAGTCGGCGATGACGCCTTTGCGCAGGGGGCGCACGGTGCGTATGCCTTCAGGCTCCTTGCCCTGCATCTGCTGTGCCTCGGTACCTACGGCGAGGAGTTTGCCGGTCTTGGTGTCAAGGGCTACGATCGACGGCTCGTCAATCACAATCTTATCGTTGTGGATAATGATTGTGTTGGCGGTGCCGAGGTCGATGGCTATTTCTTTTGTAAATGAGAATAGACCCATTGATAGTTGATTAAAAGAGGGAGATGTGTTGTGTTAGTGTTTGAAGTGGCGGAATCCGGTCACTGCCATTGCCATGTCGTGGGCGTTGCAGTAGTCGACCGATTCCTGGTCGCGGATAGAGCCGCCGGGATGTACTACAGCCTCGATGCCGGCTTCGTGGGCGATCTCCACACAGTCGGGGAAGGGGAAGAAAGCGTCGGAAGCCATTACTGCACCCTTGAGGTCGAATCCGAAGCTCTGAGCCTTGGCGATAGCCTGCTTGAGGGCGTCGACGCGCGAGGTCTGGCCTACCCCCGATGCGTAGAGCTGTGCACCCTTGGCAAGCACGATGGCGTTGCTCTTGGAATTCTTGACGATCTTGTTGGCGAAGAGCAGGTCGGCGATCTGCTCGGGGGTGAGGGCGCGGTTGGTGACGCCCTTTAGTTCCTCGGGTGTCTCGATCTTGAGGTCGCGTTCCTGGCCGAGCGCGCCGTTAAGGCAGGAGCGGAACGACATCTTGGTCGTAAGGGGCTCGTTCTGCACGAGGATGATGCGGTTCTTTTTCTGTTCGAGCACCTTGAGGGCGTCGTCGGTGTAAGCGGGGGCGATGACTACCTCGAAGAAGATCTTGTGGATCTCTTCGGCTGTAGCGGCGTCGATTGTGCCGTTGGTGACGAGCACGCCGCCGAACGCGCTGACGGGGTCGCCGGCGAGAGCGTCCTTCCAGGCCTCAAGGATAGTGGAACGGGTGGCCACGCCGCAGGCGTTGTTGTGCTTGAGGACAGCGAATGTAGGGTCGGAGAACTCGCTGATGAGTGTCACGGCGGCGTCGATGTCGAGCAGATTGTTGTAGGAGATCTCCTTGCCGTGGAGCTGGGTGAACATCTTCTCGAAGTCGCCGAAGAAGAAGCCTTTCTGGTGGGGATTCTCGCCGTAGCGCATTGTCTTGGCGCCGTCGATGGCCACGCGCAGGGCGGAGGGGCCGCCTTCGAGGTCGAAGTAGTTGAAGATGGAGCTGTCGTAGGAGGAGCTTACTGCAAACGCTTCTTTGGCAAACCAGCGGCGCTCGTCGAGCGACGACTTGGCGCCATTGCGCTTGAGCAGGTCGGCGAGGGGAGCGTACTGGCTCTTGGAGGCGACGATGATCACGTCGTTGTAGTTTTTGGCGGCTGCGCGGATGAGCGAAATTCCGCCTATGTCGATTTTCTCGATGATATCGGCATTGGATGCACCGGAGGCCACGGTGTCGACAAATGGGTAGAGGTCGACGATCACGAGGTCGATTTCCGGGATTTCATATTGTGCTATCTGGGCCTTGTCGCCCTCGTTCTCGCGGCGGTTGAGGATGCCGCCGAAAACTTTGGGGTGAAGGGTTTTTACACGGCCACCAAGTATCGAGGGGTAGCCCGTGAGATCTTCCACAGCGTCGCAGGGATAACCGAGACTTTCGATAAATGTCTGAGTGCCACCGGTGGAGAGGAATTTCACACCGTCTTTGTGGAGTAGGGTGAGTATCTCGTCAAGGCCATCCTTGTGATAGACCGAGATGAGTGCAGTCTTGATGTTTTTAATGTCGGACATGCGTATAAGTTCTTTATAATCGGATTATAGTCGGATTCAGAGCGCAAATTTAGTAAAAAATGCGCGGACTTCACCGACAGTAAGGGAAATTTTTGCAAAAGATTTGAAGCATAAGGGTGGCTGTCAGTAAATCGGCGAGGATTCACTGATTAATTGCATAATCATGACTGCTGTAGATATTCATTGATTTAATGCAGCATATGATGGCTTTTTGCGCAGCTGTCGGAAGCTGGGCTATGGATATGGTGATGGAATATTGGGCGTTGTCATAGAAATTAAGATTAAGAATGATTAAATAGATTTTATTCTAGGTTGTAGATATGAAAACACATTGCAAATATACAAAACAATTTTATTTCGCCAAAATTTTCGGCAGGAAATTTTACGGAAAAATTTAGTAATTTTGCAGTCTGTCCAATTGCCTTCGGCACCGCGCACCGGCCTGTAAGGCCGACATGCGCTATTGGCAACCACGCTAAATTTTGGTAATTTTGTATGGTGCTACATAAAATATTGTGTAGCGTTCGATTCCGATTATTAAATCTATATAGATAACGAAACGATTATGAACAGATTAATGCGATTGGCAAGCGGTGTCGTCATGCTGGCGACCTCGAATGCCGCTTTTGCGCAGGCGCTGTATCTCGACGAGAACGCGCCGATTGACCGCCGTGTGGCCGACCTGCTCGGACGCCTCACGGTGGAGGAAAAAGTAGGATTGCTGCGTGCTACCTCACCGGCGATCGAGCGGCTGGGTATCGACAAGTATTATCATGGCAATGAGGCGCTTCACGGAGTGGTGCGCCCGGGCCGTTTTACAGTGTTTCCGCAGGCTATCGGTCTGGCTGCGACATGGAATCCCGAGCTTCAGCACCGTGTGGCCACGGTGATCTCCGACGAGGCCCGTGCACGCTGGAACGAACTCGATCAGGGACGCCTTCAGAAGGAGCAGCTTACCGACGTGCTCACATTCTGGTCGCCTACCGTAAATATGGCACGCGACCCGCGCTGGGGACGTACGCCCGAGACCTACGGCGAGGATCCGATGCTGAGCGGCGCCATGGGTACGGCTTTCGTGAAAGGTCTTCAGGGCGACGATCCACGTTACCTTAAAATAGTGTCAACCCCGAAGCATTTCGCCGCCAACAATGAGGAGCACAACCGCTTCTCCTGTCTGCCGCAGCTTACCGAAAAGCAGATGCGCGAGTATTATCTGCCTGCCTTCGAGCAGTGTATCACTGAGGGTAAGGCCGCATCGATCATGGCCGCATACAATGCCGTGTTCGACGTGCCCTGCGCCGCCAATCCATGGCTTCTGACCAAGGTGCTGCGCGACGACTGGGGATTCAACGGCTACGTGGTGAGCGACTGCGGCGGCGTGGCAGCCGTGCGCAACGCCCACAAATACTGCAAGACACTGGAAACCGCCGGAACGCTCTGTCTGAAAGCGGGGCTTGACCTGGAGTGCGGCGACGAGGTTTACGACGAGCCTCTGCTCCGCGCCTACCGCCTCGGAATGGTGACCGACGCCGATATCGACACCGCCGCCACGCGAGTGCTTACGGCACGCATGCGCCTCGGTATCTTTGATTCGGGCAAGAACAATCCCTACACACGTATTCCTGCATCGGTGATCGGTTCGCCCGAGCATCAGCAGGTTGCGCTCGACGCCGCGCGTCAGTCGATCGTGTTGCTCAAGAACTCGAAGTCGACCCTCCCGCTCAATCCTAAGAAGATCAGGACCATCGGTGTGGTTGGCATCAATGCCGACAAGGCCGAGTTCGGCGACTACAGCGGCATGCCCGTCATCGCTCCTGTATCGGTGCTTCAGGGGATCCGCGACCGTGTCGGCAATGATGTGACCGTGCTCCACGCTCCCTGGAAGTCGGCCAAGGACGGTCTGGAGATCATCGACGAGCGCTCATTCCCCGAGGGCGTGAAGGCGGAATATTTCTCCAATATGAATCTCGAGGGTACCCCGAAGGTGCGCCATGAGAAGTGGGTCAACTATGAGCCCGCCAATCAGGCTCCCGATCCGTTCCTCCCCGGCAATCCCGTGTCGGTGCGCTGGACCGGCAAACTCCGTCCGGCTGTCACCGGCGACTATGTGATGACATTTACCAGCGACGACGGCGCCCGTCTCTATATCGACGACAAACTGCTGATCGATTCGTGGGGCGGACATGCGGTGCGCACCGACTCGGCATCGGTATATCTTGAGGCCGGACGCGACTACAATCTGCGCGCCGAGTACTGGGACAACCGCGACTACGCCATAGCGCGCCTTCAGTGGAAGGTGCCGAGCGCCCCGGCGTCGACACGTCTGGAGATGTTCGGCGAGGCCGGCGACGTGGCCCGCAAGAGCGACGTGGTGGTGGCAGTGATGGGCATCAACAAGTCGATCGAGCGCGAGGGTCAGGACCGCTACGACATACAGCTTCCCGAGGATCAGCGCGAGTTCCTGCAGGAGCTTTACAAGGTGAATCCAAATATAGTACTTGTGCTCGTGGCCGGCAGTAACCTTGCCCTCAACTGGGAGGACGCCAATCTCCCGGCCATCGTCGACGCATGGTATGGCGGCGAGAGCGGCGGCAAGGCTGTCGCAGAGGTGCTTTTCGGCGACTACAACCCCGGCGGACGTCTGCCGCTGACATTCTACCGCAGCCTTGACGATCTTCCCGCATTCGACGACTACGACATCACGAAGGGTCGGACCTACAAGTACTTCACGAGCGATGTGGTGTACCCCTTCGGCCATGGCCTCAGCTACTCGAAGTTCAAGTATGGCAATCTGCGCGTGAAGGATGCCGGCGACAATGTTCTTGTCTCGTTCGATATCAAGAACACCGGCCGATATGACGGCGACGAGGTGGCCCAGGTTTATATGCGCATGCCCGAGTACGGTTGCGCCGTGGCGCCTGTTAAGGAACTCAAAGGCTTCAAGCGCGTCAGCGTGCCCCGCGGCAAAACCGAGCGAGTGGAGATCGCAGTGCCCAAGTCGTCGCTCCGCTACTGGGACGACAACACCGGGACCTTCGTCACCACCCCCTCTGGCGTCTACGACATCCTCGTCGGCTCCTCCTCCGCCGACCTACGCCTCCAGTCGACCCTCACTCTATAGACGAAAAAATTCTTAATATTTTTCTCAATCTGCGCGGAATACTTCGGTGTTTCGCGCAGACTATTTTGTATGCGACGCGATAATGTATATGAGATATGGGGTGTGGCTTGTAGCTAATTGTTAGAAAAATATTATCTTTGCTCAATAATTCCCAAATTCATGATAACCGATCATATTTCATATCCGGATTCAATATATTGCAGGCTGACGGGGAACGTATGGCCACGGCGTATAGCTTTAGCTTCAGTGGCGTTGATGCTTGTTGCACAGATATATCTTATTGTTACC
>JAHZGZ010000300.1 GCA_019420545.1 Bacteroidales bacterium | reverse complement strand
TAAGATAGCTCCAGTTGGCATAAACCACCAGCATGCCGTAATCACGGATCTTCTCGGCATCCTTCACGGGATCGAGGCGCATGCCGGTCTCCCACTTCCATTCGCCCATGGTAAGGCGCTGGCATGTCGAGTCGGAGAATGTAATACCGTAGTCAAATACCGGGAACGACGTCTTGCGGTCGTCCTTACGGCTGTACCACTGAACGGAGGCACCCATGATGAGCGAGTCGGCGACTTCCGGAGCAAGAGGCTCGCCGTAAGTGGCACGCGACTCGCGTCCTACGGTCCAGTCGGCACCGGCCCAGCAGCCGATGGATCCGTCGCCCGTACAGTCGGCGAAGAGCGGCGCGGCCAGGCGCAGTTTCTCACCGGTGGATATCTGACAGATAGTAACACCCTTTATACGATTGGCGGCGGTATCAACGGAAACAGCATGATACGGAGCAAAGAGAGTGACCAGCTTCTCGGCACGTATGAAAGAGTCTTTCTTTTCATCCTCGTAATTCGCCGCCGGCTTTGCATTGCCTTTACGGCTGTGGCCGAACTCACGGATCATGCGTCCGAGCGCCGGATAAGGACCGATTTCGGAATGTCCGCCAAGGTGTACACGGATCTCGGAGGAGTTGCATCCGCCAAGCACCGGACGGTCATTGACGAGGGCCGTGCGGAGTCCCTGACGGGCCGCCGACACAGCCGCGCACATACCGGCAATGCCACCGCCTACCACAACGAAATCGAACTGCTCTGTAGCCGGCATCTCCAGCGTCGCAACCGTAGTGTAGCTGTCGTCGGGCACGAATCCGGGAGTAGAACTTAGCAATATGGCGTCGCAGCGGCCGTCGAACCCGGTAAGATCGTGGAGCGCGATACGCGCCTCACCCTTTTTGAGCGACACCTCTCCGGCGCGCTGCCATTCCCATGCCGAACCGGTATCCCCTACCGTAAGAGGGAGCTTGCGGCCGTTGACGCTGACACGCAAGGCTCCCGGGCCTTTGCGCGAGGGCTCCCAGGGAGATGTCCAGTTGTAAGTGCGTACCCAAGCGGTATATTTCCCGGCTTCGGGAATATCCACCGTCGTCGAGGCGTCAGCTACAGGCTTGCCGAGACCATGGGCAATGAGATAGGGAGAGCCCATGTGGTCCATGAACTGCTGGTCGACGCTCCACCCTTCGGGTGAATCGAATGCCTCGGCCTGTACAAGCACCTCGGCGCCGGAAGCGGCGCAGGTACACAACAAGAGTGATAATGCTGATAGAGTGTTACGAATCATTGTGTAGGATGTAAAGTGATGAATCAGATGTAAAGTTAACAAGTAGCGTCTATAAATCAAACTCTCTGCTACTTACTTTACTATGACACCTGAAAGAGCCACCCACCCTAATGGTGTTACGTTGTCCTTAGCGGCAATTCTCAGGCCTATGGCATTGTCCTTGGTGACATCGACGAGGCCTACACCCCACACATATTTACCGGCGGCAACACCGGCGAGATTGATATCGGTAGTATATGTTACGGGAGATCCTTTGAGCCATAGATCGAGACGCGTATTGCTGTCGGCCCATACCTTCACAGGCTCAAGCGTAGAGGCATCGAGAAGAGCGAAGCCCACTTTGTAGCGCTGGTTCCACTGAGGAATGTTGGTGGGACAGTATCCCCAGCCGAGATTGTTCCAGCGGTGGGTGATAGCGGCTTTCTTGCCGGAGGCGACAGTCTGAGGAAGCGTAACCATGTCGGGATAAAGACGATAGCCGCCCTCAGCTATGAATTTCTTTACAAGGTGGAAAGTATCCTGGAACCACGAGCGTGTCTCGTCGTTGATACGGAGATCCATCATGTTGACATGGGCCTCGCGCGACGCCTTGTACTCGCCGTTGCGCACGTCGGCGGCATGTCCCTGGCGGTACTCACCTGAAGGATCAATCCAGTAACGGTGGTGTGCGCCGGTAATCCATCCGCCCTCCATTATGATGGGACGTGTGAAATTCCACTTTCTAGCCTGTGCCTTTTCCCAGTCCTGATAGTAGCCGTTCATGCCGAAAGCGTCGTGGCGCAGGGAGAAACCGAGATCAACGGCCTTGCTGATGAGCCGCTCGGCATTTTCAGGAACAGCGCCCCAGCCATCGTCGGCGGGATCGCCGAGCATACGGTGGTAATGGATGAGCATGGGGACACGCTTGAAGCAGCTTGTGGCGAGCGACACAACCCACTCAAACACCGGCTCCTTGTTGGCATTGTCCTTATAGATCATCGAATGGCTCTCGCCCCACTTTCCGAGAGAATAGGCATCAATAAACTCAACCTTCTCGGGGTCGTCGAACTCCTCGGCCATGGCGTGGAAAAACTTGGTGTATTTTTCCTGAAACACTGGATCGTCGGGATATGGCGAGAAGTTTTTACCGGGATTCTTAGGATCGTAGTAGCCCTCGGCACCGGCGTCGAACACATACTGAGGAGTATTCTGAGTCTGATCGCGTCCGTCGATCACCACACGGAATGCGATGCGCATGCCGCGGTCCCATACCGAGCGGATAAGGCGCATGAGGCGCGAATCGGGGTCGTTCCATGCATATTTGCCCTCTTCGGGCTCGAAAGATGCCCATGAGGTACGGATATAGGCGCATGAGGCGTAGTCGCTGACGCGGACGGTATCACCGGTCGAGGTAACCATAGAGTCGTAGCCGTTGGCAGTCCAGAAATCGGAGTCCCATGAGCGTCCGAGATACATTACCCATCCGGTAAGAGGATTGCGGAGCGTACTTACGGTATCAGGCTCGATTGTCACAGTAGTCATGCCGGAGGCCGCGCTGACAGGGATTGCCGCCATGAGGGCCGCACCGGCGAGAAACGATTTGCAGAGTGTTGATAATGGTTTCATTTATATCGTGTTATCGTGGTTACAATGGTTAAGAAAACAGATGGCAAGAGCTGTCCGGCAACATGGCTGCCGGATAAACGGTTGACAGTTAAGGAGATTGATATGCAGTCGGTCAATACCGACGGCCGCCTAAGGCATGGCGGGGGTGCGGGGTGCCGACCATAGGGGATCAGACGCCCTCTATAGGCCGCATTATGATATTACGGCCCTGACGTTCCACATCCATTGGAACGATTGTCTGGATAGAATTGAGCACGTCGGAAGCATCACGCTTGAGGTGAAGCTTGCCATATATACGCACTCCGGCGAGCGTTGAGTCGCAAACTACGTCAAGATCGTAGTAATCGCCGATACGCGACACTACATCGCGCAAGGGCTCGCCGTCAAGATAGAGCATACCTTTTGTCCAGGAGGTATATCCCGAGGTATCAACCTTGTGCATCGAAACGATGTTGCCATTGTCGAGATCGACAAGGTCGCGGGGACTCATACGCACCCGGTTGTCACCGGCAGTAAGTTCGACAGATCCCTCGACAAGCACCACGCTGGCGGTAGAATCGGAGGAATTGCGTATATTGAAAGTGGTACCGAGTACCTTGACATCAAATCCGTTGCTCTCGACGATGAACGGGCGCGACTCGTCGCGGGCGATACGGCAGTACACCTCACCGTCGGCATATATACGCCGCTCACTGCCCGAAAAGGACGCGGGAAAGCGGACTGTAGTACGGGCATTGGCCATTATTACCGATCCGTCGGAAAGAGTGATCTCGCGACGCTCGCCGGCCGGAACCGTGAGAGTGGTGTATCCGGCCTGGGCAAGCACGGACTCGGAAGCCTCGGATATAACTATAGGAGAGGAGGCGGGACGAAGCGCCCACACACATACTCCGACAACAACGGCCACCACGGCAGCTGCCGACATCCACCATAGCGCGCGTCGACGCACAGTCATGCGGTCGCGCATCTGCTCGCGGCGAATCTTCTCGCGCGTAAGCATTTTGATACGCTCCACATCAACGTCGGCGTCAGAACGCAGGCTGTCGAAAAACAGGTCGAGACGGCGATCGGTCGTATCGGCATTTCCATGTATGTTATGTCGGTCTATGGTGTCCATAATTGAGTCTCTATATAATATGACGCAAGTTCTCGGCAAATCTATAGGTCAAAAACAATATTTTTTTGTCAAGTTTGGAAAAATTTTACTAAACGCCTGAACTGTACAAACAAGATTTTGCATGACAGCGTCATGACGGAGGTTTCAGAAGTCGGCGCAGGGTGTCCATCGCATAGGCCACATGGTAGTTGACAGTGGCCACGGTAATCCCGAGCATCGATGCGATCTCCTTGTAAGGGAGGCAGTCAATCTTGGCAAGATAGAATACATTACGGCACTTGTCGGGAAGCGAACGTATCGCCTCGTCAAGCCGCGCCGCCTCCTCGTGCGATATGATCGCCTCGTCGGGAGAAGGGATAGGGTCCATTATTATTTGCGACACCTCGTCGAGCGAGACGCCCTCGGGGCGCGAGGCGAGGTGTCGCAAGGCAGTAACTGCCTTGCCGTAAGTGACCGTGTACAGCCATCCTTTCAACGATGAAATCTCCAGAAGTGACTCACGCTTTTTCCATACCTCCAGAAAAACGTCACTGACCACTTCTTCGGCGACCTCACGTGAACGTGTTATATTCAGCGCATAGCGGTACAACATCGGCGAACAGGCATCCATCAGTGCGTCGAATGCCCGCTCATCACCACGAGTGATGCGGTAAATTACATTGGCTTCCATTTTTCAGTGGTGCCTTAGCTTTTCTATTGGCATAAAAGACTGATTTCATCTACCGTCGGCAATGAAATCAGTCGATGAATCACATTCACACCCCAAAGTTAATAAATTCCCGTGAAATCATACAAGTGGCTGAAAATTAAAATCGGCGCCATGTCGGATTTTGACACGGCGCCGATAAAAAATATTCAGATTACGGTTCAGCGGGTGACGGCTATCTTGCGTCCGCCCATCAGATAGATTCCTGCGGGGAGACGCGAGAGGTCGGCGTGTCCGCGGCCTACCTTGATACCGGTAAGGGTGAATATGTCGGCATCACCGGCAATGTCGGCTGCGACAGCGGAGATACCGCTTGCCGAGAGGATGACCTCGTTGGAGGCCGGCGACTCGCCGCGGTTGTAGCGCACGCCCACGAAATAGGTGTGGGAGCAGTCGTCGCTGTTAGCGTCGACATATCCGGGAGCATCGACCGAGGCAAGCAGCTCACCGTCGCGGTATACGTTATACCCCTCGACAATGGCCGAAGCCGCATCGTAGGTGATATCGTCGACAAAGAGCGCATAGCAGTTGACCGACACCACGTGGATGGCAAAATACTGCGTGCCCTCGGGCAGCTCGAACGTATAGAGCGTCCATCCCGAGCGGTTGGCGGTACGGCGGCCTATGACTTCGGTAAAGTCGGCTATACCGTTGCCCGAAGCTGAAGCAAGCACCTCGAAGGTTTCGGGGGTACCGTACGGGTCAAGACTCTGAGCGTAGAACGATACGGTCTGCGCGGCGCCTGACAACTGCGGGGAGATGAGCCAGTCGTCGTTGCGCACGTCGCCCACGTTGGCAGGCTCCTCGGGATCGGCGTCGAAGCATGCAAGGAACTGCGAGCCTGAATGCGGCATGAATTCCTCCTCATCGCCGGTGAGACCGACTGCAAGCGAGGGATTGAACACGATGAATGCATGCGGTTCCATCTTGCCGGGCCACTCGACATCGTAGATACCGAACGTGCGGAACCCGTCGGCATCGACAGTAGTCCAGTCGCCGATACCTGATGTTGCCCAAGGCTCGGCATGCTCAAACGATTCGGTGACGGTGCCTCCGGCGATATCAGCAGGAGCGGTCCATGAGAGATGCACTCCGTCGCCGGCAACCGTGGCGGCAAGGTCGCTGACGGCGGCAAGCCCCTCGGCATCGGTAATCTCGACCGTAGCCTCGGGAGTAGTGTCGTTATCGGCTACCTCATCGGCCTCGGAACGTACGGATGCTACAAGTTGCAGCGTATTGCCGTCGGCAAGAGTCGGAGTATAGTCGACGGTATAGACGCGCTCTTCGCCCGAAGCGAATGTGCCAGTGACTTCAGCGGCGTTACGTCCGTTGACCGAGAGCGTAAGTGTGAAGGGCGCATTGTCGGCGATGCCGTTGTTGGCCACGGTAACGGGGATTGCGACAGGACGTCCGCGACGCGCACGCACGGGAGCCGACATCTTCACTCCGAAGTCGTTGGCCGGCATGTCGGCGACAAGTATATTATCGATCACGATGTTGGCATTTTCCTGACCGGCAAAGCCCTTGAAGCGCACGCTGATATAGTCGAGCTCACCGGCCCCGTCGAGCGGGAGCACCATCTTGCGCCATCCGGCCTCGCCTTCAAGCTTGGCATACTCGACAGTGGCGAGATGACGGATCTCCTTGCCTGCGCACGAGAGGTATACGCCGAGCCCGTCGGGAGTGCCGGGATAAGCGTAGTACCAGAATGTAAGCACAGGATGCATGGCGCCCTTGGCCGAGATTTTGGCGGAGGCGATCCACGATTCTTCTCCCGCGGCACCCGAGCGCCATGCATTGGCACCGAGGTCGCCGTCCTGAGCCATTAGGGTAGTGGCGCGGAAGGAGTAGAGGCTGTTGGGCGACTCAAGGAACCAGTGCTGAGCGGGCGTGCCTGCGGCAAACGAGTCGGCGAAAGGCAGAGAAGCAGCCGGACCGAGAAGCATCACGCTCGAACGGTTTTTCGCGCTCTCACCCATGGCATTGGTGGCGGTAAGGCGATATATCAGCGATGAAGGAGCGGCGGTCTGTTCCACCGAGGGGATGTCGTAGGTCAGAGAGGTGATTCCCGATTCAACGAGAGTATTGTCGGAGGTATATACCGAATAGGTCACTCCGGCGGGATCAACGTAACCGCCGTTGGCACCTGTCTCCGACACAGCGCTCCAGCGCAATGTGGCCGAGCCGTCGCCATTGTCGATAAGCTCAATGTCGGCCACGGGTGCCGGAGTGTCGACGCCGACATAGCATTTCACGGCGGCTTCGGCACCCTTGACGTCGCCGGCATAGGCGATGACGGTGTAAGTATTCATACCTTCGGCAGGATTATTGTCGTCGACAGAATAGCTCTTGCCCGGCTCGGGAGAGCTGACAGTGCCGACAGTGCGGCCATCGGCCATCACATCAATACGGCTTATCGAGGCAAGCGCGTCGCCACCCAGGGTGAGCGCGGGAGCGGTGAAGGAGATCTTCGCCTCAAGCGCCCCCTTGGCACCCGGAACGGCAACGATGCCGGTACATACATCGGGAGCCGAGAGGAGCGCGCCCTCTTCCACGCCGACATTTTTCAGCGAGACTGAATAGTAGCCGCTTGCGGTGGTACAGTGGAACGCGATCTTGTAATCGCCCTCCTCGGCAGCGCGGATGGTGACGCCGGTACGTGTCCACTCCTCGTTGTCAAGCTCTGTAAGAGGCATTATCACCTCGGTATACCCCGTAGGATCGGCATCGGCCTTACCCCATAGCACGGTAAGAGCCTGCGGCATGTAGGCCTCTTCGACGCTCGACTGGAAGCTGACAACATAGGTGCGGTCGGCCTTCAGATGTATGGGAGGAGTGACGAGCCAGTCGTCGTTGTCGGCATAATAGCTGTTGGAACAGCGTGCATAGCCCTGCGACATCCACAGCCATGTGGACCAGTCGCTGTTTACGTCGATAACGTCGAACATGGCGAAGCCGTCGCGTGTGGCAAATGTCTCGAGCCAGGGCACTTCGAGTGCATTTCCGGCGACAAGCGAGCCGGAACGTCCCGGAAGGCTCTGCTTGCCCGAGGCCTCGGCATATACATTATAATAATAGGTAGTGAGCGGTGCGTCGGGCACAGGCTCCGTAAACGAGGTTGCTTTCAGTCCGGAAGCCACGGTCACCTCATCGGGGAAGCGTACCACGGTGTAGGTCAATGCAGCAGCGTCGACATATCCGCCATGCGATCCGGTGGCGCCGGGAGCGGTCCAGGTCAGCTCAAACGTGCCGCTGTTGTTCGATAGGCTGACGCGCGAAGGTGCCTCAGGGGTATCGTTGCCGACATATACCGAGGTCTTGGCCTCCTGGCCGTCGCCTTCGGCATTGCTGACGATTACGGAGATGTTGGCGGTACCCTCGGCGAGCGTAAGGTCGAGCGACACCTTCTCGCCAGGCTTACCGGAGCCTTTCGAATGCTCCTGCGCATTGATTTTGAGCGTGTAGGCGACATCGCCGGTGAGGTCGTTGCCGTCGATGCTCTTGAGCGGGAGGGTGAACGACACGTTGCCCGACAGAGAGGCCCCTTCGAAGGTTGCTGCAAGGTCGCCGACACGTGCGGGAGCGCCCGAGGCAGCGGCATCGTTGGCCACACGGAGCGAAACCACGTAGGCGTTACCGGGGAAGTCGACCACCTTGGTACAGGTCTTGTCGGTTACGTTGATGCAGTAGAGGGCCGTAGTGCCGTCGTCATGCTTGGCCGACCAGTAGAGCAGACCGGTCTCGTCGTCGAAGGCGGCGCTCTGCGCCTCGGAGGCGACTGTAACGGAGGTGTTTACCGCCGTCTGTGCAAAGCCGAAGCCATATTGTGTGTTCCAGAAGCTGCACGTGCCGCGGCTGTCGATCCAGTAGGGGACGCCCTCCTTGTTGACGGCGATAGCCACCACGGGGAAGCCGGTATAGATGGTTGTGACATCGGTGGTAGCCATGGTGGCGAAATCGAGCGTGGCGATTTTTGAGCCGTCGCTGAAAATGCCGTAGACGAGGCCGTCCTTGGGGTTGTAGGCGATATCCCAGGGCACTAAGCTGCTGTCGAAGAAGTTGTTACCGTCGAGGTTGCGCCAGTCGTCGGCATAGTCGTCGGCATACCAGCTGCCCATGCCATACGACTCCCAGTTGATCCAGTAGTGCTTGCCGTCGAAGTAGGTACCTCCGCCGTTTACATTCATTGAAGTCTTGTGCTTCAGGAGCTTGAACTCAAAATTTTCAGCCGTCGACTGAAATGAGTACACGCCGTAATTGTCGCGCGCGTTGCTCCATGCATCCGAAGCGATGATGTTGCCCCACAACTCGGCCGCATCAACAGCGGCAGGCGAGGCAAGCATCATGGCCGCAAACGCCCATGTAGCCCGATTCTTAATCATACGTAGTGACTTTGTGAAAAATGATTGGAAAATGTATATATTTTTCGCAAATATACATATTAATATTCATTTACCAACCATTTTTCCACAAATCGCAATATTTCGTATAAAATCTTTCTTTCCAAGGCCGGTTTTCAGCAATGGGCATGCCTCCGTTATTTTCGATCGCCAAGTAACCTGCGCCCTATATCTGTTAACGGTTCGACAACAAATGTATGGTGACACTCTCCCTCCCGCGTAGCGCACAGGCGCTACGCGGAAAACAGCTTTCCACACCGAAAAAATCCGCTGACCCGATAAAAATCAGAGGGAGGAGTAGGATGGCGAGAAGGTGTCGCCCTGAAGTGGGTCGCCGGTTGATATGCCTTTTGAGAGCCAACGCACGCGCTGCGATGAGCGGCCATGGTTGAAGCTTTCGGGCTGCTCGTAGCCGTAGGCCTTGCGCTGGAGATAGTCGTCGCCGATTTTCGATGCGGCATCGACAGCGTTCTCGACATCGCCCGGCTCAATGGAGCTGAACATGCGGTTGTCAAGATTTCCCCACACTCCGGCGTAGTAGTCGGCCTGAAGCTCAAGGCGCACGCTTATCTTATTGGCCTCGCTCTCAGGAAGGCGGCCCATGGCGGAATGGGCCTCGTCGAGAGTACCGAGGAGATACTGCACGTGGTGGCCCACCTCGTGGGCAATGACGTAGGCATAGGCGAAATCGCCTCCGGCACCGATCGACTGTTCCATCGACTTGAAAAAGTCGAGATCGATGTAGACGGTCTGGTCGGCCGAACAGTAGAACGGCCCGACCTGCGAAGTGGCGTTGCCGCATCCCGACTGAATGGAGCCGGAATAGAGCGCCATCTTCGGACAGACATACTCACCCCACCCCTGCCGACGGAATTCGGCCGTCCACACATCTTCGGTTCCGGCAAGGACTTTCGAGGCAAGCTCGGCAAGGCGCTCGTCTTCGGCGTCAGGGGTATAGTCCTGACGGGCATAGGAATAGCTCCCCTGCCCCTGGTTGATCACATTCGACACCACGTCGCCTATGCCACCACCCTGCATCAGCGTGATTATGGCCACAATGATAGCACCCACGATGCCGCCTCCGATACCTATCGTACGCCCGGTCGACCGGCCGCGCCGGTCAGAGATATTGCCGCTCTGTCGTCGTCCGTCAAGTCTCATATAATAATATATAATAAATCTTTACTTTTTAAACTCGGCAAAGTGCTTGTTTGTTTTACAGATATACTAATAAATTTTATATCCATGGCTTACAAGATTGAACAAGTGGAGGGCATAGGCGAAGCTTATGCTGCCAGACTGAAGGAAGCGGGTATCACTACCACCGACGAATTGCTCGCAAAGTGCGCCACACGCAGCGGTCGCGATAAAGTGGCCGAGGCCACCGGCATCAGCCCCAAGCTGATACTGAAGTGGACCAACCATGCCGACCTGTTCCGCATCAAAGGTGTTGCAGGCCAGTTTGCCGAACTGCTCGAAGCCGCCGGGGTCGATACCGTAAAAGAGTTCCGTCATCGCGTGGCCGAGAATCTGGAGCCAAAACTGGTGGCCATCAATGATGAGAAGAATCTGTGCAACCGTGTGCCGTCGGCCACCGAGCTACAGCGCATGATCGACCAGGCCAAAGAACTTGAGCCGATCGTAACCTACTGACCCGATACAGAGGGTGTTGCAAAACTATATGTTATCATGACGATCATAGCTTGTAGGGACGCGGCGTGCCGCGTTACATCATGGTAATCAATTGCTTATACCTTCACCAAATGTAACGCGGCACGCCGCGTCCCTACATTTCCGCATTTTGCAACACCCTCACCTCAATACTACGGCGAGACACCATTGCTACTATCGCATCCGAGCATCTAAAACCGGCATGTCGATCAGTAGCAACGGCGTCGCGCCGTTATAGTTATAAATATCTATCTGAAAACTTCGCCCGTCAACCCAATATAAAAAGGATTTAAAGCCCAAATAAAATTTGGCTTTGCTCTCGACTTATTCGTATCTTTGGCTTCGCCTTAGATACTCTCGCTCGGCAAAGCTCAAATAAAATTTGGCTTTGCTCTCGACTTATTCGTATCTTTGTCATCCAATCGTTATTACAACAAACCTATGGATAAGCTTGATGCCCTGCGCGAGCGGATAGGCGACGCGCGCCCTGTAAGAGTACTCTTCGTATGCCTCGGCAACATATGCCGCTCACCCGCCGGCGAGGGTGTGTTGCGTGCAATCGTCGACGAGCACGGAGCCGGAGCCGACTGGGAAATCGACTCGGCAGGTACCTACGGAGGCCACTCCGGGCAGCTTCCCGATCAGCGCATGCGCGTACATGCACGTCGCCGCGGCTACGAACTTACCCACCGCGCACGCCGTTTCACCACGGCCGACTTCGACGATTTCGATCTCATCGTGGCCATGGACGGCGCCAACGAGCGCGATCTGCGCGACATGGCCCGCACACCCGACGATATGGCAAAGATAGTGCCCATGATAAGTTTCGTAAAGATGGCCACACGCTACGACCATGTGCCCGACCCTTACTACGAAGGCGCCGAGGGTTTCGAGCTGGTACTCGACCTTCTCGAGGACGGATGTCGCAACATGTTTGATCTTCTCGACCCGTCATCACGCCGATAATCACTACTTCTCCACTATACATTAATATATATAATATGCCCGAACGACAGGAACACCAATCGATATCCGACCTTGCGACACGCTCCATAGGCCGGCTGCTGTGGGAGTACAGCATGCCCGCAATCGTGGGTATGGTGGTAATGTCGCTCTACAATGTCATCGACCGCATATTCATCGGACGCGGCGTGGGAGCGGAAGCCATTGCCGGACTTGCCATCACCTTTCCGGTAATGAATATCAGCGCGGCAATAGGCGTGCTCATCGGAGCAGGTGCCGCCGCCCGAGTGTCGATAATGCTCGGACAGCGCGACCGCCGCAGCGCCGAGGAGGTGCTGGGCAACGCCACGGTGCTCATCGTGGTCAACGCCCTTATCTACCTTACCCTGTTCGCTATATTCCTCGACGACATACTGCGCCTGTTCGGCGCCTCCGACGCCACGCTGCCCTATGCCCGCGACTTCATGACATGGATATTGCCGGGAATGCTGATAATGAACGTGATGTACTCGCTCAACAACGTGATGCGTGCCACCGGGTATCCACGTCTGGCCATGATCACCATGTTTATCGGCGCGGGGTGCAACGTAGTGCTCGCCCCGGTATTCATTTTCGTGCTCGACATGGGCATCAAGGGCGCGGCCATAGCCACCGACCTGTCGATGGCCGTCGGAATGGTATTCGTCCTCGCCCACTTCTTCAACCCGAAGTCGACCGTCCACTTCCGGCGCGGCATTTACCGTCTGCGCTGGCGCATCGTTGCCGGCATCATCAGCATCGGTGCGGCCCCGAGCATAATCAACGCCGCCTCATGCGCAATCAATATCCTTATCAACCGCTCGCTCGTGAGCCTCGGCGGCGACCTTGCCGTAGGCGATGCGGCAACCACCGCGATCTACACATCACTGCTATGCATGGTGGTCGTGGGCCTCTGCCAAGGCGTGCAGCCGATAATCGGCTACAACTACGGGGCCGGCCATATCGGCAGGATGCAGCATGCTTTCTGGCTTTCGGTACTTATCGCCACCGCAGTCACCACGGCGGGATGTTTCTTCGGCCTGGCATGTCCCGAATGGATAGCACTCGCATTCACCGACAATACCGAGCTTATCGGTGTCACGGTCAACAGCCTGCAGATCTCCATGCTTGTTTTCTGGGCGGTAGGATTCCAGATCGTATCCACCACTCTGTTCCAGTCGATAGGTCTGGCCGGAAAATCGATATTCCTCAGCCTTATCCGTCAGGTCATATTCCTGATACCGCTGCTCATAGTGCTTCCGCGCTCAATGGGCCTCGACGGAGTATGGGCGTCGTTCCCCGCCTCCGACGCTTTCGCCACTGTAGTGACTCTTATAATGGTGCTCTGGCAACTGCGCAGACTACGCCGCCACCATCGCCCCACACCCGCCACGGCATAAACAATCGGTAGTGCGGCAACGTTTTTATAGTTGACAACCGGCAGATATACAGTAAGCCGGACTATATCTCAACTAAAAATGTATCTATAAAATGGACACTACCAACAAAAAGATGGCCGCCGCGCAGGCCGCCGCGACCGTCAGCATGACAGAAGCACGCGAAAGCGCTCAGGAAGCAAAGACCGCTATGGCCGATGCCGCGGCAGCCGCCAAAGAATCAGCCTCAACAAAATTTGACAACCTCAAGGACACGGCATCCGACAAGTTCAACGATATCCGCGACGCAGCAGCTGATAAGTTCGCCGACATAAAGGATACCGCCGCCGACAAACTTGACGACGCTAAAGAAAAAGGCGCCGATCTGCTCGACAAAGCCAAAGGCTTCGCCGCCGACATGCTCCACAAGGGGGCAGCAGGCGCCGAAAACCTCGCCAACAAGCTCAGCAACTGACAAATCGGAGAACGAAGGTGTTGCAGAATGAGAAAGTTTTACAACACCATCGAGGGTGATGCATGGACTGACAGAAACATTCAGCCACGCATCACCCTACGCTTTTTTGAAACATTGTGAAGTTTTTTAACCCATGTAGCGCCAAAAGTTGCCACGCGCTTGCAATACTCTGAAAGATTTTATTTACCTTTGCACCCGTAAACGGCGCGCCCGTCGCAACCGTTCATGCCACAATAGCTCAGTCGGTAGAGCATTTCATTCGTAACGAAAAGGTCCGGGGTTCGAGCCCCCGTTGTGGCTCACCAGTGTAGACAGTGATAATCAATTACTTACATCAATTGATTATCACTTTTTCAGTTTAATGAAGTGCTTACCGCATTCGAAGATGTCATCTTTGACAATCATTGCATCCAAATTCAAAATGAAATAAATCTCGTGCGATAATTGAAATATTTGAAATATATTCATTATATTTGTGAAAACAATCGGCGCTTACGCTGATTCCCCCTAAAAAAACACTTTATTTTCGCCTCTGATACATAGCCGCTGAATTCAACTTAATCCTCTGCAAAATGACTTCGCCTTTCATGTCAGAGCTTGAGAAAGGGAGCAAAAACGCCCTTGTCAAAAAAGCTATTATCAAATACTATATCAACAACGTTACTTCGACAATCCCCGAATTGTCGAAAGAACTCAATCTGAGCATACCTACCGTGACCCGTATCGTCAACGAGATGTGCGACGAAGGGTTCATCAACTACCATGGCAAAATCGACTCCAAGGGTGGCCGTCGCCCGAGTGTCTATGGCCTCGCCCCCGCCTCGGGATATTTCCTCGGGGTGGAGATCAAGCGACAGCATATCAACATAGCCATGGCCAATTTCATCGGCGAGATAATCGCACGCGAGTTCCATATCCCCTACAATTCCGAAGCAGAACCCCACCATATGCTCGACGAGATATGCTCGCTCATCAACGAGTTTATCGACGGCTGCGAGATACCGCGACAGAATGTGCTCAACGCATGCATAGCCATATCCGGGCGCGTAAACCCCTCGTCAGGCTACAGCTTCAGCAGCTTCAACTTTTCGGAGACGCCCGTAAGCGAGATGATGTCGGACCGCATAGGCATACCGGTAAATGTCGACAACGACACCCGCGCCATGACCTATGGCGAACTGATGCGCGGATGCATCAACGGCGAGAAAGACATACTCTACATCAACCTCAGCTGGGGCCTGGGGCTGGGTATCGTAATCAACGGCGTGGTCTATGGCGGCAAATCGGGTTTCGCAGGCGAACTGGGCCATGTCAACGCCTTCGACAACGAGGAGATGTGCCACTGCGGCAAGAAAGGGTGCCTGGAGACAGAAGTGTCGGGCATGGCGCTTCACCGCGATGTGCTGCGCGAGATACACGCCGGAAAGTCGTCGATCCTGTCGCAGCGCATGACCGAAGATCCCGACAGCGTAAGCGTGAGCGAGATCGTCGACGCCGTAAACTCCGACGACTCCCTCTGCATCGAGCTGGTAGAAAGCATCGGTCACAAACTCGGCAAACAGGTGGCCGCGCTTATCAACATCTTCAACCCCGAGCTGGTAGTGATCGGCGGCATTATCGCCGGCGCACAGGAATATCTGCTTCAGCCCGTGCGTCAGGCCGTAAGAAAATACTCACTCAGCCTGGTCAACCGCGACTCACGCATCGTCTGCTCAAAGCTCGGCGAGAAAGCCGGCGTCATCGGCGCATGTCTCCTCGCTCGCAACCAGCTCCTGGAACAAGTCTAGCCCCTGAGCAGAAACCGCTCCTCACACCCACAGCTCCTCCCGCCCAATCCATTTAAAATCTCAGAATGCCTAAAATCGTAATACCCCACGTTAATAACGCGAATTCAGAATAATGATAGAGTAAAATCTATAATTCTTATCCCGGACTCGCGTTAAATTACGATTGCAACTTGGCAATCTGCTTGAAATTTGTTTACTTTGCAAAATAATAGAAACGATTATAAATACATCAATCATTCACTATCATGAAATTTCACAAAAAGCTATGGTTATTTCTGCTTGCTACAGTCACATCGGTAGCGGCCCGAGCCTATGACACGAATTATGAAGTATGTGTTCTCGACGGAATGGAGGGACAGCAGGAATTCTTTATCAACTTCGACTATCCTGTAGGCAATGGTTCCAGACACCACCAGATACGGGCACAGAAAGCCTGGGATACTCCGTTTGATCTTTCAAACCACGATTTCAACCAGCTCTATCTTGAGATGGACGTCACAATCGAGGAGAAGCTCTACGGCGACGCACAGTGCCTCAACGGCCAGCAAGCCCAGATTGAGCTTTGCTCCGGAGGAAAAAACGATGTCGAGGAACTCACATTCACATTCGACAACAACTACAAGCCCGGGCGCCACAAGTATCTGTGGGCATTTCGTTCGGCCGGAAGCACCGGAGGCACGTTTGATCCCTCTCGTCTTAATTTCATGCGTATATACTGTATTCCCAACCGACTTGACGCACCTAACGTAGAGACTCCATGGGAGGGAAAAGTCACATTCACCATAAATAGTATACGCATCGTCGACCGCACGCTCTCAACCACTGTCCCCGCATTTTTCTCCGACGGCATGCTGTTTCAGCAGCAGAAGCCGATGAATATCTGGGGCAAGGGCGTGCCAGGCAAAAACATCACCCTTGAGCTCTCCAAGAACGGAACAGTAGAAGAAACTATCAATACCACCATCGCCTCCGACAGTACCTGGCACTCGGCATTCACCGCCCGTAACGCATCCTACGACAAATATGCAGTCTCTATCAAGGAAGACGGTGAGTCTGTGGTTGAAATAAGCGATATCCTCATTGGCGACCTCTTTATCGCAGGCGGCCAAAGTAATATGGAACTCACTGTCAACGGCACACAGAATGCTGCTGCCGACAAAGCCGCCGCACACAACAATAGTATACGCTTTCTCATCATGGGACGCTCACCTTGGGCCAACGACAAGGAAGTGCAGCCCATGACACCCGTATCCGACATTCCCGGAGCCTATTGGGGAGCCGGAGATGTTCCCCAGCAGGTAGGCCTCTCGTCGGCCGTGGCATACTACTGCATGAGCGAGCTCCAGGAGCAACTCGGATATCCCGTAGGTTACCTCATCACCCCCGTAGGAGGCTCGATTATCGAAGCCTGGATGCCTCGCGAAGAAGTCGAAGCCCATCCTGAACTCGTCGAAAAGATGAAAGCCCGCAACCTGTATCAGTCGGTCGATCAGACTGTGACATCGCATACCGGTCTCTCAGTCCTCTACAACCAAAAAGTCGGTCCGATGGCCGGCATGAACGTCAAAGGCGCCATCTGGTATCAGGGGTGCTCCAACGCTGACCGAGGCAATCTCTATGGCGAGCAACTCGATGTACTCAAGAAAGGCTGGGAAAAAGCCTTCAACTTCAATGCCGGAGAAATGCCATTCGTATTCTGCCAGGTAGGCCGTTGGGCATATAACTTCACCAAACCTCAGGCACTTGCCAGTCTCGACGAGGGTATGTTCGACGGATGGAACATGTCGGAGGCCAACCGCAGCTCAATGGGCATACTCCCCACCTATGACACCGACCAAAGCTATACCGGCAACTCCCCCATACATCCCACCAACAAAAAGGATGTCGGCCACCGTTTCTTCACCGAACTCTACAATCTGGTCTACAACAAAGGAGCTGAATATACCGCACCTTATTATATTGAAAAGCGCGTTGATGATAATGGTCACATATTCGTGAAATTTGCCCATGTAGGCGACGGACTGCGCACAAAGGACGGAAATGAAGAAGTGCGCGGCTTCACCATTGCCGGAGCCAATGGCATCTACACCAACGCCAACGCCCGCATCGTCTCGGCCGACGAGGTAGAGGTATGGAACGATATGGTATCTTCCCCCGTAGAGGTGACATATGCGTTCAACACCTTCAACTATTTCTGCAATCTCATGAACTCAATCGAAGTGACCGCGCTTCCTTTCCGCTCCGACCGCTCGGCCGACGTAACCCACTTCAATCCTCAGGACTGGACATATGCCGACTCCGAGACTTTCTGGACATTCATTAAAAACGACGACCCCCAGAATAGCATCTACGACTACCTCTCCGACTACCATACCGCATGGAAATCCGATGCCGATACCCGCTTCGAACTCGACAAGACGACAAAAGCCGCCGGTATCGCATCCATAAAGGTAGCTCATACTGCCAAATCGACAATAGGGCCGCGCTTCCTCGCAGACAACGGCTACCCCTACCTCACCCTAGTGCCCCAGCTCAACACATTCGGTAAGATCAGCGTGGCTGTCCGCAACAACGACAATGCCGCCAAGTCAATTGCATTCTCTGTAACCACTCCCGGCGGCAAAGTCTACACCACCGACGCCACCGACATCCTTCCCTCGCAGGACTTCCGCAACGTAGAGATTTCCCTTGCCGTACTTTATGACGAGACCGGCAAAAGAGCCGGCAACGCCGCAAACATCCTTACTTCCGTATCCGACATCAACTTCGTCATCACATCCGACGCTCCCGGCTCAATCAATATCGACAATATACTTTTCGGTTCTCCGGCCGAACCCGACTATACCGAAGTCGTAGTCGTCACTACAAAAGAGGAGCTAAAATCCCTCGACGGCGCCAACGACCAGTTGGTCATACAGATGGACTTTGACGATGAAGATATAGCAACACTTCAGACCTATCTGAAAGGCGGAAAGGTCAACGTGCTCGACCTTAGCGGTGTCACATTCCCCGACAATGAAATTCCCTACAATGCCTTCAAGCAGTCGGCCGGTATCGGCAACCTCATGATTCCTGCCTCTGTCAAGATCATCCAGAACGGCGCATTCTATGAATGCAACATCAGGTCACTCTCTATCCCCGACAACTCCGAACTCACCATAATCGGCACAACTCCTTCCAACCGCGAAAACAACAACGGACCATTCATGAAAAACAACATTTCATCTGTGGTAATCCCGGCAGGAGTAGAGATTATCGGCTTCAACGCATTTCAGGGTAACACGGATATGTCGTCGCTCACATTCGCCAAAGGCTCAAAAGTCTACGATATCTGCGATAATGCATTCAACGGCTGTGCCGCTATTGAACAGCTTGTATTACCCGCATCCCTCAAGACCATACGCGACGCTGCTTTCAGTGCCAACAACGGCAAACTCCGCAACGTTGTATTCGAGAGCACCAATCTGCAAGATCTATGTACGATGATTTTCAGCAATCAGACCAATCTCGAGAGTATCACCTTCAACTGTGTTCCCTCAAGTCCCCGTCCACTTTGGGCCGACGGTATTGACAAAAGCAAGACCTCTCTGATATTCCCTGAAAATCTCTACGACCAGGCTAAGGCAAAGTGGGCCAACGGCAACACTGTAATGGCCTATCTGCCATTCTTCCAGGTAGCACTCGACGAGAAGCATACCGTATTCGCCGCTCCTAAAAATCAGCCCCGGGCCGATGTAACCCTCAATCTCACTGTCGAAGCCGGCATGAATGCATACATCCTGCCTTTCGCTCTGGATAATGATGCTATTACAGCCATATTCGGAACGGGTACGGAAATCGCCCGGTTTACCGGCGCGTCCGACACAGAACTCATGTTTGAGCATGTAGTAGAGGCTATTCAGGCCAATGTGCCATTCATCGTCACCACCCCCTCTGCGTCAGCACAGGCCGAAAACTCCGATGCCGTGACACTCACCGTCGACCTGATAAAGCCTGAGGTACAGGATGTGTCTGCCGATGGATTCACCTTCACCGGCACCCATGTATCCACAGCCGTCAACGCCGACAATGCGCTGATATCTGACGGCGAGGCGTTCATCCCCTCCGATGGCGGCGCATCCATTTCCGGCTTCCGCGCATACTTCGTCAGCAACGCTCAGGCAGCTAAAAAAATGGCGGTAAATATCGACGGAACAACAACCGGCATAATCGAAATCAACACAACCGTCCAAGATACCCCGACAGTAATCTACGACCTCAATGGCCGCCGCGTGGCAAAAGCCACCAAAGGCATATACATCATCAACGGCAAGAAGGTAATCGTCTTATAATCATCTGTCGAATACCTCATTATCACGAATCACCCCCGATGTCCGGAACCGGACGTCGGGGGTGATGCTTATTTATCGCCTGATCATCGGCCGTAGGCTTCGGCGCGGCATATGGGGGTAAGGGCGCCGGTATCGGTATTGATTATGTAGCCGCCTACCGTTACGTCGGGGGCCATCAGAGGATGATTGCGTATAAGGTCAACTGTCTCGCGCACGGCAAGCTCCGTGTCGTCAAACCCGTGGAGCCACGCCTCAAGGTCGATGCCGCAATGCTTCATGAGCGAGATATGCTCGTCGTCGACGCCGCGCGAGCGCATCGCGTCGAGCATATGATGCGGGTTCATCCCCTGCACGCCGCAGTCGGTGTGCGCGATCACCATTATCTCCGTCACTCCAAGCTCATACACGGCCACAAGCAGCGAGCGCATCGTGGAGTCGAACGGATTGGTGATAGTGCCGCCGGCGTTCTTTATCATCTTCACGTCTCCGCCACGTATGCCCAGCGCCGCCGGCAGCAGGTCGACCAGGCGCGTGTCCATGCATGTTACTATTGCTATCCCCTTGTCGGGATATTTCGAAGTGGCGAAACGCCGTGCGCCATCCTCGGCGATAAACTGCGCGTTGTGGCGCAGCATCTCTTCTATTATCATATCAAGTGGAGTTATTTATAAAGTGGAGTTATTATTAACTGGAGTTTTATCAGTGCCTCAAAATTAACGAAAAGATCACTTACCGACTATAGTCCCGTTCAGCCGGAAATAACATTTATACAGCCTCATTCTGTTAAATTTAGTTAAAATTGGGGGGGGGTAATTAGTGGAGTACCCTATCTTTAACTGTAAAACCTAACAGCAGGCCGAAAAAGAACGGCAAGCAAGGACCCACATAGATAAGCTAACCTCAAGCCTTATTTCTGCCTACAAAACACTATTCTTATGGGACATCGCCATAACGACCTACACCAGAAGCATGTGCAATTCGAGCGCATCCACAGCCTGTATTGCGGGCGTATCTACAATTTCATATTGAAGATATCCCACGGCAATACATACATGGCCGAAGAGATCACTCAGATTGTATTCCTGAAACTCTGGGAAAAGTTCGAAAACATAGAAGACTCCGAGAGCCTGAAAAGCTATCTGTTCTCGATCGCGCGCAACACCATGCTCAACTACCTCAAGCATGAGACCATCGAGTACATATATCTCAACTACCTGCGCGAGATACCCAACGAGGACTATGCCACGCAGGACACCATCGACTCAGCGTTCCTCAACGAATATGTAGCGAAACTGGTCGACGAGCTCCCCCCGATGAGACAGAAAGTATTCCGCATGAGCCGGTTACAATATATGAATACAAAGCAGATCGCCATCGAGCTGGGCATCTCGGTAAGCACCGTCGAGACCCACCTTACTCTCGCCCTCAAGTTCATGCGCGAGGAACTGCGCCGCCGCTACGGCATCATAAGCACTGTGTTCGCGGCAATAGCCGGTACCGGAATCTGTATATAACAAAGCGACCAATTTTCAATGGAAGAAAAAGACAACATACGACAACTCGTCGAGAAATATCTCAACAACGAAGCCTCACTGTACGAGCGGGCACGCATCGACACATGGATCGAGGAAGACGAGCAGCTCAACGGCTGGCTCGCCGAACGTATGGAAAACACCTCTCCGGTACTTGATCCCGACTTGCGCGAACGGTTCAACGCCCGTTTGGTCGACCTTTATGCCACGACCGACGACGCACCCGGTATCACCGCGGCCGGACACCCCGACGACGATGGCATATTGCGCCGCCGTCTGCGCATATGGCGATGGAGCATGGCCGCTTCGATTATCGTAATAACCCTGCTGAGCGCGATTCTCATATACGATCACAGCGCAGGCATCACCGAGCAGCCCGTGACGGTATGCACCAATGCCGGCGAACGCTCACACGTCACCCTGCCCGACGGCTCAACTCTCACGCTCAACCATCTGTCCAAGATAAAATACTATTACGACAACAACCGCCGCGAACGTTCGCTCGAACTCAGCGGCGAGGCCGCTTTCGACATTGAGTCCGACCCCGAACATCCGTTCATCGTAACCTGCGACGGGCTGCGCATACAGTGCCTCGGCACATCGTTCAACGTCAAAGGCTACTCCGATGAGCGCAACGTCACCGTAGTGCTGAGCGACGGTGCCATAATAGCCAGTACCCCCCATCAGGCCATCACAATGAAGCCGGGAACGAAAGTCAACTTCGACAAAAATACCCACAGCCTGGAGTCGACCAAAGTCGACGCCTCCGACTATACCGACTGGACAGCAGGCACCGACCGCTTCAACGATGACTGTTTCGAGGATGTGCTCCACGCCGTATCGCGCCGCTACGGAGTCGAGATCAGTCTGCTTACACCTTCGCTGCGCAAAGTGCGCCTTACAGGAAGCATAGGCCGCAAGTCGCTCGACGAGACACTCAATATCATCGCCTCCGCTTCCGACACCAAATATATAATGGAGTCGGACTCCACCATATGTTTCTACCGCGAGCCGTAACCCAAGGGGCTATTGCCCCACTCTCTCACTCCTTACTTCTTACCCTACGACAATCAATTAACTAACCTATAAACCAATCAACATGTTAAAAAGCAAGTACCTTAAATTGTTGATGTCACTATTCCTGTGTCTCGGCACAACGGCCTGCGGCGACGATGACGACAACGCGTCGGAGCCTGCATTCAGCCGGATCGTGATCACACCGGAGCAGGATGTCTATCATGTCGGAGACGTGGTGACATGCTCGATCACCCGCACTTCGCCGGGGACAGGCGATCTGCGCGACGCCTCCTACTGGTGGTATGCGTCGTGGTGGTTTGCCGACTCGGAGATGAAGGCCGACTTCCAGGACTTCAGCGACGACAACACCTGTACATCCTCGCCGATCACCCTTACCACACCGGGAAGTGTGAATATCTACTTCTTCGGCCGGCTCGAATATCCCCACTGGGACTGGCGTAAGGTAGAAATCGCCCGCACAATCACAGTGGTAGAGTAATCCCGTCAGATAATCTGCCCAACAGTCTGATTCCACACACAAACAATCCCAAAAACCAATCATGCATCTCACGAATACACAAAACATCCGGCGCTCGGCGCTGGCTCTGACCGCTGCGATGGTCGGCACATCCCTATGGGCCGATATCACCGTGTCGTTCTCGGCCATACCGCTGAAAAACGCCATGAAAGAGATCGAGAAGGTATCGGATCTGCACTTCCTCTACAAGTCAAATCTGCCGGGACTAAACAAGCCCGTGACTCTTTCAGTAAAAGACGCATCCGACAAAGCCGCTCTCGACAAACTCTTCGAAGGGAGCAATCTCAAATACAGAATCGAGCACGGCAACGCCGTGGTAGTATATCTCGAATCACAGCCGGTCAGTCTCGAGGAGCTCATGACCAGCCACGACTCGTCCGTACCGACCGTTGACATCAGCGGTGTCGTCACCGACGCGTCCGACGAACCCCTCATCGGGGCCACCGTCAGGGTCAAAGGCTCCAACCAGGCAGTAGCGACCGACATCGACGGCCGATTCACCCTCAAGGGTGTGAAAAAAGGCGCCACAGTCGAGGTGACCTATATCGGTTACGAGCCAAAGAATCTTACCGCATCCCGCGACGGAAAATACGATGTCGTGCTGCGCGAAGGCGCCACAGCCCTCGACGAGGTAGTGGTGGTAGGTTACGGCCAGCAAAAGAAAATCAACCTCACCGGTGCCGTCACCGTGGTAAAGGCCAAGGATGTAAACGGCCGACCCACCGGCAACGCCGCCACCGCCCTGCAGGGCGCCGATCCCTCGCTCAACCTCAAGATGGGTTCGGGCGGTCCCGACGCCGGCGCATCGATCAACATACGCGGTGTCACGTCGATCAACGGCGGTTCGCCCCTCGTGCTCGTCGACGGCGTTGAGATGAACCTCACCCGTATCAACGCCAACGATATCGAGAGCGTGTCGATCCTCAAGGATGCCTCCGCGGCAGCCGTCTACGGCGCCAAGGCTTCGGCCGGCGTAGTGCTCGTCACCACCAAGAGCGGCCAGGAAGATGCAGCTCACAAGGTATCGTTCGACCTCAAGGCCGGATGGCGGCGCGAGACCACTTCCGACGATTACATCACCTCGGGATTC
>JAHZGZ010000030.1:3169-5535 GCA_019420545.1 Bacteroidales bacterium | reverse complement strand
TTTATTTTACAATAACTTGGCTTGCAAAGGCTTTGTTTAGCTATACATATTCATCGCTCATGCGGAAAGTAAAGGAGTTGCGGCGAAGAATAACCACTATGCCGAAGATGACGGTGAACACAAAGTTCAGGAAGAACGGGAAGTGATTGCTCGACGTGCCGAACATATGGCGGAACATGTCGACGATGAAAGGGGTTACCGTAATGGCGATATAGTTTACCGACAGCACGATAGCGAGCGCCAGGGTTGACTTGTGTCCGTCGGTTACGGTATATGTGGCCTTATCGTAGATGATAGGCTGGAACACGCCGTAGCCGAATCCCATCAACAGAGCCGATAGATAGAGAAGTCCGTGCTCGCGGGCTACCGCCATCAGCAACAGTCCTGCCGCGATGGATACCGTGGCGGCAAGCGACGTACGCTGCTTGAAGAGCTTAATGATATAAGGGAGGCAGAATCCAGGCAGGAACACGGCCAGATAGAACAGTGCCGTGACAGTGCCGGTTATATCACTGCTCAGATTATCAGCCTGTATAAGGAAAGGCAGATAGTAAGATATAATCGTCACAGCATAGGTTGTGAAAGCATATATCCCTACGAGTCCCGCTATACGCCCCACGATGAAGCCTCCGCGAATCTTCTCTCCCGGTGCGGGAGATGCCGCCACGGCCGTAGCCGCAGTCGAAGCCGCTCCCGGAGAGGGTGTGTTAAGTTTTACCGAAGCCTGCGGATTCTTGTTTTTCACAAAAATCATCAGAGCGAGCGGAATCGCAGGAATGAGATATACGAGAAAAGGCGTATGCCAGTTGCCCCTGTTAAGCCAGCCTACCACAAAAGTGGCGAGCACGAGGGCCACATTCGAGATACCGCTCTTGATACCGAGCTGCTGCATACGGTACTTCCCTACGAAAGTATCGGCAATCAGTCCTGCCGCAAGAGGTATCACCAGACCGCAGCCGCAACCAAGCAGGCAGCTTATGGCAATCAAGGCGATCATCGAGTCGGCCACAAAATATAGCAGCCCGGCTGCCAGATATATGGCCAACCCGATAACCACGATCCTCACCTTATCCTTCGACTCCGACAGCTTTCCCGAAAACAGCACGAACGGAATGATTAGCAGGTTGGGAAGCACTGTCAGCAACTGAATCTCGAGGTCGGACGCTTTCGGGAATATCTTGTCGAGATTACCGAGCATAGGGCTTACGGCCAGCCCCGGAAGGTTGACCACCAGCGATACCGACCATATCGCCAGCAACGCAGGCAATGTGATGTATCCTTTCCCTGTGGGTATTCTCTTCATAGCGCTGATTATTTATCGTCGTTTTCCTTGTTAATGGCAGCCTGTACCTGAGCCTCTGTAGGCTGATAACCGGCCGGCCATTTCGATACCTGATCGGGGGTACGGCCTTCGATCTGCCAGTCGAACGGATAGAACGAGGCACCGGCATCACGCCATGTTTTCTTACGTTTGGCGTAAATTATAAGCGGCAATGCGATAAATACCGCGACTCCTACTATAAGCACGCCTACGTAGACTGCCGGGCTGCCGGTCTTGATCTGCGACGGCGGAACGAAACTGAGCACACCGGCGAGTACGGCACCGGCCACACCTACAATCGTCACAAGCCACATGCCGAACTTCCCGCCCGGCACACGGAATCCGCGGGTCTTGTTGGGAGCAGTATGGCGCAACCGCACGAAAGCCGTGTAGATTATCACTACCATGATAAGATAGATGATCGTCGACATCTGGCTAAGAATCTGATAAGCCGATTCCACCGAAGGGAGAAGCACCAGTACAAGCGACAGAAGAGATACGATCGCAGCCTGCACGTAAAGAATCGTTGTCTGGATACCGTTCTTGTTGGTATGCTGGAGCGAACGAGGAAGGAAGCCGGCCTTTCCTACTGCCAGAATACCGGTTGACGGCCCAGCGATAACCACACTGACCTGACCAAGCACGCCAAACGTAATGAGCACTGCCATCACATTACCCAGCCACGGAGCGCCGATCGAGGCCCATAGGTCGTTGTAGGCCACAAGAAGGCTCTGCAGCAGATTGATCTTGCTTTCGGGAATCACTACGCCAATGGCGAGCGTACCGAGAATAAAGATAACGAGGATAACGAGTGTTGCCACCAGCACCGATTTAGGGAAATCTTTAGATGGATTCTTCATCCCCGGAACCTGCACGGCCTGAATCTCCATACCGGCGAAGAACAGGAATATGCTGGCTGCCAGTACAATTGTGCTGAAATGAGAAAAATCGGGCCAGAAAGGCTTGTAGACGGTCAGATATACCGTCTTGCCAAGCAAAAGTGCGGGTCGACGACCTGTCGCGCGCCCGCACCGCCAAGGAGACC
>JAHZGZ010000030.1:1407-3159 GCA_019420545.1 Bacteroidales bacterium | reverse complement strand
CATTATTATCAGCACGGCGGCGGGGATGATAGTACCGCACAGACCGCCGAGGGTACTCAGCTTATTGGCATATTTCATTCCCCGGAAGGTATTGAATGTACATACCCAATACACGCCGAGCACAATAATCAGAGTATAGATACGGTTGCCTGCCAGACGCGCATCAAACGCTTCGGGCCAGAAAATGTAGGCAAGAGATACGGCGCCGAACATCAGCACAGCCGGGAACCATATCACCACCATCTGCCAGTCAAGATACATGCTGAGCCATCCCATACGCGTACCGAATGCCTCCGATACCCAGCGGAACACACCGCCGGAGCGGGTATAGGTAGACGCAAGTTCGGCACATACCAGCGCATAAGGAACGAGGAATACCAGTGCGGCCAGCACATAGTAGAAAATAGAGGTAAAACCGAATTCGGCCTGAGAGGCGAGTCCACGCATACTTACGATGGTGGTCACGATCATGATGGCCATCGCCATCATTGAAATCTGCCTGGCTCCGCCTTTTGGATGATTCATGGGAGTCGTCTCATGCACTCCTGAAGAAGGGGATGCGGCCTGAGACATGGATTTATTATTATCGGAAGCCATAACGGTTAAATAAAATCTTGTTAAAAACAGAAGGGGCCGACACCGGATTAAAGCGGTTTCGGCCCCCGGGAATTAAAATTTCGTTACAGGGAAAAGTTTCCTTGCCGATGCTGAGGGTTAACGGGCAGGATAAACAACCGGATATGCCTCGGCGAGCTTGGTGCCGACTTTGTAGTGGATACCGGGCTGTGCGGTGAAGCTTACGTTGCTTGATGCCTCGAATACCATTACGATATCGGATCCGCCAAACTGGAAGTAAGAAATTTCTTCACCCTTGTGGAGCACCTTGCCCACCTCGGCAGTCATTACGACCGAAGATACCTGAGCCATGCCCATCGGCAATACGGCTACAAGACCGATAGGGCTGTCGATAACGATAAGGCCGCGGCACTGCATGAACTCGTAACCGGGGCTGTCGGGAGCGTCAAGATGACGGATCATCTTTACATGGTTACGTCCGTCGGGGATAGCTTCATCCTGATCGGCAACGACCTGAAGATAAACAGTGCCCTCGATGAAGCGCGACTCAAGCACACGACCTGCCACAGGAGCATGCTGGCGGTGATAATCGGTAGTATTCAGGAAGGCATGCATCCAGTGACCGCCTTTGAAACGATCCTTGTAAGGGCTGTCGGCAAGAAGTTCGTCGATTTTCCAGCGGATACCCTTGATATCCACCTCCGAATTCTCACTTACCTCCCACTGTCCACCGAAAGTGGAGTCGGCCGGAGAAGTGATTATACGGCTGTCGTCGATAGCAGCGATAGGGTGTGTGCCCGGCTTGAAATGACGGGCAAAGAACTCGTTGAATGTCTTCCATCCGCCGTGAGGCTGAATGTAAGAATCCATGTTGTAGGCAGGCGAGTCGTAATACGACTGCACAGCCTCAGGAGTAAGCGATTCGGGCTGATCCATCCATTTTCCGAGTTCCTGGATGAATTTGCGCATCCAGAGCGACAGAGGAGTAAGGGGTTCAGCCGGATCATGAGGCATAACTGCGTTCTGAAGGCTCTTTACCGGCTCCTGATCGAGGATGAAGTAGAACAGACACACGTGCTTGTAGACGATTTTACCGGGCTGATTCTCTACAGGTACCCAGGTAAGCTGGGCGTCGAGCCAGTTATAATAGTCCTCAAGCGAATTCAGGTCGTCCAT
>JAHZGZ010000030.1:0-1397 GCA_019420545.1 Bacteroidales bacterium | reverse complement strand
TGCGTTATAGGATTTGGCTTTATCAAAAGCCTGCTGAAATTTGTCTTGCCAACCGTTAGTAGCAATCATGTCGAGAAGCTCTTGAACGATGGGCTGATGTTTGGTCGTTGCCATTGGGTTAGGATTTAGTTAGAATTTATAAGTATAATAGATACTACGATTTATACAGATGTATTGTTTCAGACGTCTGAATATCTAACATTACTATCCCACTTATAGTTTATAAGTTTTATGATTTTAACAATTTCAAATTAAAACAAAGCCACCATATCGCACAAACAGACAAAGCCATATCTGTAAAAGAGTATATATCAGATCAATATGCGAGAAAGCACCACCAAATCATAAAATTTGCAAATTTTTCGAGGGAATATATTTGTTATTTTCCGATCGGTATATAGTAATATTGTACACTTCAGTATGAGCGATTATATTTGTTACATACAACTCGTATAAGAACTTGTATGACATCCACTCTGAAACAGCCAATCCAATAATAATCGTGAAACTTAATATATTCCTAATAACAGCCGCCACACTGGCATCTACATCTGTACTGACATCAACAGCATCGACCCAAACCCAATGGGACACCTATCCCGATACCTGGGTAGCCGTGGACGAACTCGGCCGCACGGTAGCCACCGCCGACAACGGCGTCGACCGTCATGAACCCGACGAGGAAGCGTGCGTGGGAATGTTTTATTACATCTGGCACGGCTACCACAACGAATGCGGCAAAGATGTGACCGAACTTCTGAAAGAAAATCCCGACAATCCCGACTGGGGGCCGGCAAACTCTTTCCACTGGGGTAGCAAGCCTTGGCTCGGATACTACCAGGCCGGCGACTCTTACGTGATGGCGCGCCACATGCAGATGCTCTGCGATGCGGGGATAGATTTCCTGTTTGTGGACATGACCAACGGCTACTACTATCCCTATCAGGTAACCAAACTGTTTGCCGAACTCAACCGGCGCGAGGCCCTCGGCATGAAAACCCCTAAAATCGCGTTCACCCTCCACTCGCGGGCAGCCCAAACGATCGAGAAAATATATTCGGTATTCTATAAGGACAAGGATACGCGCCACTGGTTCTACTACGACGGGAAGCCCCTGATACTCGCCGACAGGAATGAGCTGGCAGGTAATGTTTCCGACGAGATACTCGACTTCTTCACCTTCCGCAACTCATGGGCGTGGATGGAAGGCCGGAATCCCGACGAATGGTCGTGGCTGGAATTCTACCCACAGGCACCGGGATGGACACGCGGAGAAAACGACGGTCAGAAAATAGAGCAGATATCGGTAAGTGTGGCGCAGCATGCCCACTCAAAAATAGGCAAAAGCTACCATAACGGCTCACAGCCCGCAATCGACCCTCAGGGCCTGTGCAAGG
>JAHZGZ010000003.1:6479-14308 GCA_019420545.1 Bacteroidales bacterium | reverse complement strand
GTATGTGATTGCACCCATCGTATACCCCATTCTTATATTGAAGCATGGCGTCATAGGGAACTATAGCTTCATCCCAGCCATCCGCCTCATCACCTGAAAGATCTTCATAGGCTTGACCATGGCCTGAAAAATGGATATATACCATATCTCCGGCGCGACAGTCGCTTATAAGTTTATTGAATGCTAAGCGGATTTTTTTTGCGGTAGCAGCAGAATTTTTTATCGTTGTGATAGAAAAGCCTTGTTTACGCAAGGTCTCCTTCATAAGTTCCACATCATTGGCACCATGTATTGGATTCCAAGTGAGTTCTGGAGCACGATGTATGGGATAATCTGATATGCCAATCAAAAGCGCACGCCTAACCCCGGCATAAGATGCGCTCGTGCCAAGAATGATTATAATTATAATGGCAATCCATTTTTTCATTGCTTATGAATTAACTGAGACAAAAATAGCCCCTGCAAAGTTACTAATTTTTTGCGAGGTAAACGCAGTCATAGCCATAAAACGTGCTGTTTCATAAGGAGATTGTTAATTCCCCTACAATTTTATCAATCGATTGTAATGGTTAAAGTATAAGGCTAAGACATACATCAAAATACGATACGCCCGATACTGCCATTGGTATGCAATATCGGGCGTATGTAACTAAGGGATGAAAAGGGCGGCGATTTCCAAGCAGCGGCGGGTGTAGAGACCTTTATGCCATTTGCCTCTGTAACGGCAGTGGGAGGTGTAGGACTTGAAGATGTCGCGATTGCCGGATTTCAGCTTTTTGAGGACGCTGGATTTGTTGACGACACCGGGACCGCAGTTGTATGCAAGTGCGCCGAGAAGCACGGAATCCTTACCGTATTTTGAATACATGGCGCAGAACTTGCGTAGGTCTTTGCGAAGGAGAGCGTCAGCCTGTCTTTCGGTGAGCTGCACGCCACGGCGGTATGGCTCTCCCGGCTGGACTTGGTGGCCATATCCAACGTAAGGCCAGTGCCGAGGCTTATGGAGCGTCTCAAAATGCTTGATTATCAGAACTGCCCGTTCAAAGAGCGGAAGCTCCATTATGCTCCGCTTTGCGGCGAAAGCCGGCGATGTGGCGGTCAACGCCACTATCGCCATAAGGAATATCAGGATTTTTCTCATCGAATAACCGGTGTTACAGGTCCTACAACCGGGCCGATGATTTTGCCACCATCATCATCACCGCTGTCCTTGCCGTTGAATTCAAAGGTCTGTTCCCACGGGGTCGAATTGAAGTTATCTTCAATCACAATCAGGAGTTTATGAGCCTGTGAAGATTTTGCTGTATATGTCAGCCGGAAGGTCTTGCTTTCCAGAAGCACACGGTCATTGTTTACCAGCACCGGGCCGTCAACAAGTTTAAGTGTTCCCTCTCCGTCATACTGGAAATAGCGGATGGTGTAGAGGGTGTTGGCATAGTTGCCCTCCGGCTTTATCTCAAAACGCAGTTCCACTGTCTGCCCCTGCTTGATTTTGTCGCCGTAGGGCATGACCTCCACCGTGAAAGGATAAGACTGCTGCACATCAAGGTCGTCGGAACAAGAAGTGAGCGCGAGGACGATTGCAAAGAGAGCTATCCAGAACCCGAAGAACCGGGCAGAAGTAAGGCGCATTGCGCCGATCTTATTGAGGATTGTATTCATAATTCAGAGTCTTAATTTTGAATTGTTGGAGATTTTAGGCTGTTCAGCCATCAAGTAATCATTCAAATCCTTGTGTTCAGGATATAAAGCCGATTTGTCAGCTACCTTGTCGCCGAACTCCCGGCGAAGTCTTGAAAAGGCGTTTCGCCCTGCATCGTCATTGTCGAGATAGCCCAGAATAAGAGAGTAATCCGAAAGAGGCGTTATCGCCTTGCCGACATTGGCAACCGAGTTAAGCACCACCGAATCCACACCGTCATTGAAGCCCAGCCTCTCAGCAGAAAGAAAGTCGATAAATCCCTCGAACACGTTGCATCTTGCATTGCCGCCGATGATATGCGATATTGCCTTCGGAGGATAAGAGAGCTTGGCAAACGGATTGCGCAGCTCAAATCCATGTTCGACATTCTCAAAGCCGACTGCATAATAATCCCTACCGTGCAAACGGTAATCGACTTGAGCACAATACTGTCGGGCCAGATTCTCCGGAATTCCGCGCCCCGCGAGATAGTTCAGCAACTTCCGGGAACACAGCGGTCCCACCTCGATATTCTCAAATGCCGGTTCCGGTCTGACTTTCGGCATTGGCTCCGGTCTGTAACCGTCGGGCATCGGGATTTTCATAATCTGTGAGATATATTCAGCCTGTCTGATAAAATCATCACTGCCAATCATCTCTCCGGCAAGAGTGAAGATGTCGCCGCCTTTCCCGATACCATAGTCGTACCACAGATTATTGTAGCCGATATGCAGGGAGGCGTTTCTCTCACTGCGGTACGGAGCCAGAAACCAGAATCCCTTGCGGTCTTTCCCTTTCATCTCCGCTCCTAAATGCAGCATGAAATCAAGCAGGGATATACTCTTGAAATATTCCTTGTCCATGTCTCACATACGGAATTTTCGTTGCGGCTTCGGCGCATCCGGCTCATGACGAATGTCAACCTTGCGGATGGCAGACATTTCAGAGGCGATATACCGGTTCAGTTCCGACATACTGCAACTGCCCGTAATCTCGTGCGCAAGGTCATATATTCCGCCATAAGCTCCTGATTCTGTATCACGCCACAGATTTGTTTCCGTGTTTATTACCATAGTCGCGGCGTGTTCACTGTCGTATGGAGCATTGTAAATGTGCAGATTACCGTTGGCTGCTACCGGATGTTCCTGTCCAAGAGCCTTCATAAACTCCGTAAGCGGAATGTTTTTTATATCGAGGTCTATTATTGTCGGCATGGATTATTCGATTGTGAGTTTAACGTGTACCCCGAACTGGGTCAGGAAATGGCCGGTGTCGTTGCCGAACACGAACCGCTCCTTTACATGGGCGCCGAGAGCCAGCCTGTCCGAAAGATAAAAGTCAGCCGACAGAGTCAACGCGCCGCCATAGATGAAGGCATCACCGTTCTTTATTGTAGAGCCGTCGGAAAGTATATGCTTACTCCAGTTGACTGTCTCATATCCGCCGAGAGCCGACACACCGCCATAAAGATGGAAGGTCTGAGAGTAGTCGCTGACGATATGGAGGTTATACCCGACCTCTCCCGTGAACTGCGCCACCGGGATGCGGCCCTTCTCCCCATAGGGTCTGTAAGTCTGGAGATATTCTCCACCGAAAGACCAAGTGTTTGCATTACCTTTGAAAACGGAATAGAATACTCCGAAATCATATCCGCAGTTGCGTGAGTTGCCGGTATAGAAACCGTTTACCATGTCGGCACGGACTTCGACTGCCGACATTCCGGGGAGGCATCGCTGGGCGATTGCCCGCCCTCCGCAGAGGGTGAGCATGGCAGCGAAGATTATAAGAATCTTCTTCATAATCTGATGTTTACTGAATTGAAAGCTCGTCAATTACATTTGCGCGGACAATATCGCCGTTCTCGACCACGAAAGACTGATTACGACCCCCTTCCTTCTCCGCGACCTCGATGACAAGCTGCTTGTCGTCGGGGATAGTGAATTTCTCAAGGGCAAACACCGTTCTCTCCGATTTCTTGCCGCTGACCACCGTCACATAGTTCTGGGCGCGTAGCGGCTCCAGCACCTGCTCCTGCATGGCAGTACGTTTTACAACCTTCTTATCGACTATCTTGAATGAGATGTAATCAATATCGAAAGCGATATTCGATGTATTCTTCAGTTCAGTGTGGAAATAAAGAAGACCGTTGTTGGTGTATATGCTTTTCAAAATGAACTGCACACCGAAACGCTTGGAGCCTATATGCTTGATTTCGCGCTTGTCCTGCTTGTAGATTGATTTCATAATCAGCTTTACAAGCATCGGCGACTCCTGACCCAGACGCTCCAAGAATATCTCCTGCGCGTTGTTTGGACGGTTGACCGCCTCCCCGTCGTGGATAAAGTCAGTCATCTCGATATTGAGCAACAGCGGCTCCTTTGCGAATTTCACGTTAAAGGTGAAGAAACATCCGTCATCGGTAATGACCGTGAGATTCGTCTCGGACTTGAACGACTTGACAGCCGACTTCACACGCAACACGTTCTTCGCGCCGTCGGCCAGACCCGCTACAAGATTCTCGCCGCCCAAATCGACATACACTATTTCCGAAGGGAAAATGACATGGGTGGTCTTGTTGAACGCCACTTCCAGAGCGTGCGGGGGAATCATACGGTCAAAACCGACCTTGCGCGTCAGACCCTCGAACTTGTCTCCGTCGGTGTAGCCGGATCCGTACACGTTGATGTCGTGTTCCGTCACCTGCTCAGTGTCAGACGACACATTATTATCGGTGCTATTGGCCGCTTTTGTCCTGGCAAACGCCGGAGAGACCATGCCTATAACGGCGACAAGGGAAAGAATTATAGTCTTGAAATTCATAATAGTTTTCTGTTTTTGGTTACACATCTTCAGGCTGATGAAGCATTACCCGGTATCCGGATTTCAGGTGGACTTTCACGGTACGCATCTTCTTTGTCAGATACTGGCTGACCCCGTTGATAAGTCCACGCCCCACATCGGAGGCAATCTGCGCACCGGCATCGGTGGAGATATTTATCGAACTGCCCATCGTAGACCCCATGTTGGCACCGATCTCGTGCAGAGCGTCCGACTCCATAGAATTGGGGATATTGATTCCCTCCTGTCCGTCGGTGTCATACACCGTCAGCTCCACCTCATACACGGAGCCTTCGCACTCCACCGATGACACGGCGATCTCAAGTCTCTCTCCCTGCAATCTCGCGGCACCGACAACTGTTGTGTTGCGTGGAACAAGGCGGCTTCCTATCCACATCGGTTCCACAATCCGGAGCCTGACAGTCTGCCCGTCGGTAACGCTCTGGTTCCCTGCCACGACCGCGGCGATGGTATTTTTCTGGCTTGCCGCTTTTGCCCCGACAGAGGTATTGAAACCGCGACCGGCGGCAGAAGATGAAAGCGTCGATACGACATTCCTCTTTACCTGCGCGACCGGCTGGACATTCCTTTTGCCCTTTTCCTCCACCGTCTGCGCCGGAGCGGGATTCACGGCATTGCCGTTGCCCATATACTGCGCTGCAAGCTGGTAAGAGCGTTCAAGAAGCTCCATCTGGTCCGGCTGCGCCGCCTGTTGCGCCGCCATAGCGTTCTGCGCCTCCAGCTCGTGAATCCGCTCCTGCATTTCCGCCATGCGGACGGCATCGGAGTTTTCTGGCACGAAGAAGTCATCGAGCGAAGCCTGTACCTCCTGATACTGCATGGCAGACTGTTCAATCGGGGAGAGTTCGGATGCAGCCATTGTATCCGTTGATACGGAATCCTGTCTTACGGAGGCGGCACTCAAAATGCTGTCCTGTCGGGCTTTCTCCTTCTGCATTTCCGCATCGGCAAGCGCTTTGAGCTTGTTGCCCTGCAACTTGTCGCTGTCTCCGTCGGGCAGCTCCATGTTGGCCTTTCCCTTTTCCGCGCCGTCATCAGACATATAAGAGCCGAAGATAAGCCACATCGAGCCGAGAAAGATTATCGCCGCGCCGGGAATGACAAGCAGATATTTCTTCATTTTCTGCCTCTCGGCAGCCGATTTTGATTCAAACCAGTCATTGATTTTCGTTTTCAATTCCTGAAAGTTCATAAGCGGACTTCTTTAATTGACCTATATCCGGCGTATCGCCGTTGTCGAAACCGGGCAGTTCCAGACCCTCTATGTGTTCAGGCTCTATTCTCTCCATCAGTGCCTGTCCGCGCCCTATGCAGTAACAGGCGTTGCCGAACACGAAGAAAGCCGTGATGATGAACAGGGAAAGTATGACGGTTATCAGTGTAAGCCTGCGGTTTGCAGGGATGCTGTCGCACTTGCGGCGCAGATACGCACCCAGCGCCGATTTCGGTCTTCCCCACACCTTATTATATATAGCGGAGCGTATTGAATGAAATTTATTCATCGGTTATCGTTTTACCGTTGATATGTCCTTGTTCTCAAGGATATTGAAATTCTCGATGATAAACCCGTTGGGATTGTCGTCGGAGCGCGACGAGTTAGTGAGGCGGCACACCGTCACGAGGCTTCTCTCGGTCACGTTGCTCTGGCGGATAATCATCTGGCGGGCATAAGTCCGGGCCACATAGGGGTAGTTGTTGAAATCGCACACCACGCTGTCAACCTGACATACCTGATTGATGTTTCCCGAAATTATGCGGTTGTAGTAACCCTTCTCGGAATAATCCGAATAGTAGTTGTAAGCGCTTTTGTCCGATAGAATCAGCGCACGGTTGATGTTATGCTCGATCGCCGACTTGTCCGGGGAGAGCGAGAAGAACAGCTCATGGAAGCGTCGCACGTGTTCCCGCGCCTCGGCAGGACGGTTCTGGCTCATGTCCTGCGACAGAGCCAGCATCAGGCTCTTGCCGTTGTCGAGGACATAGATCTTCTCCCGCTGCCGCTCGGCGAAATTGAATGCCGCAATCAGAGCCACCGAGACCACCACCGCGCACATCGCCACGAACACTATCCCGAACAGACGTATCTGGCGGAAGGACGACTCTATGTTCCTGAGTGATTTGAACTCCATTTAATCAGTGTTGGAATGTTATTTCAATAGTTTGCCGACACGACCGGCCACATTTCCGGCAACCGCACCGCCGACACTTCCGGCGGCGGAACCTGCCTGCATAGCCGTATTGTTGACCGCACGGTTGTAGCTGCCCATGCCTCCGGCCTGTATGATCCATCCGGCAACCGTCGGGATTGTGAAATATCCGATGATTCCGATTATCATAAATAGGATATATGCGGTGTTGCTCCCGTCAATATCGACATTCGGGTTGTTCGTCAGCTCCGAAATGTCGTTCTGCAACATCAGTACCTGTATTTTGGCGAGTATCGTCGAAAACAGGTCTGCCACAGGCAGCCAAAGATATGTCTGGATATATCGGCATATCCACTGGACAAGGGTATTCTGGAACCCGTCCCACACCGAAATCGCAAAACTTATCGGGCCGAGGATGGCGAGGACTATCAGGAAGAAAGTCCTTATGGTGTCGATAGTCAGGGAGGCGGCCTGAAAGAGCAGCTCCAGAAGCTCACGGAATAAATTCTGAATGGCCTTCTTCACTTTATACATACCGCGCTCGATATACATACCGGCCGCCGTGCCTACCTCCGTCACGCCCAGTTCGTCAATCTGGCGGTCAAACTCCGCGTCATCGACAAGATACGCAGTTGATGGATCGCGCATCATCGCCTCGTATTCCAGCCTGTCCTTCTCCTCACGGTATTTCTGCATATCGAGGGTCTGACCCTCCAGCATACCGGCGGTTCCCTGAACGATAGGCGACATCACGGAGTTTATCGTGCCAAGCACCACGGTCGGGAAGAACATGATACAGAATCCTATTGCAAACGGGCGCAGCAGCGGGAACACATCAATCGGTTCAGCCCTTGCGAGGGCCTGCCATACCCGGTAGGCGACATAGAACAGCGCGCCGAGTCCGGCGATTCCCTGCGCGACACCCGCCATGTCGGAACACAGAGGCATCATCTCGTCATAGAGCGAGCGCAGAATCGTATGGAGATTAGAGAAATCTATCGCGCAGAGCATGATTACCAGTATCTTTCGGCCCCCTTGCCGTAAAGGTTTATCACACGCTGGGTATCAGCCTTCTTCTTTGCCCGCAGATAGGACACGGAGATATTCTTGTTCGTGTAATAGGAGGTCAGGTTGCGGTAGCG
>JAHZGZ010000003.1:5499-6469 GCA_019420545.1 Bacteroidales bacterium | reverse complement strand
CACAATATCCATGCGGTCCTTGTCGGTCATCGACATGGTGGTGATGTTCACCACGTTCTTCAGTTCGCCCAACACGCCGTTGGCTTCTTCGAGAAGGCGGGTGTAGCCTGAGGCGATTGCCGACAGTTCCGAAGCCGTGAAATTCGGGTCAGAGAGCATCTTGCGGAAATTCGTCACATAGGTCTCGCTTATGTCGCCGAGCATCAGGACTGTCTGCTGCACCTTGCGGGCATCGCGTACCAGATTGTTGACCGAGCGCAGGGCATCGTAATATTTCTTGCCCTGCTCATAGATCTTGACCGTTTCCTGAAACGACTTTACCATGTGCGTCGCCGTCTTCGATTCCTGAACCAGCGACTTGGAGTTGTTCACTATGCTCTGCGCTATGTTGGAGGGGTCGATGACCGTCCACTGCGCGTTAGCTTTGCCGGCGCACAGGAACATCAGCACCGCGACCACGGGAATTATAATTTTAAGTTTGCTCATTGTAATGATTCTTTATGTCAGTAAATTCTGGAGGCGCATCCTCCGATTAACCTCACTCCTAAAGAGAGAATGTAGAGAGCCACGCGCAGGAGGAGCGCGGCAACGGCGATCACAGCCGTGATTATAAGAAGCAATAACCGTAAAACCGTCATACATCATTCATTTGCGAGTTGCTTTATCGCGGCTTCTATGTCGCCGCCAAGTCTCCGTGCCGTATCCAGCACCCTGATTTTCTCCGTTTCCTCGGTGGTATAGCAGAAATATTCCTCCCGGCTCACCTCCGTGGCATACACCGCAGACTGCGTTCCGCCGAGTCCTATCCAGACTTCCTTATACAGCCGGTTCGGATTGTTGGCGAGATTGATGCTGAGTATCTGCGCCTTCTCCTTGTCGGTCAGACCTAACAGCGACTGGATCTGGTCAAAGCGGTTCATATACTTGCGTTGATCCAGAAGAATCTTGCAGTCGGAGTTGTTGATGATGG
>JAHZGZ010000003.1:3810-5489 GCA_019420545.1 Bacteroidales bacterium | reverse complement strand
CTCCTTGACAATCGGCGACGATATGATGTCGTCAACCTCCTGTGTAACCACCACTGCCTCCCCGAAATATTTGCGGACGGTCTTGTACATGTAGCGCATATACTCGGCCATGTTAGCGGTGGAGAGCGCCTTCCACGCCTCCTCGCATATAAGGAGTTTCCGGATACCCTTCAGGCGCCGCATCTTATTGATGAAAGCCTCCATGATGATTATCGTCACCACCGGGAACAATTCCTTGTTATCCTTCACATTATCAATCTCGAAGACAACAAAGCGCTTGTTGAGAAGGTCGATGTTCTCCTTTGAATTGAGAAGGAAATCGAAACGCCCTCCGTGATAATACTGCCTCAGAGTGGTAAGAAAATTGTCGATGTCGAAATCCTGACGGTGTATCGGAATCGGACGTTTCGCCATTTCCTCGCGGTACTCGTCGCGCATGAACTCGTAGAACGAGTTGAAACAGGGAACGATGTCCCGGTCATTCTTCATGCGGTCGATGAACATTGACAGAGCCGAGCCAAGCTCACCCGATTCCGTCTTCGTTATCCGGTCGTCCTCCGACTTCCAGAGCGTGAGAAGCAGCGTCTTGATGCTGTCCTTCTTCTCCACATCGAAAACATAATCCTCGGTATAGAAGGGATTGAAGGATATGGGGCTGTCCTCCCGGTATGTGTAATATATGCCGTCCTCACCGTGGGTACGGTTGTGGATAAGGTTGCACAGACCTTCGTAAGAGTTTCCGGTGTCTATCAGCAGCACATGGGCGCCCTGTTCATAATACTGGCGGACTAAGTGGTTCGTGAAGAACGACTTGCCGCTTCCCGACGGGCCGAGTATGAACTTGTTGCGGTTTGTCGTTATGCCGCGCTTCATAGGCTCGTCGGAAATGTCGAGATGCAGCGGTTTCCCGGTCAGCCGGTCAACCATCTTTATCCCGAATGGCGACAGCGAAGAACGGTAGTTGGTCTCGCCTGTGAAGAAGCACACCGCCGGCTCTATGAAGGTATAGAACGATTCTTCCGCAGGGAAATCGGCCTCGTTGCCCGGCATGGCAGACCAGAACAGCGTCGGACAGTCGATGGTGTTGTGCCGTGGCATGCACCCCATAGTCGCAAGCTGACCTCCGACATCGTTCTTGATGCGCCGCAGTTCCTCCGCGTCGTCGCTCCACGCCATGACATTGAAATGCGCCCGGACGCTTGTCAGCCCGTATGAATGGGCCTCGTTCAGATAACGGTCTATCCATTCCTTGTTGATCGCGTTGCTGCGGCTGTACTTGGAAAGACTGTTCATGTTGCGGGCGGTCTTCTCGAAGCGGGCAAGATTCTCGTCGTGGCAGTCGATAAGCACATACTGGTTGTATATGTGGTTGCACGGCAGGAGCAATCCTACGGGAGAGGCAAACGACAGGCGGCTGTCGGAGCGGTCGGTGGACAGACGCTCGTATCGGTTGTCGGTGCTGACATTGCCTGGAAGGTCGTCGGTATCCGAAAGGGTATGAAGGCAGAGCATCTTGTCGCCGATGCGCATCTCCCTTGCCGAGAGGTCCATATCCTCCAGACACGTTACATCCGACATGGAGAGGGAAAGATATTTCTCGATGATGCCTGATGTCGTTTCAGTGCCAAGAATCGCGTCATCCGACAGACGGCGCAGACCGATATATCCGGTGTCGTTGA
>JAHZGZ010000003.1:0-3800 GCA_019420545.1 Bacteroidales bacterium | reverse complement strand
CCATATCGTGATTCAGTTCCTTCGGGGTTATGCGTCCCCGGCACAAGGTGGAGAAATTGCTCTGCTGGCGCATCCGCTCCTTCGTCGTCTTGGTCAGGAACAGGTAACATCTGTGGTCAAGGTACGGACGCTCGTTGAAATGGCGCTCGAAAGAGCGGTCAAGGAAGCTCAGTCCCTCCTTTTGCAATTCCGGCCGGTAATTTTCCGATATGAATATGTCCTGCTTGTGGACAACCGAAAAATGCGGCAGAACCTTTATCGCCTTGCACCATGCCGAGTGCATGGCCTCGTATTCGGCTGACGTCACCGTGAACAGTTCCGGGAGCCTCACCTCAAAGGCCACCGTGATGTCGGCGTCCTTTGAGATGATGCAGCCGTGTTCAACGGCAAGGAGGGGAAGTTTCGATTCAAGAGTCGTCGCTCTCAGGGTATTTCTCATTTTTTATTATGTTGTTTCCTACACGTTTTTATCAGGCGTGTGATACGCAACCGGTTGATTATGTAGCGGGGCCGGTATCTCACGGCGCCGAGCTTCATAAGTCCGTATTGCCCGAACCTGGCGTTAAGCCGGAATGTGAGCCAGACAAGGACCGAGGCAGACACTGCGGCGAAGCCGATACAGAACCATTGCGGGATACCCGCGACATACATTATCACGAACAGGACGAACAGAGACAGAAGGCCGATGGCGAATATGAACAGATATTGCGCTTTCAGACCCTTGTACTCCACACTGCGCCCCACGCCTTTGTTGATGGAATACTCGGACATCAGAGGAAGAATGACTTGAGGATTGTGGCGGCCACGATAAGGAAGATGCAAGCTCCGAACCATGACGCGGCGGTCTTGCTGGTGTCAGGGTCTCCGCTCGACCATTTGGAGTAGCATTTCACGCCTCCTATAAGACCTACGACCGCCCCGATCGCATAGATAAGTTTCACTCCCGGCTCAAAGTACGATGTCACCATCGTCGTAGCCTCGTTGATGCCCGACAGACCGTTGCCGGCGGCACTGACAAACTCGACAGAGCAGAGAATCATAAGAACGGCGAGGACGACACGTCCTTTCAGAATCATAAACTTGTCTTTTGCAGTTTTCATAAGAATCAGTGTTTGAATGTGGCCGGGATTCATACCCAGCCACGGTAACGCCTTTTTTCGGCTTGTGTGGTGGGTGGAATGGCTCAAAGCGGTCAGCCGTAATCAATCTTCTTCATCTTTTTCGCTGTCTTTGTCAGTATTCTCCGATCTCCGGAGTGAGCCGTCAACATCAATTTCACGGCTTTTGCGCCTTGTCGCTGACGGCCTGCCGATTTTTTTCTTATGCGCCGCCCGCACACTCTCGGCTATGCAGTTCATTATGCCGGCGTTGATTCTTTCGTCGGTCTCCATCATTTTGCCGATGAATACCACATCGCGCATACCGGTCAGGACTCTCCCTGCCTCGGCTTTCTGTTCAGGTGTCGCCGAAGGATTTGCCGCCACGGACACCGCCGCCTCAATCTCGTCGATTGATTCCCCTTTCGCGGGAGGGGAAACGCTGTCAGGCTCGAAGTCGTCCATGTCGGGGGTATCGTCCGCCGTATCCGTATCAGTGGGAGTATCCCCTGCATCTCCGTTCATGGAGCTGTCCGTTTCAGACTTTTTGAACTCGACATCCTGCGGATTTACATCCCCCATCTTGGCGTTCAGCACATAGGTCATGGCTGCCATAGATTCGGTTAGCACCTCCCGGAATTTGTCAAAGTCAAAATCGCTCTGCGGAACAACCGTGACTACATTTTTCTTCGGTTCCTCACCGTCGCTGTCCGACGCCGTTTCTTGCGTTTCTTTTTTACCGCCGGTTTTGGTGTCGGGCTTCTTGCCCTTTCCCCGGAACATCCATGTCACGAAGGCGAGATAGAGAAAGGCGCATATCGTCAGTATTGATACCGTATTCATAGGCGCGTCTTTTTCTTCCCCTTCTCCATAAGGGTGTTGAGTATGTCGGCGTTTCCCTTCAGATGGTCAAGAAGAATCCTTGTCACATACACTCCGATTGTCAGCCCCTCGACATCAAGGAGCGGAACGGTCATTTTGAGCCTGTCAACCAGCTCACGGGGAACGAATATTCCTTTTCTTGCTCCGACTTCTCCCGGTTCCAGAAACAGTGAGCGGTAAGAATCCATATCTTTCGCAGAGACTGCGGGAGATTTTTTATTTGTCGTAACGGCGCTATTGTTTTCAGTTGCCATATCTATCAGAATTTTAATGAATCGTTGAACATCCTTTTTATGATGTCGTCATATTCCTTGAAATGCTGTTCCAGCACATTGTTGACATATTCCGTAATCGAGCCTCCATCGGAGAAGAAAAGCATCATCTTCTGCATTTTGAGCTTGAACTCCTCGCTTATGTACACCTGTCTCCCTTTGCGGCTTATGCGGCGGTACTTGTTTTTAAGGATAAAACTCTCCATATATTCAAGTTCCCGGTTGGATAGCGGTATGCCGTCGGCCACGGTCTTGTCGGGCGCCGCTTTTTCGGAAGAAACCGATGCTTCGGACGGCACCGGCGTTTCGGGCGCGGCTGTCGTGTGCGATGCGTTTTCCTCGTATCTTTCAAGGAACTTGTCGGGATCGAAGCCTTGTTCTCTTTTCCTTGCCATAATCAGTCAGGTTCTATGGTTGCCAGAATCTCGTCCACCAGTTCGGGTAGCTGACTGTTGCGCAGAAGGCTCTTGTCCGGAGGCATGAACGTGGAGCGGAATATCCCGCAGCGCCCCGATGTGTCGCCGTCTTTGGTGTACTTCACGCTCATGGGCAGGATGGTGTCCAGCGATTCGATGCACAGCGAGGCCACATAACGGTTTATAATCTGACAGAGGTTGTTGCGGTCTTTCGGCTGCACCTTGTTCCAGACAAGGAACATCCCCTTGACATTGGTGCCTTCCTTGAAGAGCATCTGTTCGTTCACGTTGTGGGCGAATCCTATTGAACTTTTGAGATCTCCGGTCTCCGGAGTGATCGGCACGAAAAGATAATCCATCGCGGCCAGAAGGTTCACCAGTTCGCGGTCGTTGACCGTACCGGTGATGTCGAAGAATACATATTCAGGCGGTTCCCCTTCCTGAATCGCTTTCTCCGCATGGTCGAGGGCAGTGGCGGGAGAGCATTTGATAATCTCATAGGCATCCCCACGGAAGTTTTCCATGAATCTGGCGAAACGCCTTTTGACAACGGGATTCTCCCGTATCAGCAGCTTGTCCTTCTCGCGGTACTCAATCATGCTGTGCTGTCTGGGATCACAGTCGAGAGCCAGCACCCTCTTTCCGAGGACATAGTGCAGGTAGCTTGCGACAAGTGTCGTAAGGGTGGATTTGCCGGCTCCCCCTTTCTGTGTGGCGAAAGCCACATAAATCGGGTCTTGCATTTATAGTAGGTGGGATTGGGTAATGTAATACGGCGTCCGCCGTGCGGCACTTGTCCCGTGCCTTTTGGAATGTCCGGCATGATAACCATGTCCGGCTTATCCGTGGAGTGAACTGAAAATCGCCAGCCCGTTCACTCCGGCATACAATCAATAAGAGGTCTGCAATCAGTTAGTACATCAATACGTCAATACATCAATACGTCAATACATCAATACGTCAGTATTTCCTTACGTCAGTACATCAGTACGTTCATGCGTCTGACTGTTCAGCCATTCAGATGTTCATACGGTCATACATCCGTATTTCCGTTTGTTCAGGCATACATCTGAATGAACTGACGTTGTGCCGACCTTCAATACACACAGAAACACATTCATTCATCTGTCCAC
>JAHZGZ010000299.1:6343-13496 GCA_019420545.1 Bacteroidales bacterium | reverse complement strand
CAATCTTTTATGCGGAATCCGTCGACATGCCAGAAGGGGTATTTACCCTCGAACCGGCACTTCTCTGCCGTTATGTCGCTGCACTCCTTTAACGCCGATTCTCCGGCATGAATGGTTACATCGACAAGATGCAGATGATGTGATGCGAAAAGAGGGCGTTCTCCTCCGAATTCTTCGTTTCTGATAATATCCATAGCAATAATTCTTTTCTGTAATTAGCCTAAGTTCTGATAATGAGAGGTGGGGAGATGATGGTTGCAAAATGCAAAAAAATGTAGGGACGCGGCGTGCCGCGTTACGATGTGTAAGCCGTACGTGCTTGATTATATAGATTCAACGCGGCACGCCGCGTCCCTACGACTATTGGATAGCCGGTTGCCGTTTTACTTTTCGGGATCGTCGTATTCCCATTCGGCTTCGTCCCAGTCGGTCTCGTCGGTGTCATCCTCCAGCTCGGGTGCGGTTTCTTCTTCCGGAAGCTGGAATATGAATTCATCCTCTTCGCGCACGCGGTGGTGGCCGTCAAGCGGGCGGTGGGTGATTGAAGAGCCTTCTATGCGGTTGCTTTCGTCAGTAATGGCGCTCCAGAGCATGTCTTTCAGCGCGCTTATGCCCATGCCTGATACGGCTGAGATGAACACGTGGGGGAGATCATCGGGGAGTTCTTTCTGCATTTCGGCTATAAGTTCGTCGTCAAGCAGGTCGGACTTGCTTATGGCAAGTACACGGGGCTTGTCTACCAGGTCGAGGTTGAACTGCTCAAGCTCACGCAGAAGTATCTCGTATTGCTCGCGTATGTTGTCGGCGTCGGCAGGTACCATAAACAGCAGCACGGCATTGCGCTCAATATGGCGCAGGAATCGCAGACCGAGGCCTTTTCCCTCACTGGCACCCTCGATGATACCGGGGATGTCAGCCATTACAAACGAGCGGTTGTCGCGATAGCTGACGATGCCGAGCTGAGGCTCCATTGTGGTGAAGGGGTAGTCGGCAATTTTTGGGCGTGCTGCCGAGATGGCCGAAAGCAGAGTCGATTTTCCGGCATTGGGAAATCCTACGAGACCTACGTCGGCAAGCAGCTTCAGCTCCATGATAACGGTTTTCTCGATGGCCGGTTCGCCCGGTTGCGCATAGCGAGGAGTCTGGTTTGTGGCGCTTTTGAAATGCCAGTTGCCGAGGCCGCCGCGACCCCCTTTGAGCAGCTTTATCTCCTCGCCGTCGTGGGTTACCTCGCAGAGGAACTCTCCGGTTTCGGCATCGAATACCACGGTACCGCAGGGTACCTCGATAGTCTTGTCTTCACCGTCCTTGCCCGAACTGCGGTTGCCGGTGCCGGCGCCTCCGTTTCCGGCAAATATATGGCGCTGGTATTTCAGCGGAAGCAGGGTCCACATATGTTTGTTGCCACGCAGTATGATGTGGCCTCCGCGGCCTCCGTCGCCTCCGTCAGGACCACCCTTGGGAATGTATTTGGCACGATAGAAGTGGCGCGATCCGGCACCACCCTTGCCCGAGCGGCAAAGGATCTTTACATAATCTATAAAATTGGACTCAGCCATGACTAAATATACTTTCAGTATTGATTATACATATATCTATTAAGGTATAAAGGAGCCTTAATGTTCATCGCCACCGAACAATCGGCCGTGATACTATATATCTAATTTATTGCAAAATTACAGATTTTTTTCGATTAATCTGTCATAGTCATACATGATATGGTGATGTCAGCTCCAGCCTGCTCTTGGGGTGTTATATTCGGTACATGATGCAATCCCGGTAGCTTTTTTGAGATTTAGTGGAGGGGGATGAACTTTATCGGCACAAAATCCTTAAATTAGCAGAGAATAATACATTTCAGGGATCAACTCGGTTTCTGAAATCGAAAATTTGTAAAATATACATTAGCCTCGTATGAAGTCGTTGTACATCATAACTCCATTATTTGTCATCAATTGTGCCGTGCTTGGCGCGTGTAGCTCGCCGTCGGCTCCCGACAATGTCATTTATCAGTCAGACGAGTTTACCGTATACACCGACAGTGTACGTCAGGGCGGCTATAAGGCTTATGCCGTAAGCCCTTATGAAATAGCTACCGACTATAAAAGTCAGGAAGAAAGCGCAATATCGAGATTGCTACATTTCCGGCTGTCGATCAACAGCCGCGACAATGAGTTGCCGCAGGGGAAGTGGCACACGGTAGAGATCGGAGCCGACACAGTGTTCACGTTCGGACAGGTGCTCAATGAGGCCGATTCCATAAAAAACAGTTCCGGCAAGTATCTCCCTAAGAATACAAAATGGACGCTTCGGGTGAATATGGAGCCTGTATTCGACAGTTTCAAGAAGCATGGTTATTATGTGACGCCGACCAATGATACTATCTACCGTGACGACTTCAAAGGGGTGTGGGTGGCAGGAAGTGTCGCGCCACTTACATGGGATTTCGAGAATCTTTATGGCAAGGCTGACCGCAAGCTTCATGACAGCGGCAACGGCATATATGAGGTGACACTCACATTCAATCCCGATACCGGACGTCCGGCCGATCCTACGGGATGGCGTATTGATTCGCTTGACTCGTCTTTCCCGAGCTACAGCTCCGGGCAGATGCTCGTTGACGCCCTCAACAATATGGCGATGGACGAAATTGCGTCAAATCTGCGCCCTGACGGTACCTATCGCGCAGGAAAGGAGTGGGACGGTGTGTGGACCCGCGATGTAAGCTATTCGGCATATCTGTCGCTCGCGCTGATTGATCCTTATGCCACATGGCGTTCGCTCAAGGCTAAACTGAAAGATACACCCGACGGCCCTGTCATCATACAGGATACGGGCACGGGCGGATCGTGGCCCGTAAGCTCCGACCGCGTGGTATGGGCCATGGCGGCGTGGGAGGTCTACAAGGCTACGGGCGACACCGACATCCTCCGCGAAGCGCTTCATGCCATAGAGAATACTCTTAACCTGGATATGAGGGTGGTATGGAATCCGGATTACAAGATGATGCGCGGCGAGCAGTCGTATCTTGACTGGCGCGAGCAGACCTATCCGCGCTGGATGCAGCCCAAGGATATATATGAGTCGATGTGTTTGGGCACCAATGTCGTGTTTGTCGAGGCATTCAAAGTACGCGACGCCATGATAAAGGCTTTGCCCGACGACAATATTGCGCCGCTGTGGAACGGCATTGACAGCGAGATATCAAATGCCGTCAACAACAACCTCTGGATTCCCAATCTCGGGTATTACTCGGAATACATGTATGGTGGAGTATATCCCATACAGTCGCAGGCTACCGACAATCTGGGTCAGGCGCTGGCTATCCTATTCGGTGTAGCCAACGATGATATGGCCCGCTCGATCATGAGCAAGACTCCATATACGCCTTATGGCATATCCTCGGTTTATCCCCAGTTGCCCGACATCAATCCGTACCACAACGATGCCGTATGGCCGTTTGTGCAGGCTTATTGGAATCTTGCTGCAAAGAAAGCGGGTAACATGCGTGCTTTTGAAAAGGGATTTGCGTCGATGTGCCGTGCCGCGGCAATGTTCGGCACGAACAAGGAACTTTTTGTGGCTTCAACCGGCGACTACCGTGGCGCGGCTGTCAACTCCGATGCACAGCTATGGAGCTGTGCTGGGATGGCGGGAATGATAATGCGTGTCATAATGGGTATCGAACTTGAGCCCGACGGCATGCGGTTTGCTCCTTTTGTGCCTGCGTCTCTGATCGGTCCCAAAACTCTGTCGGGACTGAGGTACCGCGACGCGCTGCTGACCATTCAGGTCAACGGTACCGGTGACCGTGTGAAATCGTTTACGATCAACGGCAACGCGTCGTCGGATATGTTCCTCCCTTCCGACACCAAAGGGGATGTGGAGATTGTAATCGAGATGGCCGACAACAAGGTGGCTGACCAGTCGATCAACAATCAGCCCCAGGCATGGATGCCGCCGACACCGATTGTCAACTGGGTAAGCGAGCGCCAGGGTGAGGCAACGAACTATGCGACAGGGATAGGGTATGAGATATTCATGAACTCCAACATGATGCAGGAGATTACCACGGCGTCGATACCGTTTGTGCCGCAGGAATGCTATACACTTATGGATATCGTGCCTGTAAGCCAGGAGCATTATTTCGGGTATACGTGCAAGCCGTATGAGTATATTCCTGCCGGTGTGCTGACTACCATCCCCGCCGGTCGCATGGGAGTCACTGGCACGAAACTGATCGCCGACCGAAAGATTGCTTCGCAGTTTGTCGAAACATCAAAAGCCAAAAACCGGCGTATGGATTTCACGGTAAGCGTGGCGGAGCCGGGCGACTATTTTATTGATTTCCGGTATGCCAACGGCTCCGGACCGATAAATACCGACAACAAGTGTGCGCTGCGTATCCTGTATGTCAACGATGCGGAATCGGGCGCTGTGGTAATGCCTCAGCGAGGTATCGACGAATGGCTCTCGACTGGATTTTCCAATATGCTGCGCGTGAAACTGCGGAAAGGTACAAACGATCTGTCGCTGCGTCTGTGTGTCGATAATATGAATGTCGATAACAACCGTGCGCTCATACGCTATGCGCGTGTCATCCGTGTACAATAATCGGGAGAGTTATCCGTGTTCTATTTATATGAAACGTATCGGACTTTTATCTGACACCCACAGTTACTGGGACGACCGTTATGCCCTTCACTTCAAGGGGTGCGACGAGATATGGCATGCCGGCGATGTGGGCGACATGTCGATCATACAACGCCTGCTTGAAGTGGCGCCTATGGTAAGGGCTGTGGCCGGAAACATCGACCATGGCGAGGTACGTCGGCGCTGTCCCGAGCTGATGGATTTCGAGGTTGAGGGCGTGAAGGTGCTGATGACCCATATCGGCGGCTACCCGGGCAAATATTCGCCGGGCATGAAGCAGTTGCTCCGCGAAAAAGGCACACGTCTGATGATCAGCGGCCACAGCCATATACTCCGGGTGAAATACGATCATGAACTGGAGTTGCTTCATATCAATCCCGGAGCGGCAGGAGTACACGGCTGGCAACAGGTGCGCACACTTGTGAGGTTTACCCTTGACAAGGGCGCTCCACATGACCTCGAAGTAATAGAACTATCAAAAAACTATACACCAAGATGAAAATATATATTCCACTGGCAGCGTCGGCTGTTGTTGCCGGTATGCTTGTTTCATGTAAGACCAATGAGGCAAACTACAGGGCCGCATATGAGGCGGTCAAGGAGAAGACAGAGGCAGATTCCGGTATCGAAGGCACTATTTACGAGAAGATTCGCAAGGAATCAGTCAGCTCTCACACTGTGATCGGCACCGACACTATCCCTACGCTTACTGTAGCGGTGAAGTGCGTGAAAGGAGTGTCGACGCCCTCCGAGGTTAAGCCGTATAATATAGCCGTGTCGCAGTTCAAGCAGGTGTTCAATGCGCGTTCGCTCATGGAACGTCTGCGTGCCGACGGATACAAGTCGGCTACTGTGGTCGAGACTGCCGAACCGCTTTATTATGTGATCGCCGTCACTACCGATTCGGTCGATGAGGCTGCCGCAGCCTATGAGATCATCAAGGCCGACAAACGTGTATATACACGTACGCCTTATCCGTTGTTGCTACGCCCGCAACGGTATCCTCTCGGAGAATAAGAGTAAACATAAGACATATAAAATAAATAAGAATCCGCCCGGCTTCAACGCATGCGTTGAGGTCGAGCGGAGTGTTGTCGGGGAGAGTATGGAAGAATGTTTAAAAGGCGGAGTCGGCAGGACACCGATCAGGCACCGGCGAGTGTCGAACGGTTGAGGCTCGCGCGACGCGATTCGGCAATGCGGTTGGCCATCTCTACGGCGCGTGTGATATGGTCGCAGATATGATCATCGCCTATGAGTTTGTCGATATTGCTCTTGAGGAGTATCTGCCGTACCTGTTCGTTGACACCGGAAAGCACAACATGGATGCCCTCTTTCTGCGAGGAGCGGATGAGAAGCTCGAGGTTGTGTACGCCAGTAGCATCTATGAATGGCACGCGGCGCATGCGGATGATACGTACGGTAGGCATGGTGCCGCGCATGGTAGTGCGCATCATTTCGTCGAACTTGGTAGCCACGCCGAAGAAGAACGGCCCGTCGATCTCGTATACTTCCACGCCGGGAGCTACATCGAGCACTTCATGTGAGGTAGCCTCGGTTCCCTCGGCTACGTCGAGCTGCTCGGAGTAAACGCGGATCTGGGTGTTCTCCATCACACGGCGCAGGAAGAGGATAATGGCGAGAAGCAATCCTATCTCTATCGCGATTGTAAGGTCGAAAATTACAGTGAGGAGGAACGTGACGACGAGAACCGATATATCGCTCTTCGGTGCTTTGAATATGCCTATTACCGTGCGCCAGCCGCTCATGTTGTAGGAAACCACGATTAGCACCGCTGCAAGACACGACATAGGCACGAGGTTGATAAGCGGCATAAGGAAGAGGAAAATAAGCAGCAGCACGACGGTGTGGACTATGCCGGCGACCGGTGTGCGTCCGCCGTTGGTGATGTTGGTCATCGTTCGCGCGATGGCGCCGGTAACAGGGATACCGCCGAAGAAGGGCACTACAACGTTGGCGATGCCTTGTCCGATAAGTTCGGTATTGGAGTTGGTACGTGAACCGGTCACACCGTCGGCCACGGTAGCCGAGAGAAGCGACTCGATGGCGCAGAGAATGGCAATGGTGAATGCCGAGGGGAGAAGCATGTTGATGGTATTCATCGACAGGTCGAATCCCTCGGGCTGCGGGATATCGGTCGACAGCGCACCGAAGCGGTCGCCGATGGTCTCGACATGTACACCCGGCATAGCCTGCTGGAGGAAATATATGACAACCGTGACGACCATTATGGCGATGAGCGATCCCGGCAGTTTGCGCGATATCTTTGGGGTGACGATTATGATTGCGAGCGACGCGAGGCCTACGCAGAGAGTCGGGATATCGAGATTGCCGAAATTGGAGAGGTATACCCCCCATTTGGATAGAAATTCCGACGGGACGTCGGTAAGTCCCAGGCCGAAAAAGTCGTTGATCTGAGTGGAGAATATGGTAAGTGCTATACCGCTGGTAAAGCCTACGACAATCGGATAGGGGATAA
>JAHZGZ010000299.1:0-6333 GCA_019420545.1 Bacteroidales bacterium | reverse complement strand
TGGAACAGACCGAGCAATATAAGTATCATGCCTGCCATCAGGGTGGCTATGGCGAGACCCTGTAGCCCGAAATTCTGTATAATAGAGTATACAATCACGATGAACGCACCGGTCGGACCTCCGATCTGCACTGAATTGCCGCCGCAGGCCGATACGAGGAACCCGCCGATAATGGCTGTGATGAGACCTATGGTGGGACTTACACCACTGGCTATACCGAATGCGATAGCGAGCGGGAGAGCCACGATGCCGACAACGATACCGGCCACGAGATCGTCTTTAAATCGTGAAAGTGAATAGTGGGAGAGGGTGGAAAGCAACTTCGGACGGAAGTCAATTGTACCTGAAAGATTCATCTTCGCACAATAAATAAGTGATAAATGGTTGGTTATGTGGCGAATATGTCTATTTGCCGAAAATGAAAGTGCAAAGGTAGTGAAATTTTGGCTATTTTAATTGTATTTGCGTGTTTTTAACATTATCTCTTTTGATCCGGAATACGATATGGAGACTGATATAATTTTATGGGAGGTGTTAAATAAGACGAATTATTGGGTTTTAGCTTTGAAATATGTGAAATAATATTAACTTTGCGATTGTATTGTACTTTATCATTGAGTCTTGAAAACCATGACAAAATGCAGTCGATACCATGAGTAAATATAGTATATCATACTTCAATTGAGTAAATATATATCAAATCTTTCTAATATGAAACAGACATGCTTTTTGATTGCCCTTGTATTGTGCGCTTTTCAAGGAATGTATGCGCAGCAAAACGAAGAGCTTACTGCTGAAGAAATTGAAGCCTTTGAGCGAGTGCAGTTAGACTCTATCAGAGGAAGGGAGGGTGCGGTGGCTCTTGCATCGGCGCATTGTACGCTCAATGTGCCTGCCGGATACGTCTTTCTGGATCCGGATGAATCCAGGCATCTGTTGGTCGATTACTGGGGTAATCCGGAAAAGAGTGTTGATGAAATTCTTGGAACGCTTGTAAGCGCGGAAAATGATATATATTTCAACGTTACTACAGCCTATGTCGTTTCATACGATGATGCCGGATATGTTTCTGACAAGGATGCAGCAAGCATTGACTATGATGAATTGCTCAAAGACATGCAGGCTTCGATGGAAGAAGAGAATGAATCGAGCGATACCGATAAATGGGAACTGGTAGGCTGGGCCTGGCATCCGACTTACGACGCTCAGAAAAAAGTGCTTGGCTGGGCAAAGCTTCTTAGAATTAATGACCGGGATGTGATTAATTATGATGTGCGTGTGTTGGGAAAGGCCGGTTTTGTTATTATTACTGCCGTCGCTGATCCCGAGGATAAAGATGAGTTAATGGCTGCAAACTCTGATATCATCGGAAGCGTAGTTTATGACAATGGATATGCCTATGCCGATTTTAATCCCGATAAAGACCATGTGGCAGAATGGACAATCGGCGGTCTCGTTGCCGGCAAGGTCCTTGCTAAAGCAGGTGTGTGGGCTTTCCTTGCGAAATTCTCAAAACTCATTATCATTGCTGTTGTCGGATTCTTTGCTTTGGTAAGAAAAAAGATTGCGCGTTTGTTCGGGTTTGGCAAACGACAGGATGAAACTCTTCAGGCTGAGTAGGAATAATTTGAAAACAATTTAGGACAAAGTTTGAAGATATTGCAAAATACTGAAAATGTAGGGACGCGGCGTGCCGCGTTACATTATGCGAGGCGTACATGCTTGATTATCTTGATGTAACGCGGCACGCCGCGTCCCTACAAGCCATGACCGGTAATGACAACATATAATTTTGCAACATCCTCCTAAGCAGTCATGATTCTTACGAGAAATGCCCTTTGCCTGGTCAGCGGTCGAGGATATAAGTATATACCGTTCCTTCATGATCGCTGTAGGTTAGCACAAGGTGTTTGGATGTGAACTTCAGGATCTGAAGCACAGTGACTGCCGCCGGAAGATGGGTTGCTGGCGCAGGTACATACAGGTCGGTACCACTCGGACGGTCATTGTCGCTGTGGGTAAAATTAAGTTCAAGGGCAGTGTCGGAGAGCTGGCGCCATGTGCCGAAATAATCTTTTACTTCATGAACAGGCCCGATTTCAGTCATGTTGATTACCGTTGACTGGAATTTCCATATTATAGTGCACGGCTTGTAGTCAGGATCGGTGTTTCCGTCAATCTGTATGGATGTCAGCGTCCATGCTCCGTACCAAGGGCCTATGTCGCCGTTGTTGTGTGTGCATCCGGCCAATGTCGTCATAATCATGGCGAGCATCAGCATGATCGTATGGAATATGTGTCGCAGATTATTTGCCATGTGCGCCAATGTTAAATGATCCGGTATATGTTATCGAGAGTGCTCCCCCGAGATTGTTTCCAAGCATGTCGCCATGATCCATCGAAGCAATCGCCGTGACTTTCAGTCCCGGTACCTTTGCAACGTGCCATCCGGCCTCGACTGTCCATGACAGGTCGTGGACTTTGTGTATCCGGGGTATGTAATAGTCGCCCCATCCCTGCCGGTAGGATAACATAGCACGATACTCCACATCACGGGCGATCCATCCTTTTGCCGCTGCATGAAAGCCTCTTACTCTGGTATCGACGTATCGCATGTATCCGTCGCGGTTGTAGATCGGAGCGGGTAGGAACGGTGTTCCCAGCCCCATGCCGAAATATGCATAGCCGTTGTAGTTGGAATTGTTATAATAAGAGTCGGAACCGGTAGCTTCGTCGGTGATCGTGGTGCCGGGACGATCATTGGGCGCCCAGTGCATGGGACCCGACTGGTTGGTAAAATCAAGATATTCGATTACAGCTCCGCTGACAATGCTGCGCGGCGATGCGGCCACGTACTCTACGCCCCATATGCCGTCCCATCCGTTGCGGCGCCCTATGCCCGATCCATCTTCCCAAGGCCACTGGAAATATGCTTTTAGCTGATGGCCGGAGGGCATGCGCCAGCGGGCCATCATATCCCATGAGCCAAGATGATTGCCTCGCCAGTATCCTTCGCCTGTACTGGGAAGAAGCATCTCTATTGCTTCCCATAGGTTTACATGATCGACGTTTGTGAAAAGTAGTTTGCCGCCGAAATAATGTCCGGCATGATAACCGAGCTGACAGGCTGCCTGCATGCCGAATGTCACGCTCACGGGCAGCGACGGTTTGGTGCGGAAATACAGATATTTATAGTTGTACCACCAGTTGTCGTTGATATATGAAGAGTAGTAGTTGTAATGATTTTTGAGCCAATGGCTGTCGGTAGGTCGTCCGTAGAATATCTTTCCGGAAATCTGGAGCGCTCCGTTGGTCAGAGGTATGTCGACAAAGCGCCACAGCCCGAATTCGGCTCCTGGCATCGGTCGGGCATTGATGCCTCGTGTAAAGTCGCCGCTCGACAGCGAGTCGTTGAGCATCGCCGACGGGTATTCCTTCAGTCCGACAGTGATGAATATACTGCGGTATCTGACTCCAGCAAAAAGCTGTTGGATATGGACAGCCGACGGCCGGAGGCCGCGCGTTATCCACCTGTCATCGGATACTACATAGCGGGCATAGTCTGTCGCAGAGCTTGCCTGCGCTATAATGTCGGCACCGACAGTCCAGCTCCAGCGTGGCACCGTATCCCATTTGTGTATCGCTGATGCGCGCAGCATGCCTGTTGCCGGCTGTGTGGTGACACCGTAACGGTTTGACATGATTCCATAGGGCGCGAAGTCGCCGCTTCCGGCATTGATCCACATTTCACCCCGATAGTCGAATGTGGTCTGTGCTGCCAGATCAAATGCTGCAAATACTGCTGTCGCACATATGGAAATGCCATAAAATAATATGTCGCGTAATACTCTCAAATCTCAATTATGCATAATAATATAGCATAGAAGTGTGCCGCAACCCGACACGCTTCTATTATAACAACGTAAAGGAGCCCGAAGTTTGTATGTAAGCTGCCTGTAGAAGGTCAGTTTTCAGTGACAGATCCGTCGGAGATAGGTCGGGTTGGTATAAATGTTCCGATATGCCGCCCTTTTTTCTCCTCAAAAATTTCGTCGATAACAAAGAAGATACCGCTTTCTTCCACATTGCCGAACTCATCGTTGATGGCTGTACCGAACATTCTCATCGACGGCGACAGGCTCATATAGGCATTGACCAATGGCGGGATATTGTAGCCGTGATCCCGTATGGCTTTGTTGAGCGTTTTGTAGTCGTCCTTGAATGTGTCGTGGGTGAACAGGCGCTTCATGGCCTCGTTGTCCATATGTGTGGTAAGCGGGGTCATGGGCCACACCAGACGGTCGGGATCGGGGAAGTGCTTGGTAAGGAAGTAGAGTATCATGTTGCGGCACTCCGCATTGTAACTCGGATACATTGTCACCTTTCCGAACAGGTAGCGCATGTCAGGGTATATCACCGTAAGCGCCCCCAGGCCGTCCCAGAGATTGTCGAGCGCATACAGAGCTTTTACACCGACGCGTGTCGACTGATATTCGAGTCTTACAAACGATCGTCCAAGCTCGATTGTATAAGGGAGATAGTCGTTCAGAAACCTTTCGGAGAAGCAGAACATATGGCTTGTGGCGATTCGCGGCATGCCGTCGGGACGGATTTTTATATCGTTTCCGGGGATGAAACGGTAGCCTCCGATGATTTCTTTTACTTCCGGATCCCACACTACCAGCTGGCGGCATGGAGGATCCATGGTGTCGAATTCGTCAATGTCGCAATCCTTACCTGTACCGCCGCCGGCGGCACGGAATGCGATTTCTCTCAGTCGGCCTATCTCACGCATAACGTTGGGGGCTGAGAATGCATCGACTATATATATTTTGTTGCCACCCTTGTTGGTGTCGCGCAACAGCCTGTCGGCAGTAAGTTCCTTTTCGAGGAGCTCTACCGGAACAGGGTCAATCACTGTCTGATTGGTCGTCGTCGTCATCGTCAGGTTGGAATGGTTGATTGCTTAGATTATATATGATTTTCTTGATCTTTTGCGCCTGTCGCGATGCTTTCCGTCCTCCTTCGAGCGACTGCCAGGGTATGGTGTCGCCTACAATAAGCCGGAATGAAGCATCGCGGCTGCGGAAAATTTCACGCGGCAGATACATCATCTCGAAGTTGAATCGCAGACCTATCTTGCGGCGGAATTTTGCAAAATTATAAAAAAATGGCGAATTCCGCGCATCGAAATACACAGGAATTACATCGCGATGATATTCGATGGCTTTATTGACAAACATTTTGTGCCATTTAAGGTCGCGTATCAAGCCGTTGCTCCTTTTGCGGCTTACCAGGCCGGCTGGAAACATGATGATCGGAGAGTCGTTGCGGAATACAGCCTCGATATCAATGGTAGAGTGTCGCGACTGGCGTCCGTAGAGATTTACCGGCAGAAATACGTCTTCAAGCGGCTTGACTGCGGTAAGTATGTCGTTGACAATAAAATGCACGTCGGGCCCGTAAGTGGTCGCCGCCCAATGTATCATGGTTATGCCGTCAAGGGCACCCAACGGGTGATTGCATACTATTATCACTTTGGGTTTTGCCGGATCGGGCAGAATGCCTTCGGCTGTATAGCGGACGTTAAGGTCGCGTAGCACGGCACCGCAAAACTGTGCGTTGCGAGTGCCGCGTGTGCGTTCGAGTATACCGTTGAGCTCGTCCTGACATATAGTGCGCTTGAGCCAGTTGATTGCCCATCGCGGTATCAGCCGCCTGTAGCGTGGGAGCCGTTGATTTACCACGGCCTCCACGTCTACATGCAGTGAGTCGTTGTTGTCCCCGGTGTGACTGACATTGGTATCGTTCATGCCGCAAAGTTACGCATTTATACGAAAAAATTGCAGTATTTCCTTGTAGTCGGCTGAAAATCTTGAATTTTCAATAGGTTCTAATTCCGCCCCGACAATTTTGCGGAAACTTTTTAGAGGCTATTCTTGATTATAGATTATTGACTTAGTATGTGTGTGTGGCGATGTTATCTTTTGCTTTGAGCATCTGCGAATCCAGTTATTGTCACTAATTTCATGTTGGGCTCTGTACTTTTCTGCTTCAATTTCTGAAATGTTACAAATGGTGTCATTATAGGTCTCCCACTCGTAGTCAGGGGAACGATACTTTATTGAGTGATGAAATTCCCAACAATCTATGATGTCTGGGTCATTATCATTTGAACAAGCCGAAACAAATAGAGAGATCAAAGCGATAAGTAAGATAAATTTTTTCATTTTCCGAGTTGATTTTCTAATTGAATGACGCGATTGCTCAACGTGGCGATTGCGTCATTTTTTGAATTGATTGTGTCTTGAAGGGTTGTGATTGTGTCAATCA
>JAHZGZ010000298.1:333-3461 GCA_019420545.1 Bacteroidales bacterium | reverse complement strand
CGGTCGGCGAGCGATGTACCCATCGCCACCATGAAAGTAACGAAGGTGGTCGACAGAGGTAGCTTCATCGAGGTACCGGCGGCAATAAGCATACCGGCGAGCATGAGGTTGACGGAGCCACGGATGAGGTCGAACGATGCGCCCTGCTCGACATCGGTCTTTGACGTGTCGAAGCGGGTGTCGATCCACTTTCTTACGTTGCGCGGCACGTAACGTTTTATCCAGGTGTGTATGGAGATGGATGTACGCACGATGCGCCGGGCTATTCTCGATGATCCGAACATTTCGTCGCCGCCGCTCTGGCTGCCCAGCCCGATTTCGGTCTTCGATACATTCTGTGCTTTCTTCGATGTGGCAAGCGATACTACCATTATCACACCGGCTCCGATGAGGAAATAGAGCGGGGTGTTGGCCGGCCCGTTGAGCGAGCCCATCATGAATTCATTAGGGTTGCCGCTGCCGTTGGCCATATAGTCCTGGTAGGAAGAAAATCCGCTGAGGGGTACGCCGATGAAGTTGACAAGGTCGTTGCCCGCGAATGCCATTGCCAAGGAGAATGTGCCTATCAGCACTACGACTTTCAGCACATTTACTTTGAGCGCATGGAGCAGTTGCATCAGCAGCGTGCATACTACGAACGATATGCCGAGTATAAGTAACGTGTGTGCATTTATCCAGCTCTTCAGTTCGGGCGTCATCCATGCCATGTCCTTAATACCTTTGAGGAGCATGAAATATATCAGTGCCGTGGTTGCGATACCGCCATATATGCCGATTTTCCATTTAAGTTTGCTGCGATATTCAAACGAGAATATCGCGCGGGTGATGAATTGCACCAACGTACCGAACACAAACGCGATCGCGACAGACAGGAATATGCCCAGGATTACCGAGAGGGCTTTACCGGTATTGAGGAGATCCATCATCGACAGTCCCGACTGATCGCCCCACATCTTTATAAGCGCTATGACGAATGCTGCGCCGAGCAGTTCGAATACCATCGATACGGTGGTCGACGTAGGCATGCCCAGCGAGTTGAATACGTCGAGCAGTATGATGTCGGTTACCATTACGGCCATGAATATGCATATAAGGTCGTAAAAAGAGAAATGCTCAGGGCGGAATATACCGTGGCGGGCTATGTCCATCATGCCATTGCTCATAGCGGCTCCGATAAACACTCCGACCGAGGCTACGATGATGATTGTGCGGAATTTTGCCGCTTTCGACCCTATGGCCGAGTTGAGAAAGTTGACAGCATCATTGCTGACTCCGACCGAAAGGTCGAACACTGCCAGCACAAACAGGAAGATGATAATTCCCAAAAATAGAATATCCATATTATTTCTCTTTTGTTTCTGCTACAAATGTCACTTAAAATCATTTCATAAATGTTGCATATTCTTTAATTGATTGTTTAATATGCATGTTTTACGTACGATATTGAGGAACGGGCTTTTCTTTTACCAACAGACAGAGGGATATTGTTGTTTTAATATAAACGATACAATAATGAAACATATATCGGCTATCTTTGTGCTACTCGCCGCATGCATTGGCCATGCCGATAAAAGTAATAATGAGAATGATATGGATAAGAATAAAGGAAATGTTGAAGAGTATGTTTCCCGGGGAAGATGCTGGGATAAACCGGGCGACGAGGAGCTTCGCCGGCGACTTACCGCGCGGCAGTATCAGGTGACGCAGCATAATGCTACCGAGCCGCCGTTTGCCAATGAATACTGGAACGAGCACCGCGCGGGAATTTATGTCGATATCACTACTGGCGAACCGCTGTTCGCGTCGAGCGACAAGTTTGACTCGGGATGTGGCTGGCCGAGCTTCTCGCGTCCTATTCCGGGATCGTCGATCGTGGAGAAACCTGACCACAGCCACGGGATGGTGCGCACGGAGGTGCGCAGTTACGCGGGCGACGCCCATCTGGGGCATGTGTTCAACGACGGTCCGCGTGAGTCGGGCGGTCTTCGCTACTGCATCAACAGCGCATCGCTGTGCTTTATCCCGCTCGAAGATATGGAAGCACTGGGATATGGTGAATATATCCCCTACGTGAAGTGAGGGTGTTGCAAAACCAACACCCTCACTTCACGTAGGATGGGGTTAGCGGTCGATATATGGCTTGATGTAGTCGACCATGGCAACGGGATTCTCGCAGCCCAGCACATATTGGCGCCCGTTGTTCAGCTTGACAAGAAAGCACGAGCTCCGGCTGCCGTAATAGCCGAAATAGGTGCCGATCATGATGTCGCTGAAATAGCCCCAGTAACCGAAACATCCTCCGCTACCGCAAAGCCTTATTCCACCGGCGGATGGATAACAGGTGTCGACTGACATAATATCCTTGTAGGCAAACACTTTTGGCTTGGCCAAAAAGCGGTGGAGCTTTATTTCCGACCGGGTTGCCTCGACCGAGACCGGACAATAGTAAAGCCCCGCAATAACCACGGCGCCTACTATAAGGCAGCCAATTACAACTTCCTCGGTGTTGTGACGCACAGAGACGATACCCGCAACGCTTAGTATGATTACAGCTACGGTAATTATCAGTGAAAAAATACTGAATTTTACTTTATTATTCATGATGATAGGGTTTAGTCGGTTTCTTCGAGAATGAAAATACTTTCAACGGGTTTTCCGAAAAATCTGCTGATTTTAATGGCGAGGGGAGTGGAGGGGAGAAAGCGGTTTTTCTCAATAGCTACGATAGTCTGCCGGCTCACTCCCACGGCTTCGGCAAGCTGCTGTTGGGTGATGTCCAACTCTGCGCGTTCCACTTTAATCCTGTTCTTCATTTTCACACATTTTATTATATCTGCGCATTTCCAGCTTGAAATTGCAGACGAAGAGCATTGGAAACAGTACGAGATTGAGAATCGCAAACTTCATGAACCCGATTCCATTGATGGCAACAGTACAGGTTACGAGTAGCAGTACGTATATGTAGATCGAATTGAGAAGAGACGACAGACGTATTGAGCGGATCATCTCGTCTTCAACGGGTGCTTTGGAGCATACGATAAACAATGCACCGAGTGCGATGCCGATAATCGCAATATCGTTTACGACGGTTTCAGACAGGCCTGACAGCCATATCACTTCAAATTAGA
>JAHZGZ010000298.1:0-302 GCA_019420545.1 Bacteroidales bacterium | reverse complement strand
TCCAGCCTATCGGCTGAAAGATGTGGGGGAAAAGTAGGTTTTTCATAAATGCAAAGCATTTTTGATATTTATCTTCGCGAGCAAAGGTAAATAATGTTTTTCATATAGACAAGTATACTTTACATTTTGTTTATATATTACGACATGATATATATGAAAAAACGCTGCGGCAATCATTGCCGCAGCGTCGGGATTTATGCAGGTTGGGATTGAATACGGTGGTGTATATATGGTGGATCAGAGGATACCCTGGGCCATCATGGCGCGGGCTACCTTCATGAAGCCGGCTACGTTGGCACCTT
>JAHZGZ010000297.1 GCA_019420545.1 Bacteroidales bacterium | reverse complement strand
CACCGTAACCACCAAGTTCATGGAGTCGGCACAGACCTACTACGACCTTGTGGCCCAGTATGGCCGCGAGGCAGTCCACGGCAACAAGGAGGTGTTCGGCGACGTGATCCATGTGCCGGTCGACCGCCGTCAGAACTATGTCAAGCGCGCCATCGGGCTGCCGGGCGAACGCCTGAAGATTGTCAACGACACCATTTACATCAATGGCGAGGCTATAGCGGATCCGCAGTATGTGCAGCACAATTATTTCTATCAGTTCCGCAACGGAGGCCTTACCGAACACGACTGGGAGGAGCTTGGCGTAAGCGCCGAGGACCGCTACACGATGGATCTGTCGGCCGCCGACATGGCCGCTGTTGAGCTCAACGGCTTCTATGTGGCTCCCGACGGCAAGGTACCGCCGATATATGTGTCGCCGCTGACCGCCGAGATGGTGGCCAAGCTGAAGGCCAATCCCGATGTGACATGCGTGGTGAAGGCCCCGGCCTATCCGATACGTCTCTTCCCCGAGGGGATCGGCCACGGCTGGACGGTAAGCGACTACGGCGAGATATGGATACCGAAGAAGGGCGCCACCATCAGGCTCGACGCCTCGACATGGCCCGTCTATGAGCGCGTGATCCGCAACTACGAGGGGCACAGCGACGCATATCTCAATGGCGACACGGTATATATCGACGGCAAGCCTGCCGAGACATATACTTTCGAGATGGACTACTACTTCATGATGGGCGACAACCGCGACAACTCCTCCGACTCGCGGTTCTGGGGATTTGTGCCCGAGGATCATATCGTAGGGAAGCCCTGGCGCGTACTGATCTCGTTCGACAAGGACAAGAGCCTGTTTGACGGAAAGATACGCTGGGAGAGAATATTCCGCACAGCCAATCCCGACAAGTGAGCACAACGACGGCACAGCATATGCCCGCGGCACAGTATGCCGGCCTCACAGCCTTAGTGTCCCCCGCCTACTGCGGGAGCGTGGTGATGTATGCGGCGATGGCAGCCTACGGGCGTGTGATCATCGACGCGTCGGGGCGCTACAACAAGCGCGAGAAGTCGCTCCACCGCTGCTCAATCGAAGGCCCCAACGGGGTGCAGCGGCTCACGATGCCTTTACAGAAACCACAGGAATGGCACTCTACGCGCATCGCCGACGTGTTGGTGAGCGACCATGGCGACTGGTGGCATGTGCACTGGGGCGCCCTTGAGGCGGCCTACGGGCGCACGCCGTTTTTCGAATATTATGCCGACGATTTGCGCCCATGGTTCGAGGGAAAGACCGAGCGTCTTGTAGATCTCGACATGGGGATACACCGTTTCTGCCTCGATGTCATCGGAGTACCTCAGGAAAGCCATATCCTTGTGGAAGACCGCGCCGACATTCCCGCGGACGCGGTACGCCTCGACGGATTTCCACCGGAAACACGGCCATACTATCAGCTGTGGGCCGACCGCTTCGGCTTCACCCCGGGCCTGTCGGTACTCGACCTCATCTTCAATCTCGGGCCGGAATCGGCCCTCTATCTGCGCGGGCTACTCTGAGGCGATAAATCGCGCTGATTTCCAAGATGGAGGGACTTTAGGGTCGTTAAGGACTTTAAAGACCTTAAAGACTTTAAGGACCTTAGGGGCTGGCGGTCGGCGCGGCATCAGCGGGGAGTGGCGGAGTTGACTGCTGGAGTGGAGCCAGCAGCAGGGGTGGAGTCGGCAGCAGGGGCATTCTGGGCGGAATCTGAAGGCATAGGGGAGGCAGAAGGCAAGGGGGGAACGACGGGGGTGATGCCGGAAGAGGCGGGGATATTGTCGGGATAGACGGTGACGGTAGAGAAAGTGTAGCCGGGATCCCCGGAGGTGTTGGGGGGAACCATGAAGTTGGTCTTTGGATCGTAGGGGAGCGAGGATAGCGGACGCTGGCCGTAATATGGCAATGCCTGCGGATCGGGATTGGCGATATTTACCATGTCGCGGCCTGTGGGGGAGCTGTAGGCGGCCAGACCGAATGACGGCGCCGCGGCGATAATGTGCTCGAAGATGTCGCTCGATATGCCCTCATATTTTACCCAGTCGACGGTGTTGAGATAGCAGAAGAGCTGTAGGGGTATGCCCTGGGGAGTATGTTCGAGCAGACGCACCATACATAGCGGACCGCCCTGTGCCACCCATGGATGATGAGTGGCATACAGACCTATATATGCGCGGAACAGGCCGAGATTTGTGTCGAGCGAACCGTTTACGGGAATGTTATCGCCGACGACAGCAGTGGGCTTTCCTTCCTTGGCAAGTTTCTGCATCTCATCGATATACGGCCCCATATAGGGCATCTTGCGGCACCTATCGAGCAGCTCGGGGGTAGCGGGGCCAACGGAGGAGACATCGATATACACCGAGCGCTCAATCTGCCGGCGTCCGCGCTTTTTCATCTGTGTCCAGTTCTGAAAACCCTGCTGCACAAGAGTATATGGCGGCATGGTTACGGTGGTATTATCCCAGTTGCGTATCTTCACGGCGGTGAGCGACACGTCGGTGACGATACCGTTGGCGATGGTCTTCGGCACCACGATCCAGTCACCTACGTGAAGCATATCGTTGGTCGACAGCTGGATGCCGGCCACGAATCCGAGTATCGAGTCGCGGAATATAAGCATCAGAGCTGCGGCAAACGCGCCGAGTCCGGTCAGCAGGGCCAATGGCGACTTGTCGAGAATTATCGACACGATGATGATCACTATCACGATCCATACCAACCCCTTGGCGACATTCAGAATACCCTTCAGGGGGAGATTCTTCACATTGTCGTGGCGATTGTAGGCCATCCATATTATCTCGAGGAAGGAGCATATCGACCATCCGAGCACACACATGAAGTAGATTATCACCACGGCCTCGATACGCGACAACGTGCGCGGATCGGTCTCGAAAGCCACAGGAACGAGAGCGAGAAACACAAGCGGGGGTATGATATGACTGCTGCGGCTCACTACCCGCAGACGCACCATATCCTCGATAAACGGCGACTTGTAATGGCTCATCCACTGGTTTACCAGCAGCACCGTAATCTTGCGGGCAAGCCATCCGAGGAGTATCGCCACCCCAAGAATAATAATGGTATATATCACCTCTTCGAGTGTCGAGGAATGGTGTATGCCCATCGATTCCAATACCGAATCGACGATATGAATAAGCCATTTGGCCAGGGAGTGAGCGGGAATCAGGTCAGGTAGCATGACAGTGACAGAAGTAGAAGTAAGAATAATGTCCCGGCAAGCGATGCGTGCATACGGGAGAGTCAATCTCTATTTTTAACAACCGCATCTGCCAATTAGTTCCGCCAAATTCACTATCTTTGGATGATGATAGAAACCTGGATAGCCATAGGCGCCGTAGAGATATGCGTGATGCTGCTGATAGCGGCAGCGGCCGTACTGGCGGCGGCAATACGCCCGACAAGCGCGTCGCCTGTGATGACATACATGTATGCGTGCGAACTGTTCCCGGCCGGGGGCGCCCAGACCGATCCGGAACTGAGAATGGAGGTGCTCGACGACATGCGCGTGGCCGTGTCGCGAACCGGCTTCGAGGGAATGCTTACCGACCGCGGGGCCGTAAGCATCGCCGTCAACATAAAGGGCACCGACATCACCATAGAGGAACGCATCACCCCCGGCAACGGATATTATGTCGACGAGCCGGTGGGAGCGGTGGCCTATATCGACTGTCTGCGCCCGGCGGGGCGTCCCCTGCACATCCATTACCGCAGCACATCGCTCAGCCGGGAGACAGCCCTCTCGCTTGCCATAGCCCCGGGAATAACGATGACGCGCACTCTCGGCCAGTAACAACAGACGGATTGGGATTATCCCCTTCTTTTAGATCGGGAAAATACAATAAGGTCTACTTTTGCTTTCGATTTTCAGCGAATATTCCTATATTTGCAAAACGGTTAAACGATTAATAGAAGAAGAATGGAAAAGACCTGGCGTTGGTTCGGACCCAACGACCCCATAACACTCAACATGCTTCGACAGATAGGCGTGGAGGGGATAGTGACAGCGCTTCATAATGTGCCCCTGGGCCAAGTATGGACCCGCGAAGCCATACGCGAGATGCGCGAATACATCGAAAGCCACGGGCTGCGCTGGAGCGTGGTCGAGTCGCTCCCGGTGACAGAGACAATAAAATACGGCGGTGCAGACCGCGACGAGCAGATAGAGATATATAAGGAGAGTCTGCGCAACCTCGGCAAAGAGGGTGTGCACACGATCTGCTACAACTTCATGCCGATACTCGACTGGGCACGCACCGATCTGGAGTACCCCAACGCCGACGGCACGTCGAACCTCTACTTCAACAACGCTGAGTTCGCCTACTTCGACATAAACATCCTGAAGCGCGAGGGCGCCCGCGAGGATTATTCGCCCGAGGTGATCGAGCGCATGGAGGCCATGGGCAAACTGTCGGCCGAAAAGGAGAAGCAACTTGTGGAGAACATCATCATCAAGACCCAGGGCTTCGTGAGCGGCAACTTCTCGGAGAGCGACTTCGACCCG
>JAHZGZ010000296.1 GCA_019420545.1 Bacteroidales bacterium | reverse complement strand
GCCAAGGGTTGCCCATTCCCATGAGTCTGGAATCTCGAACTGCTGATAATGGGACTCAGAGGAAGATGCTTTGGACTTTTTGGGGCGTTTGATTTTGCCTTCGGCAATAAGACGTTCTTTCTCGGCGCGGATGCGTTCGAGAAGTACGGAGGCAGGCTCGTCATTGGGATCTTGCGGAACTAACTTTCCACGAATGGCGAGGTCGAGTATTTTTTGACGAAGTTTCTTAGTATCCATCAGTCTTCCTTGATATTCAGTTGGGCAAATAGTTCTTCGAGTTTTGATACTGCCGAGGCTATGTTGTCGCTCTTTTTCTTGATGTCAGCCATGAGTTCGGCAAGGGTGACATCTTCCAGATCGTTGCCTTGACGAATCCATGTGATGTCAAGGCTGGTTTTGTCACGTTCGAGCAGTTCTTCAGCATCATATTTGCGCCAGCGCCCGTTGGGATTGGTTTCAGCATTAAAAGTTTCTTTACGTGCCGCGAGGTCGTCGGCATTATAGCATACAACAAAGTCGTCAAGATGATGACGCTGCATCGGATTTGTAGCGAGGGTGTGCTTGACGTCGGTGCGGTAGTCGTAATACCATGTCTCTTTTGTCGGCTCGCCCTTGGTGAAGAACAGCACATTAGCCTTTACTCCATTGGCATAGAAAATGCCGGTGGGAAGACGTAGAATGGTATGAAGATTGAAGTCTGTCAGCAGACGGCGGCGTATAGACTCTCCGGAGCCTTCAAACAACACATTGTCGGGCAATACAACAGCGGCACGACCTCCCTGTCGGAGCATCAGCATCATGTGCTGAAGGAAGTTGAGCTGATTGTTCTTTGTGTCGATATAGAAGTCTGGACGGTTGATTTCTACTGACCCTGCTGCACGTGTACCGAAAGGCGGATTGGCAAGGATCACATCTGGATTTATTGCCGATTCTTTTTCGAGAGAATCTTCACACACAATCGGGCTTCGCTCAGTTCCTACACCATGCAGATAGAGGTTCATCGAGGCAAGAGTGACAACGAGCGGAGTATTGTCGCTGCCATGCAATGCTTTGTCTCGCAGGAAATCACGCTTGGTCTTGTCCTGACTCTGTGGCTTCATGAAATCGTAGGCCGCCAATAGGAAACCACCTGTGCCACAAGCAGGGTCGCAGACAGTTTCTCCAATTTTTGGGCGGATGCAATCTACCATCGCCTTGATTAGCGGGCGCGGTGTGAAATACTGACCGGCACCGCTCTTTTTATCCTGCCCGTTTTTCTCCAATATGCCTTCATATATAGCACCTTTGACATCTACATCCATGCCGAGCCAGTCTTCCTCGTCAATCATAGTGATGACTTTCTTGAGATAGACCGGCTGCTCGATTTTATTAACCGCTTTGGTATATATGGTGCCTATAAGACCTTCTTCCTGACTCAACCGTTTGAGAATCTCCTCATAGTGATCAAGGAGGTCCATTCCGTCAAGATTACGGAGCGAATTCCATGTGCAGCCGTCGGGAATTGCCGATTCCTCATCAAAGAGTTCCACGTTCTCCTCGTCCATTTTCAGGAAAAGAAGATATGTGAGTTGTGTGATGTAATCTGTGAAACCGACACCCTGTCCGGCAAGGACAGTGGCCATATTCCACACTTTCTTAATAAGCGACTGCTCAGATGTAGGGTTCTTTGCCATTTATGTTATGCTGCTGTTTTTCTGAATACTATAAAACTGAAGAGAGAGTCAAGGGCTGCATTAGCGCTCTGCTTGTTGCCGAAAGCCTTTATAAGCTGCGCCGCACGAGTCTTGTCGTCCTCTTTGATGTCTTCGATTGAGCAAGCCCCATTCGACGCGATATAATCCACAACCTGACTGATTATCTCACGCTGTTTGGGCGTAAGCTCTCGCTGATTCTGCCCCATCCAAAGATTAAAATATTGTCTGGCCGTGCCGACAACACTTTCAAGACGCTCAATCTGTCGGAAAGCGAAGCGCACCAACTGGATGATGTTTGTAAGGGCTTCCCGTTCCGAACTATTGGCATAACGCTTCACCTTGTCAGGCTGGAGCACGGCGTATGAGTTCCACAAAGCTCCGGGACGGAAACCGCTGTTGACCTGTTCCAAGCATCTCTTCAAATCCTGAAGCATGGCGAATGAAATAGGCGCGCCCTCGTTATTGTAGATTATGCGCAGTGCTTCAATTTCGTCGGCATGTGTGCGACAATATTCTTCAAAAGTCTGCGTTGTGGCACTTGCATCCTCGACCGAGAAACCTTTGGATATGAGATTGTCCTCTCCGGGTTGCAGGGTCTTGACAAATCCGGCTGCAAGAATAAGAAGCCATTCGCGAGCCTTCAGATTCATAGAAAGCGAACTCACAAGTCCTTTGCGCTCAAGGTTGGGATGGTTGACATCGATGAACGGCGGAAGATCTTGATTTTCGAGAGCATGATAAATCCGTGCAGCAAGATCGCGCATATCCGTTCCGTGAGAGCGAAGCATGAATTCGTTGCGCTGTTCATCGTCGGCTTTGTTATGAAGTCGAGCCAAAACTCCGGCGAGGCGATTAAGATACTCATCAGGGATGTAACCGTGCGTAATTTCTTCCAGTAATTTCTTCAATGTTATGCGTTGGTCCGGCTCTTCATCATGAGCAGGTATTCCTTTAGCACTCTCGACGACTCCAACGCAATCAACAAGATAAAAACAGTCTTTTGTATCGGCATTTGGAGTGACATTGCGGAGTGCCTCATCGCCGATTGTTCTAACGCCTCGACCTTTCATCTGTATGTAGAGGGGAAGAGAGGAAACATCACGCATAAACATCACCACTTCGAGGGGTTTCACATCCGTGCCTGTAGCAACAAGAGTGCAGGTGACGGCTATACGGAATTCTTTGTCGTTGCGGAAATCCTTTATAAGCTTGTTGCTGTCGCCGCAAGAATAAGTAATTTTCTGCACGAATTTTTCATCTTCGCGACCGAAAACCTCCTTGGCTATCTTGACGATATTGGTGGCGTGAGCCTCATTGAGTGCGAAAATCAAGGTTTTCGGGATATAGTCCATATTCGGCTCACGCTCGGAGAACATATCCGTATAGATGCTGTCGCGAAATGTTTCAAGCACAAGTTTTATCTGTGCAGGATTTATTATACTGCGATTAAGTTCTTCCCGTGTGTATGTCGATGTCTCTTTGTTTTCGATGACCTCGACCGAGCCGGTATATCTTGTTTCCTTTCGGAGTTTATCGCCTTTGCGGATGGCACCACCATTGGTCGTAGCCTCGGTCTTGATGCTATAAACGCGATGGCCCACATTCACTCCGTCGAGTATGCTCTGTTCAAGGGTGTAGTTCACAACTACATTATTATTGAAGAAGGCAAGCGTTTCGGGAACTGGGGTTGCGGTAAGTCCTACTAACCGTGCTGTGTCGAAATAATCAAGCACCTTCTTCCAGGTGCCGTAAATCGAGCGATGGCATTCGTCGATTATTATCATGTCGAAATAATCGTGAGGCAATTGCGGATTGTCGGGTAGCGTAATCTCAGCAGGCCCATTGGCTGTGGATTCTTCGTCAGAATCATCAATGATAGGCTCTCCTTTCAGAAAGGCAAAAAGGCGCTGAATGGTGGAGATTATTACATTACTGTCCGATGGAATTTCGTTGCTCGTAAGTCGTGAAACACCATAGATGGTATTGAAGGCATCACCGTTCTGAGTCAAACGGAATGTGCCGAACTCTCCCTCGGCTTGTTTGCCGAGATTGTTGCGGTCAACGAGAAAAAGCACTCTCTTCATTCCAACATGAGCCAGCATACGATATGCCGCCATACATGCCGTATATGTTTTGCCAGCTCCGGTGGCAAGTACCATCAGAGCTTTTTTATGACCTATTCGGAAGCTAGCTTCAAGGTTGGTTATGGCTTCAAACTGACATTCTCGCAGACCTTTCTTCGGAACACTTGGCAGTCCTGCAAAGGGATCGTCAATACCGAGCATTCCGACAAATTTCTTCGGTGAAGGCATCTTGGCAAGTGAATCGTAACTGGATTCAGGCTTGCGCATGTCGCGCATATAAAGCTCTCGTCCGTTGGAAGTCATGACTATCGGACGCGGATTAGAGATAGCGGGATAACATGGAGGAACGCTCCGGGCATAATCCTCCGCCTGTTCGCATACGCATTGATCTGTAACATCTACTTCCGCACGTTTCGCTTCAAGGACGCCTATGGCTTTACCGTTTAGGAAGAGAAAATAATCAGCTTCTTTATTGCCCTTCAACAAACCTTCACGTATAGCCACAGCTGTCATTCCCGCCGAGTATTCCTCGCGGTCGATGACATCCCATCCGGCATCGGTAAACATCCGGTCTATTTTCTGTCTCGCTTTTTCTTCCGGTGTCATGTTCGCATAGTTTTATATTATCGGAACTTCACAATCAAAAAAATAATCATTTTGGCTTCATTTCGTTTCCATCTCTTTTTTGAAACGCAAATCTGTCAGACGGTCTCCTTTATATGTGAAGTACAATGCTCCCTGATAAGCTCCTGATGGGGTCTGCTTATCTTCTGGAAGGAATGTGCCTACAAATGGGGACAACTTATATATGCGTCCTTCGTACTCTATGGAATCATCACTTGCCACTTTAACACGGATACCGGTGGGAATGAACACCAATTCTTCACCGATTTTTATATCGACAAGACTGAATTTAAATCTGGGCTTCTTGGTGGATTTAGGTCTGTCGGCTACTGTCGTATGAGCTGGTTCATCAAAATGTTCTTCCTTTGCCTCAGCTGTCTCAGCATCTGCCATAGAATATTGTCTTATCGGTTTATTGTCCTCATATTCTGTAACAATGGCATCGTCGATAGTCTGTGCAATATCGCGGAAAATATCAAGAGCTATCTGAGGAGCGACATTAAAAAACTCGCGGTTCTGTCGGATTCGCAAATCGGTAAGACGATCAATCGTTTTATGAACAAGTTTTTCTACCTTATCATATTTTATGGTCTGTAACGTTGCGAATATCTCAAAGGGCAACGGCACAGCAGTATTATCAAGTTCTTTTGAGCGTATGTTGACCGGTCGAGAACTTTTGCCAATTTTCACCCAATCTTCCCGAAAACTCGGGTTAGTAAGTATATACACAAAACCTGGCTCTTTCATGGATTACTGTCTTTAACTGATTTATATTCCACTTCCGGCTCAGAAGCCATTATAGCTTCATTAGGATTTATCAATGTCCGTACATCGATTTTGAGACAATCGGCAATGACATGAAGTGTTTCCAAAGATGGTTGGGCCGTATTAGTACACCACTTCGATACAGTAGCGGGGTCTTTGCCCAGCGTCTGTGAAAGCCAAAGATTAGTCTTGTGTTGCTCTGCAAGAACTACTTTTAGCCGATTTAGGTATTTTGCCATAATTTAATCGATTTGCGAATAATGCAAATTTAGTGATTATTTTCGATATGACAATGAAATATGCCGAGAAACATAAACGCATAAGAACCAATATATAAATATCGGCGCGGTTGATAAAAATTGTTGGCAAAAGGAGCTGATATTTATATGGATTTTGGGGCAAGTCGATGAATGGGAGGGAGAAAGGGCATATATAAATAATCGCCCCATTTGTAAAGATTGTGAATGTCTGGCTGACAGACTTTTACGAGTAAATCTATTTGCATAATTTTGCCGTTGTATTGATACGATGTCAATTGCAGAGACATCTTTTCACATGGTGAACACGGGAATGCCTGCAACACTTCCCCGACGACCATAACCGCTAATAATTCATATCATGGCGGACAATTCTAATCTTCAATCAAATCAGGCTGACAACGTAATGCCTGTCTCACCCGTTAAAGAAATCCTCACTATCGAGGAAGCAGCCGAATTTCTCAGTGTGTCGAAAAGCTATCTCTACAAGCAGACAAGCGCACAGGCTATTCCCCACTACAAGCCGACCGGCAAACGGTGTTACTTCAAGCGCAGCGAACTTGAGGCATGGATTCTCGCCGGACGAATCTCGACAAAGTCTGAAATCGCGCAACGGGCGAATGCCTATTGCCTCAAGACCCGGAAGTAATGTGCGCCGAGGTCATCTCTTTTAATGCTGAACTGTCGCCTCCAATCTATGGACTTCCGGCAACAATGCAGAGGATTATCCGTGAGGTATCGGAGAAGCGTCAGGCAGCTATTGATTTCGCACTCGGTCCTGCCCTTGGAGCCGCAAGCATTGCTATAGGAAGCCGAATAGTGCTCAATGCCTACGGTTATAACAATCGGCTCAATCTGTGGATAATGATGATTGGACGCAGTACGGCTAACAAGACTGCACCGATGAAGGACATCTACGCCCCGTTGTACAAAATCAACAATCGTCTGTTTGACGAATACAGCGCGAAGATCGAAGCTGTGAAATCCGAGCGTGCTGCCGGAAACGACAAACCTCTTCCGAAGACCAGTCAGATTCTGATTGAGGATTCCACGCCCGAAGCACGCAATCAGGCTCTGGAGGACAATCCGCACGGACTTCTCAATAGCCGCGAGGAACTGACGGCAACTATTGGCGACATCGGACGATACGGCAGCAGCGGCGAACTGAGCGCATTGCTATCACTTCGTGACTGCACGCCGTTCTCCTCCAACCGCAAAGGCGAAGGGCTGAAAGTCATCAAGGCCCCGTTTTACTCGTGGGTTAGCGGCATTCAGCCGGGGATGTTGAAACCGACATTCGACAATCCGAAATTTCTGTCGATGGGATTCCTCAACCGATTCCTGGCATTCTATCCCACCGATATGCCAAAACGCACGGTACGGAAAACGCCTGATTCGGTAACAATCGACCCTGTTATAATCGAGGCTTGGGACAAGCTTATCAGCGACACATATAATAATGTAGCATCATCAGTGATAACCGCTTCCGAATCGGCGATAGATGTGTACTGCCGTTTCGTTGAAAACTCGTTCAGGGCGGATGAAGCATCGGCTACCGACTACGAGGCATCCATCTGGGGAAAGTTGAGAATCTACGTTCTTCAGGTTGCCGGAATCGCATGTGTAATGAATGCCGTCGAACAAGGAGAGCAACCGTCAGTTGTTACAGCGGAGCAGATGAGCTGGGCGGTTGATTTGGCATACTATTCGCAAGCATCCCAACTCCGTATGCTGACGGACATAATCGGTCCAGCCAATACAACTTCGCAACTCACCAACAAGGAACTGATGCTGTTGCTTGAGAGTAGGTTTCCGAATCTGGTCAAGTCAAAACTTGCGGAAGCAATCGGTGTAGATCCACGTCAGGTTCGGCGATGGATAAATGAATAACGATGTCCTACGTCCTATGTCCTGTTCAAAATCCTCACGGTAGGACGTAGGACATAGGACAGAAACAAACATTTTATCAACTCATGAATATTCTTGAAACTCCCATAACGGTATTCGACAGTGTTACATCGATTAACGGTCATGTCGCATCACTTGCCGAATTCCTCAATGATGCGTCGTCGCATCAACTTATCCAACAAATCCGAATGACGGAGGACAAAGCTGAGCGCACACGACTCAAATCAGGTCTGCCGTGCGCTACCATTTCAGCCATCTGCCCCTACGGTCGCAAGGCTGAAGATGCCTTCGAGCACACAGGACTAATCTGCATAGACATCGATGGACAGGACAATCCGAGATTTGGAAGCGGTGCCGAATTGAAAGCAGAGGTTTGTAAGGTTGCGGAAGTGGCATATTGTTCGCTCTCAGCGAGCGGGAACGGCTGTTTTGCCATCTTACGGTTGTCGCATCCTGAAAATCACCTCGGACACTTCCTCGCACTGCAACGACTGTTCAGGTCGCGCCTCAGCATAGTTATAGACGGACAGTGTAAGGATGTGAAGCGGCTTCGATTCGCCTCTTACGATTCGGAACCATATATCAACGACAATACCGAGCCATTCCGAATAATAGATACGGCAACTAAACCAAAAATCAATCCGACAAAAGCTTCAATGGTAATGGGACAGCGGTCTTGGAATGAAAATCCGGAAGCAACACTTGACAAAGTAGCTCGTCTAACCCAAGAAGTGATGAGACGAGGAATCGACCTAACCGACGGATATAGCAACTGGGTTGAAATCGGCATGGCATTGGCGAATCTTGGAGAGGCAGGACGGGAGTTCTTCCATGCTGTTAGTTCCGTTTACCCTTGTTATGACCGGGCAAAAGCCGATACGAAGTTCACAAACCTTCTCAGAACGACCCGAAAGGTGACAATTGCGACCTTCTTACACCAATGTGAGACCCACGGTGTCACTCTTGATAGAAACGATTGACAGAAACCAACGTGCTTGCGCGAATTTGGGCTGTTGCCGCATTACCCGGTATCGGGGGAGCCTAATACCAACTATACCGAAAACAAGGGAAACAATGGGAGGGAGAATGTAATTAAAAGTCTTAATATTAGTTTATTATAAATTTCGGCAAATTCCGATAATTTCCGAGAATTGCGCTTTTAAGTGTCATTTTTGTTTCCCAAAGTGAGATGGATTTGAGATTTATTTTGTAACTTTGCCGTACTGACAAACACCGTGTTAAGAATAGGAAAACATCGGAAACGTGTCTCCAATATGGGAAGAAACAGGAAACAAATAGCCGGGAATGTGCCGATTAACCTGCGGTTCCAGAAACGGGCCGGAGACCGCAAGGCTATCCTTATCGACCATTTTTATGACGGGAAGCATCACTATGAGAACACGGGGCTGTTCCTCATAGCCGAGACAAACGAGAAAGCCCGAAGGGAGAACGCCCGCACCATGCGCAAGGCGAATGACCTCTTGCATCAGCGAATCGATGAATACTTTTCATCGAAATCCGCTCCTGTTGTAGAAGAA
>JAHZGZ010000295.1 GCA_019420545.1 Bacteroidales bacterium | reverse complement strand
CGGTTTTCGTTGAGGGGGCGGTTCTCTACCGGTCCTACGCTGTTTTTCCACCTGTATCGTGTCTCTGCATCGGTACCTTCTACGATACAGCCACCGGGAAAGCGCAATACTCTCGGATTCAGTTCGGCCAGAGCGGTGGCTATATCCTTGCGCATGCCGTTGTCGCGCCCCCGGTAGGTATCGGCGGGAAACAGGGAGATATGTTCCAGGTCGACCTCTCCTTCGGGTTTGCCGAGGATTATGCGTAGCTCTCCGCGGCTTACGCTTTCATCGGCGGTTAGTACGGTGGTGTATTTCCTCCATTCCTGTGATTCTACCGTGATGGTGTCGGCGGCAATCGACTGACTGGCGGAGTGTGACGCCGGGTCGGTCAGATTAACTATGAGCCGCGCGTCGCGTTCGCCACATTTGCGCGCCCACAGGCTCAGTCGGTATTTCTCCCCGGCTTTTGTCGATACTCCGAAGAAACCTTCGTTGCCGATGCATGTATATTTTGCCTTGTGGCCCGTACCGGTGAGGCGCACATAATGAGGATTGCGCTCAAACGGTCCGTCGGAGCGCAGCTCTACATTGCCCGACATCTTCCATCCGGCAAAATGATCGGGATGGAATTCAAATGAGCGGTTGATGAGTTTTTCGGCATAGAGTCCCCCGTCGGCGGCGAAATTGATATCTTCGAAGAAGAGCCCGTACATTGTCGGTTGGATCTTTACGCCGTGACGGTCGGCGTGGAGCGTGAGATTGATGTCGGCACAGTATGCCGTTGCGCTCATTGCCGCGGCGGTAAATGCTATTATGGCTTTATTCATGGATAGATCCGTTCTATTGGTGCATATATTTATATACAATTTCAGAGATCTCCGCGATCATTCCGGCTGTGGCCGGATAGTCGTAGGCCGAATCCGATATAAATACCGCGATGGTATAGCCTCGTCCGTCGGGAAGATGAATGTAACCTGCGTCGTTCAGCCCGATGATGCGCCCGTCGGCATTGCGGTCACCCGTTCCGGTCTTATGACCGATGATTGTGCCGGTGGATGATAATGGTGCTGCCAGGCGGTCGGTGCCTGTGGTGCATGTCTCCATAAGCTGCGCAATGTCGCGGTATTCCGATCCGGCATATCTCATCTCTTTGTCGAAATTGTTGAGGAGCTGTGCCATATCTATTGGCGTAGATGTGTTGCGGTAACACAGACCGGTGTCGGCATGCATTTCATCTTCGGTCGAGATGATGTTTATCCCGTTGAAGCCCCGCGATTTTATCATGCTGTCGGCCACAGCGGTGCCCCCGATGAGCCTGAACAATATGTCGCAGGCGTTATTGTCGCTCAGCTGTATGGTATGTCTGAGCAGTTCCGCAATCGGAAGGCGCATGTCGGCTACACCGTAGCGGTCGCGTAGCGGGCTGTAGGTGTTTCCCTTGATTTCGCTTGCGGAAATGTCGATAGTGTCGGAGAAGGCTATGCCGTGCTGTCGGCAATATTCGGCTACGGCAAGTGCCTGGGGAAATTTGTATACACTCAGCATCGGGAGCGGCTCATGTCCGTTGACTTCCACCGTATCTTTATCGCCGGTGATTACAGCAATGCCGATGCGGGCATCTTTTTGGCTCACATATTCTTTAAGCTGTGTCTCGAGAGCCTGATTTGAATTTGCCGCAAGATTCATGGGTATATATCCTGATGCGGCTATCGCGATAAGTGCTTTTATTGTTATTCTGTGTAGTATCATCTGTTTGTGGATATTTCCGACAAAGATACGCAAAAAAATAGCAAAGATGTAGGGCCGCGACGTGTCGCGTTATATTAATTATATGTGTTTTGTTGCGAAAGCCTGCGTTTCCTTAACGAAATATCCCGATTTCGATTGCGTAATGCGGCGCCCGGGATAAAATGCGATTTTCCCGGCTGTAAAAAATGCAGATTTATGGAAATTTTTCTGTAATTTGTTGGGAGAATTAACAGGAGTTTGTAACTTTGCCTTGTATGACGGCGAGTCGGTTGCTCATTTTGAGAATGGGATAATCGGTATAGCCGTTTTTGCAGACAAGACACATTAATCTAAAAATTAAATATTAACCTAAACCATGGCAGACAATAAAGAAAAATTGTTCGACATGTTTCCGGAATGCTCCTACGACCAGTGGAGAGCAAAGGTAGAGGCCGACTTGAAAGGGGCCGACTTCAACAAGAAACTTGTATGGCGCACCAATGAAGGCTTCAATGTAGAGCCGGTATATCGCGCTGAGAACATTGCCGATTTTAAAACCACGGATTCACTTCCCGGTGAATATCCTTATCTTCGTGGCACACGCACCGACAACGACTGGAAGGTACGTCAGGAAATTCTTGAAGAGACTGTCGAGGCCGCAAATGCTGCCGCTCTCGATGTGCTCGGCAAGGGTGTTAACGCTTTGGGCTTCAATATTGCCCTCACTACTCCCGAAGAGGTTGGCAAGCTGCTTGCCGGCATCGACCTCAAGAGTGTGGAGATCAATTTCCTTACCTGTCCGCGCCACGCCGTAGAGCTCGCCAAGGCTCTCGTGGAATATCTTCGTCAGAAGGGCGAACTTACCGCATTCAACGGCTCGATCGACTTCAACCCCATGCGTCGTGCCCTCAAGCACGGTACCGCTTTCCCCGGCGATATCAAGGCTATGGCCCTCGAATTGCTTGAGACCGTAAAGCCCGTCGACAACCTCCGTATCTTCTCTGTCGACAGCTTCATGTTCTGCAACGCCGGCGCTTATATATATCAGGAGCTCGGCTACGCTCTCTCATGGGGCGCAGAATGGATGACGATGCTTACCGATGCCGGTGTCAAGGCCGATATCGTGGCAAACCGCATCAAGTTCAACATGGGTGTCAGCTCCAACTACTTTATGGAGATCGCTAAATTCCGTGCCGCACGCATGCTCTGGGCTCAGATCGTTGAGCAGTACAAGCCCGACTCGAAGCAGAGCGCCAAGATGCTTGTTCACGCCATTACATCGCGTTTCAACCAGACTGTTTACGACGCTCACGTCAACCTGCTCCGTTCGCAGACCGAGTCAATGTCGGCCGCTTTGGCAGGTGTCGACTCTATCACAACCACTCCGTTCGACGTTCCTTATAAGAAGCCCGATGCATTCTCCGAGCGCATCGCTCGCAACCAGCAGCATCTGCTCAAGGAAGAGAGCCACCTCGACAAGGTGATCGACCCCGCCGGCGGCAGCTACTATGTGGAGACACTCACACTCTCCATCGCTCAGCAGGCATGGAAGCTCTTCCTCGAAGTGGAGGAGAAGGGCGGTTTCCTCGCATGCATCAACGACGGCACCGTTCAGGCTGCTGTCAATGCAAGCAACGAGAAGCGCCACACCGACGTCGCTCGTCGTAAGGAGATCCTGCTCGGTACCAACCAGTATCCCAATATCAACGAGACTGCCGCTGCCAAGATCGAGGCTACCGGCGCCTCATGCGGCTGCCACCATGGCGATCACGACCATTGCGATGATAAGGGCGGTCTCAACATGAGCCGTGCCGCAAGTGATTTCGAGACTCTGCGTCTTGCCACCGAAGCTGCTGCAAAGCGCCCGAAAGTGTTCATGCTCACCATCGGCAACCTTGCCATGCGTCTGGCACGCGCCCAGTTCTCGACCAACTTCTTCGGATGTGCCGGATATGAGATTATCGACAACCTCGGCTTCGATACGGTGGAGCAGGGTGTCGAGGCTGCCATGGAGAAGGGTGCCGACGTTGTTGTGCTCTGCTCAAGCGACGACGAGTACGCCGATTTCGCTCCTAAGGCAAAGGATGCACTTGCCGGTCGCGCTATCCTCGTGGTTGCCGGTGCTCCCGCATGCATGGACGATCTCAAGGCCCAGGGCATCAACGATTTCATCCACGTGCGCTGCAACGTGCTTGACACTCTACGCGATTTCAATTCCCGTCTTCTCAAATAATCCAACACGCCAACAACAATGAAACCAGATTTCAAAACCATAGATATTGCCAAAGACGCTTTCGGCACAAATCATGTTGCCGTGGCCCACGGAGAGGACTGGATCACCCCGGAACTTATTTCCGTAAAGAACGTCTATACAAAGCAGGATCTTGAAGGGCTGGAGCACCTCAACTTCATGTCGGGCATTCCCCCCTTCCTGCGTGGTCCGTACAGCGCCATGTATCCCCTGCGTCCCTGGACTATCCGCCAGTATGCCGGATTCTCCACTGCCGCCGAGTCCAATGCCTTCTACCGCCGCAACCTTGCTTCTGGTCAGAAGGGCCTTTCGGTGGCATTTGACCTCGCCACACACCGTGGCTACGACGCCGACCATCCCCGTGTAG
>JAHZGZ010000294.1 GCA_019420545.1 Bacteroidales bacterium | reverse complement strand
CCCGAACTCGGCTTATGTGCGCTCATGCGGAATATACTTGGCCGCAGATTAATCCGCCCAATGCCGGGGAGATTTAGTTTCGGATTATGCCTGGTTGCGGTTTGGGGGCCGAACTCTTATTGCGTCCGCCTGCGGATTGGGTTCAGAATCAGATTATGCCCTGGCCCATCATGGCGTTGGCCACCTTCATGAAGCCGGCGATATTGGCGCCCTTCATGTAGTTGATGTAGCCGTCGGGCTGCTTGCCGTACTTGACGCACTGCTCGTGGATGTTGTCCATGATGTAGTGGAGCTTGTCGTCGACTTCCTTGGCGCTCCACTGGAGGTGCATGGCGTTCTGGCTCATTTCGAGGCCGGAGGTGGCCACGCCGCCGGCGTTGACAGCTTTACCCGGAGCGTAGATGGTGCGTGTCTCGATGAAATGGTCGATGGCCTCAGGCGTGCAGCCCATGTTGCTCACTTCGGCCACCATCTCCACGCCGTTGTCTACAAGCATGCGGGCGTCGTCGCCGTCGAGCTCGTTCTGAGTAGCGCAGGGGAGGGCGATGTCGACTTTCTGTTCCCATGGCTTGCGTCCGGGGAAGAATTTGGCTTTGGGGAACTTCTCGACATACGGCTCGACGATATCGTTGCCCGATGCGCGGAGCTCGAGCATGTAGTCGATCTTTTCGCCGGAGATGCCCTCAGGATCGTAGACGTAGCCGTCGGGGCCCGATATGGTGACAACCTTGGCGCCGAGTTCGTTGGCCTTGAGAGCTGCGCCCCATGCCACATTGCCGAATCCCGATATGGCCACGGTCTTGCCTGCGATGGTCTGGTTGCGCAGGGCCAGCATGTTGTTGACGAAATATATGGCTCCGAAGCCGGTTGCTTCCGGACGTATGCGCGAACCGCCGAAGTCGAGGCCCTTGCCTGTGAATGTGCCGTTGTGCTCCTCGACGAGTTTCTTGTACATGCCGTACATGTAGCCTACCTCGCGGCCGCCTACGCCGATATCGCCGGCGGGAACGTCGCGGTCGGGACCGACATTCTTCCACAGGCCGAGCATGAAGGCCTGGCAGAAGCGCATGATCTCGCGGTCGCTCTTGCCGCGCGGCGAGAAGTCGGAACCGCCTTTTGCGCCGCCCATGGGGAGGGTGGTTAGGGCATTCTTGAATGTCTGTTCGAATCCGAGGAATTTAAGGATGGAGAGGGTGACGGATGCGTGGAAACGGATGCCGCCTTTATACGGGCCTATGGCATTGTTGAACTGCACGCGGTAGCCGATGTTGGTCTGCACCTCGCCCTTGTCGTCGATCCATGTCACGCGGAATGTCACGATACGGTCGGGCTCCACCATGCGCTCGATTATCTTTGCTTTTTCAAACTCGGGATGCTGGTTGTAGACGTCGGCAACGCTCAGAAGTACTTCGCGCACAGCCTGTAGATACTCTTTCTCGCCTGGATGTTTGGCCTCGAGAGAGGCGATGATATTGTTGATATCCATATCAAAAACTGTTTTGATTGATAAACTTGAATTCTATAGGTATGAATGTATGTGATGATGTCATCTGACACACAAATATAACAGTTAATTCTGACATTTAGCTACAAAATCTGCCTTAAATTTTTATGTTTTAGGACATAAAAACGCCCGATGGATACGTTACCGGGCGGTTTGGCTTGCAAAATGTCGGAACTCGTTCCTCCTGATATCATAATGTTGCATATTCGCCGGAAGTTGCGTAATTTTGTTCAGACAAAAATATTAATTATGGTAATACAACGTTGGCAGAGCGTACTTCTGCTTATTGGAGCGGTGGCCATGGGCCTCTTTGCATTTCTCGGTACGGTATGTATAGGCGTTACCGATGGTATGGTATGCTGGCATTCGATTGACTGCATTCCGCTGTTTGTGCTCAACTGCCTTACCGCGCTTGTGGCGTTCATCGATATTTTCATGTTCAACAACCTTAAAGCACAGAAGCGTGTGGCCATGATCGCCGTGTTCATGTCGCTGGTGTCGCTTGCCCTCACCGTAGCCGCCGTAATGTCGCTCGACCAGGTGGAGGAGAGCGCGTCAGTAGCGTGGCGCTGGACTATAGGGCTGCCGGTGCTCGCCGCCATATTCTTCGTGTGGGCCCACAGTCGCATGCGCGCCGACGAGCGTCTGCTCAAGAGCTACGACCGTATCCGCTGAAGCCCGCGCTCAGTCGAGCATCAGCGATATAAACGGACGTGTGGCCGGAAAGTTGAGCAGGCGTCGCGTCACATCATTGCCGAATATCATCGAAGTGAGCACTTCGATGTCGATATCATAGTCGATCGCACCACGGTATCCGTCGTTTATCACGGCGGTACCGCGGTCTACTATATATATGTGGCTGTTCTGACTCAGGAGTCTGTCGCTGACTTTTATAGCAGCCTTAAAGGCGGGATAGCTTGATGCAAGCGACCGCAGCAGCTTGTATACATTTACTATACGTACGCTCCCACGCGGTATCTCGCGGCCTTCGGGGGCCGAGAAATACCCGTAGACCTCTATCGGCACATTCCCGTATATTTCTTTTATCAGGGCGAGTGCGCCCAGGCGCGAGTCGGCGTCGCGGGCGAGGAGGTCGGTGATGCGCACCTCGCCGTTGTCGGTCGGAACCGCAAGCACCACGGCTGCCCCCTTTCCCTCGCTGTCGGTAAGCACGCTTACCGTGCCGCCGTCTACTGAATTATCCATCACAATCTCCTCCCATTGTTCCGGAGAATGCTGTATGCAGCAGGGGCGTCGCATCATCAGGTCGTTGAACACCATATATGCCTCATCGCTCACTGTATCGGCAAGCTGCGTGTAGTGCGCGGCCGGCGAGAAACGGTGGGCTGAGGTGTAGCGCTCGAGATTTATGTAAAAAGCCGGGGAGAAACCGAAACGTTCAT
>JAHZGZ010000293.1:1131-2637 GCA_019420545.1 Bacteroidales bacterium | reverse complement strand
GTGCCCGACATCGACCGCTGATACCGGCCATTACAGGTAATAATCAGTTCAAGTAAAGAATACAAAGAACAGTTACTTATATGTTAGAATTATCTCACGGAGCCGAGTGGCTCAATCAGTGGCTTCTTTCATGGTGCGCCCCCTGGGTGGCCGTGACCATTGAGTGTGTGCTCATCGGCGTGCTGCTCCTTCTGGCCTATTCGGTGCTCGCACTCTTCTATATCTATTTCGAGCGCAAGGTGTGCGCCGCCTTCCAGTGTCGCCGGGGCCCCAACCGCGTAGGTCCCTGGGGCGTGCTCCAGTCGGTGGCCGACATGTTCAAGATCCTTATCAAGGAGCTTATCTCGCTCAACCATATCGACAAGTTCCTCTTCGCCCTGGCGCCCTATCTGGTGATCCTCGCCTCGATGCTCTGCTTCTCGATGCTCCCCTGGGGCAGCGGCCTTCAGATCGTCGATTTCAATATCGGCATCTTCTTCCTGCTGGCTGTAAGCTCGATAGGCGTGCTCGGCATACTGCTCGCCGGATGGTCGTCAAACAATAAGTTCACCCTCATCGGCGCTCTCCGTTCTGGCGCGCAGATGGTCAGCTATGAACTATCGCTCGGCCTGTCAGTTATCACCATGGTGGCTTTCGCCGGCACCATGTCGATCTCCGAGATGTGCCAGATGCAGAGCGACGGCATGTGGTTTATATTCTCGGGCCACATCCCCGCCATCATCGCTTTCGTCATCTTCATCATCGCAGGTACCGCCGAGACCAACCGCGGCCCGTTTGACCTCCCCGAGGCCGAGAGCGAGCTTACCGCCGGATACCACACCGAGTACTCCGGTATCCACTTCGGTTTCTTCTATCTGGCCGAGTACCTCAACCTCTTCATCGTGTCGGGCGTCGCCGCCCTCCTCTTCTTCGGCGGCTGGGCACCCCTACACATCCCCGGCTGGGACGCTTTCAACGGCGTGATGGACTGGATTCCCTCTACAATATGGTTCATCGCCAAGGCGATCATCATATCCTTCATCATCATCTGGTTCAAGTGGACATTCCCCCGTCTGCGTATCGACCAGCTCCTCACCCTCGAGTGGAAGTATCTCCTCCCCATCAACCTTGTCAACCTCGTGCTGATGGTGCTGGTGGTATGCTACGGCCTCCACTTCTGATCTCTCTTTAAACAGCATATTAACCCTCTGAATGTCATATACCAGCAATGAGCGATAAATTCGGAACAGTAGCTCAGGTGATCGGCCCTGTGGTCGACGTCACCTTCGAGGGCGACGGCAATATCGTCCCTCCCATTTACACGGCTCTGCGTGTACCCAAGGATGATGGTACCGACCTCATCCTGGAAGTCGAGCAACATATCGGCGAGGACACCGTGAGATGCGTGGCCATGGAAAGTACCGACGGCCTCCAGCGCGGAGTGCGCGTGGAAAACCTCGGACGTCCTATCGCCGTGCCCACGGGCGACCAGGTGCAAGGCCGCCTGCTCAACGTGCTCGGCGACGC
>JAHZGZ010000293.1:0-1121 GCA_019420545.1 Bacteroidales bacterium | reverse complement strand
CCGAGATCCTTTACACCGGTATCAAGGTGATCGACCTGCTTGAGCCTTACTCCAAGGGCGGCAAGATCGGCCTCTTCGGCGGTGCCGGCGTAGGCAAGACCGTGCTCATCATGGAGCTCATCAACAACATCGCCAAGGGCCACAACGGTTTCTCTGTGTTCACCGGTGTAGGCGAGCGTACCCGTGAGGGTAACGATCTTCTGCGCGAGATGATCGAGAGCGGCGTCATGAAGTATGGCGAGAAGTTCAGCGAAGGCATGGAAAAGGGCGAGTGGAACCTCGCCGACGTCGACATGAAGCAGGTGGCACAGTCGCAGGCCGCTCTCGTGTTCGGCCAGATGAACGAGCCCCCGGGCGCACGTCTGCGTGTGGCGCTGACCGGTCTTACCGTGGCCGAGCAGTTCCGCGATCAGGACGGCGGCGGCAAGGACATTCTGCTCTTCATCGACAACATTTTCCGTTTCACACAGGCAGGTTCGGAGGTGTCGGCCCTTCTCGGCCGTATGCCGTCGGCCGTAGGCTACCAGCCAACCCTGGCATCGGAGATGGGTGCCCTCCAGGAGCGTATCACCTCTACCAAGCAGGGTTCGATCACATCGGTACAGGCCATCTACGTGCCTGCCGACGACCTTACCGACCCCGCGCCCGCCACGACATTCAGCTTCCTCGACGCAACCACTGTGCTCTCGCGTAAGATCTCGGAGCTCGGTATCTACCCCGCCGTCGATCCTCTGGAATCTACTTCGCGAATCCTCGACCCGCATATCATCGGCGAGGACCACTACAATACCGCTCAGGCTGTAAAACAGCTTCTCCAGAAGTACAACGAGCTCCAGGATATCATCGCCATCCTCGGTGTCGACGAGCTCTCCGACGAGGACAAACTCGTCGTGGCACGTGCGCGCCGCGCCCAGCGATTCCTCTCGCAGCCCTTCTTCGTGGCCGAGCAGTTTACCGGTCTTCCCGGTGTGATGGTGCCCCTGAGCGAGACCATCCGCGGCTTCAAGATGATTCTCAGCGGCGAGATGGACGAGTATCCCGAGCAGGCGTTCCTCAACGTCGGCACCATCGACGAGGCTATCGCCAAGGCCCGCATGGACGCCGTAGCCGAAGGCACTGCT
>JAHZGZ010000292.1 GCA_019420545.1 Bacteroidales bacterium | reverse complement strand
TAAGAAACTGTTTAAAATTTATATTGCTTTGCTTTTGAGGCTCTTGTCGGCGTATTTTTGCCCGCTCTTCAGTCACGTAGCTGCTGCTACGCTCCTTCGTCGCGATCAAAAATCCCCTCGACAATACCTCTCAAAATCCGAATGATATAAATTTAAATAGTTTCTAAAAAGCGCCGAAAAATTGTCGCGGATGTTCCAGATTCGGACCTTTGAAATGATATCAAAGGCTGCCCGGTTAATCATAAATGATGAATAGAGGCACGGGAAGGGGAATAAAAATCATCAAAAGATGGTATAGCAGGGGCGGATGGAATGACGTAATTTTGCTTACGGATAATTATACGAAGTTAGTTATAACGTCCACGGCCGGCCGAGATGTCCCGCCGTGGGCTTTTTTCGTTTAGAGTAACTATTCGCTAAATAGTTGCCTTAGGATGGATCTATGGGCGTTCAATCGTCGGGGTCCGCAGGAGAATCAGAGGCGGACGATTACGAATTCGGTGCCGGTGTAGGTGAAATCGATGATTCCCATGGCATAGAGGCGCGCCACGATGTCGACAGCGGCGGCGTGGGATATGTGGGCGCCTGTCATATAGCGCTCGATGGTGGTCATGCCCCATTCGTCGAGATATGCGAGGAGGGCCGTCTCGGCCTCGGAGAGCGTGAAAAGGGTGTCGGCACCGCGCGATTTCCGTTCCCATGCGGCGAGCATCACGGGATGGGCCACGATATTTTCGTCGTTCACGCGGAAATAGGCGCGCCATGAGCCGTCGGTGTCGCGTGCGTAGACGGGACGCCGTTCGGCCCTGGCGATCTGGGCGCGTACCACTATGGCGCCGCCCTCGACAGAGAATGCGGTGATGTCGACATGCTGTGCGGGGCGGCAGTAGAGCTGTGCGGCCTGCTCGATCATATAAATATCCTCCTCGGAGCGCACTCCGGCCACGGAGCCGTTGTCGCGTACGCCCACGAGAAGACGCCCTCCGTCGTTGTTGGCGAAAGCGCTGATGGAGTGGGCTATCTTGGGGGCATCGGTTATGGCGAACTTGAAGTCCTGGTGTTCATGCTCCCCCTCCTGTATAAGCCCGTGGATATAGTAGCGGCCGCGTATGGCCTTTATATCTTTCATGCGGGATATTCTGTTGGCATATCGGGGTCGAGGAGCACTTCGTCGAGATAACGGCGTGCCTGCCTGCGTGCTTCGGGGAGATCCATATAGGAATAGTTGCCGCAGTCGCGCGGCGTGGCGCCGGGTATGTCGCCCTCGAAGCCGGCGATGAAGCGCATCGTGTCGCACATCATCTCCCTGACCTGCTGCGGGGTGTAGTCGCCGAGTAGCACGAGATAATTGCCCGTGCGGCATCCCATGGGACCCCAGTATACGATGTCGGCCTGCCAGCGGCTGTTGCGCAGGAATGTGGCGGCGAGATGCTCGATGGCGTGGAGTGCGGCGCCGTCGACGGCGGCCTCGCGGTTGGGCTCGGTCATGCGTATGTCGAAGGTGGTGATTGCGTCGCCCGAGGGGGATATGTCGCGACGCGACAGATATATGCCTCGCCTGAGAGTCAGGTGGTTGACGGTAAAGCTCGGTATTTTTTCCATTATTTTAGCGGTAATGTTGTCAGAGTGCGCCTACTATCGTCTGCAGTGCTGCAAACGTGGCCTGCGGGGCGGCTGTCCAGAAGTCGAGATACTGGCCGGTATTGTCCTCCTCCTTGCCCGGAGTGTCGCTCACCACGCGTATGCTTGTGAACGGCACGCCCTTTATGTGGCATGTCTGGGCCATGGCGGCGCTCTCCATGTCGACGGCCTTCACGTCGGGGTAGAGTGCGGTGATTTTAGCGAGATCGGCGGCGTTGTCGACAAACTGGTCGCCGCTGGCAATAAGGCCGCGGTGGAGGCGCGGTATGCTGTCGAGTTCCTTCAGACCGAGCACCCGCGGGTCGCCCTCGAAAAAGCGGGGGAGGCCCTGTATCTGTCCGCGCTCGGCGCAGGGGCCGCACCACACGTCGTGGTAGGCAGTGCGGTCGCCGATCACCACATCCATCACCCGTGCGTCGGAGCCGGTGCCGCCGGCGACACCTGTGTTGATCACCATGTCGGGATTGAAGCTGTCGATAAGCGTGGCCACACCGAGGGCGGCATTCACTTTACCGATGCCGCTCTGCATGGCGGCCACCGTGTGACGTCCACCGGCCATCGTGCCGGTGTGGATTGTCTGTCCTGAGGGTAGACGCTCTTCACGGCGCCCTTCGATATGGGGGAGCAATAGGTCGAGTTCCTTGCCCATTGCTACTATTATGCCTATTTTCATAAACGGATAGCTTGTGTTGGGGCGACAAAGTTACAAAAACTTTTTATAAAACGGGAGCGCCGTGCTGTCGGGTGAGCGACGGCACGGCGCGGTGAGTATTCGTTGTAGTCTAATGTCAGTTGCGTGCTTTGTACCAGTAGGGGTCGGCGTCGGCATCGGCACCGGTGATGGAGATGACTTCGCCTGAAGGATTCTGGTCGGCCGATGTGATTGCATGGTTGCCTTCCATCTCGGCGTTGGGGATGGGGTAGAGCAGGATCGGCGCATTGGCGGGGATGTTGAACACAGCCTCTGCGGGGAATTCGCCGCCACGGCGGTCGATGCCTTTCTGCAGGCGCAGGCAGTCCATGTAGCTGAATCCCTCACCCCACAGCTCTATACGGCGCTGGAACCAGATTTCGTCGAGCATCTCCTCCTGGGAGGTGGCGGGGCACACGTAGGGAGCGTCGCCTACCCAGCGGTAGGAGTTGACGAAATTCTCCACGGTCGACTTGGCAGTCTGCCAGTCGGTATGGGCCTGGCACTCGGCGATGATGAGCTGCATCTCCTCGGTACGCATCAGGGGTATGTCGGTGGCGCCTGTGGAGTTGAGCAGATAGTCCTGGTAGGGTGCGAACTTCACTACTGCATAGGGCGGACATTCGAGTGCGCCGAGAATCACGCCCACGCCATAGGGAGCGAGCGAGGCCACGCTGCTGTCGTAGCCCTTGGGAGTGTAGTTGTCGACGTTCGACTTGTATACGTATATGCTATTGGCGGGATCGGTGGGATCGAGCCAGTCGGGATCGGGTTCGTCGCCCTGCCACCATCCCTTGCGCACGTCGCCCTCGGGGATCATCTCCCAGAGCTTTGCGTTGATGCAGCGCCACTGGCCGGCGTAGGCGTAGCCGTAGGTGAGCGAACCCATCATGCCGGCGAAGGTGTAGAGGCCGTGTGCGTCCTGATCGGAGATGTGGATGCCCCACATGAAGTCGGCCTGGTCGAAGCTGTTGAATGCGGGCTTATCTACAACATCTGTGCCCGAGAAATCTCCGTCGGTAAGCTGGAGGGCCATATCGGCGTCGGCCATGGCTTCCTGATAGAGACCCTGCGAGAGGTTGGCGCGTGCGCGCAGTCCGTAGGTTACTGCCGGGTCGATGAATCGCTTGTCGTAGCGCGAGTTGTATACGCCCGGGGTGTCCATTATCTCGATCGACTCGTTGAGATCCGACATGATCTGCGCGTATACCTTGGCCACGGTACCTCGGGGCGAGCCGTTGGCGGCTGCCTCATCCTCGTTGAGGTCGGTGATCACGGGTATGCCGGGAGCCTGCGGATTGACGGTGTAAGGTGTGGCGAAGAGCTGTACCATAGTGTGGAGCGCCCATGCGCGTGTGGCGAGGGCCTGAGCCTTGTAGTAGAGCAGGGTCGCGTCGTCGGTATCGGCGGGGATGCTCTTGAGCAGGTCGTTGGAGGAGTATACCACGCGGTAGAGCGTGCCCCACATGCAGGTCACGTCGCGGTCGGTGGGGGTGTTGTCGGCATACAGCTCGCTGCCTTCGAACCATCCGTAGTTCATCATCATCGACATGTCCTGGCTGCGGTTGTCGAGTGCAAGCATGATTGCGGGATAACCGAAGTCGGCCAGATAGTCGTCATAATTCTTCTGGAAGGCGTAGGTGTTGCCGTAGACGGCGGCCCTGATGGCTTCGGGAGTCTGCTCGGTTGCGTCCTGGCGCTGGCCGTCGGTGTAGTATTCGCCCATGGGGAGCGTGTTGAGATCGTTACACCCCGCCATAAGCAGTGCGGCGATAGAGCCGGCTATATATAATAATGTCTTTTTCATTGTTGAAACTCTTTGAGTGATTAGAACTCGATCTTCACGCCTCCCGATACGGAGCGCAGTGCGGAGTAAGATGCAGCCAGCGAGGTGGCGTAGCCCTGACGGGGGTCAAGACCCTTGCGCTTGCTCCAGAGGTAGAG
>JAHZGZ010000291.1 GCA_019420545.1 Bacteroidales bacterium | reverse complement strand
TCCACGAGTTTGCCGTCTTTGAAGAAAAGGAGAGTGGGGATTGACATGATGCGGAACTGCTGTGAGAGGTCTGATTCCTCGTCGACATTGTATTTGCCTATGGCGGCTTTGTCGCCGAATTCAGCGGCAACCTCGTCGATAATCGGTGACATGCGTACGCATGGGCCGCACCATGTGGCCCAGCAGTCGATGAGGGTAGGACGTGAGGATGCGATGTAGTCGTTGACGTTTTCGTCGGTAAATTGAATTGCCATGATTTGATTGACAGTTAAGTAGTTGGATTGTTATGTTATACTGTTTATACGTGAATTAGGCATGTACGATGTCGAAATCGATAGACATGTCTTCAAGGGTTGTAAGCGAGTGGCGTGTTACGGGGATTTTTACCTGCGTTGACAGGCGTATCGAGCGGTTCAGTTCATGATCGTGGATGCGCAGATACAGTGGCGTCCGGTTTTCGGTCGAAGAGGCTATCATGTCGTTGAGCACCCCGTGGAGGTTCTCATTGACCTGCTCGGTATCGATGTTGAGTGTGATTCCCGCTACGAGTTTTCCTTTCTGTTGTTCCAGCAGTGAGATGGATGAGATCTGGAAGCGTACATCGGAGTTGGCGAAACGTCGGCCATATTTCCCTCGTATTATTATAGGTGTACCTTTGATGCCGAATTTTCCATAGTCGATGTAGTCCTGGCCAAACAGCGGGAATTCAGCGCTTGCGGAATAATCCTCTATTTTAAGTATGCCGAACGGGCCTTTGCGTCCCTGCTTTATCTGGTAATCACATACGAGTCCTCCGAGGGTCAGCTCGCGGTCTTCGACCGGGCCGTCCTCGTTGAATTCCTTGAGCGATTGCGAACATCCGTATCTCAGTTCGACAAAGTAGGGGTCGAGCGGATGTCCCGAGAGGTACATGCCGACAAGATCGCGTTCGCGGTCAAGACGCTCTATGTCGTTCCACAACGGTGCCGGTTTGATCGGCGGCCGTCCGGCGGTGTTTATTGATTCATCGAAGTCGCCGAACAGTGAGTTTTCCTGGTTGCCTTTGGCATTCTGGTAGTTCTGGCCGTAGCGGGCAAGAAGTTCGGCAAGAGTCTCCCCTTTGGCGTTGGCCAAAAAGAAGTCCTCGCGCTTTACCTCGCTGAAGCAGTCGAATGCGCCTGACAGGGCCAGTCCTTCGAGTGTGCGGCGGTTAAGCGCGGCCTTGTCGACACGCTCAACGAAGTCGTAGATCGACTGGAACTGGCCGTCCTTGTCGCGTGCTCCGATGATGGCGCTGACTACGTTTACGCCGATCCCCTTGATAGCCGCGAGCCCGAAGCGTATGTCGCCTTTTTTATTTACACCGAATGCGCTGAACGACTCGTTGACATCGGGCCCCTTTACGCTGATATGCATCGACTTGCACTCATCCATGAAGTTGGTGAGTTTGGTGATGTCCGTAAGGTTGCGGCTGAGCACTGCCGCCATATATTCGGCAGGGTAGTTGGCCTTGAGGTATGCCGTCTGGTATGCGACCCAGGAATAGCATGTCGCGTGGCTTTTATTGAATGCGTATGAGGCGAATTTCTCCCAGTCGGCCCAGATCTTTTCGAGTACTTCCGGTTTGTGTCCGTTGGCCTGGCCACCTTCAAGGAATTTGCCCTTGAGGTGGTTCATCTTGTCGATGAGCTTTTTACCCATGGCTTTACGTAGGGTGTCGCTCTCGCCACGGGTAAAGTTGGCGAGCAGTCGCGACAGAAGCATCACCTGCTCCTGATATACCGTGACTCCATAAGTGTCCTTCAGATACTTTTCCATCACGGGTATGTCGTAGACGATGGGCTGTTTGCCATGCTTTCTGTCGATGAAGTCGGGGATATATGCCATAGGTCCCGGACGATACAGGGCGTTCATGGCGATAAGATCCTCGAATACGGAGGGTTGCAGCTCACGGAGGTATTTCTGCATACCTGGCGACTCGAACTGGAATGTTCCGGTTGTGCGCCCCTCGCAGTAGAGCTGATAGGTCTTGGGGTCGTCGATGGGTATGCTGTCGATATCGACCTCTATGCCGTTGGTGAGGCGTATGTTGTTGATTGCCTCCTTGATGATGGATAGCGTTTTGAGGCCGAGGAAGTCCATCTTGATAAGTCCGGTCTCCTCGATGACGCATCCCTCATACTGGGTTACAAGGAGTTTCGATCCGTCTTTGTCGGTTGCCGTGCTTACGGGTACCCAATCGGTGATGGGATCGCGGCCGATGATTACGCCACATGCGTGTACGCCCGTACCGCGTACGTTTCCTTCAAGCTGTCGTGCGAAGTTGAGGGTTTCACGTATCTGCTGGCTTGGACTGTTAAGCTCGGTTTTGAATTCGGGGACATACTCATAACAGTTCTTCAGTGTTGGTTTCAGCTCCTTGCCGTTTACCTCGGGCATGTGCTTGGGGATGAGTTTGGTCAATCGGTTGCCTTCGGTGACCGGGAGCTGCTCTACGCGGGCTACGTCTTTGATAGCCATTTTTGCCGCCATTGTACCGTAGGTGATGATATGGGCGACTTTGTCGGCACCGTATTTTTCGGTAACGTATTTCAGTACATCGGCTCGTCCGTCATCGTCGAAGTCGATATCGATATCGGGTAGGGAGATTCGATCAGGATTGAGGAATCGTTCGAACAGCAGATCGTATTGCAGGGGATCGAGCTGGGTGATACCGAGGCAGTAGGCTACGGCCGATCCTGCGGCCGATCCACGTCCCGGGCCAATTGATACGCCGCGCTCGCGTCCGGCTTGAATAAAATCTTGAACGATAAGAAAATACCCGGGGAATCCCATGTTTTTGATTGTGTCGAGCTCGAAGTCGATACGTTCGCACTGCTCTTTGGATGGTGTGCCCCAACGGCGTTTTGCCCCTTCATAGGTGAGATACCTCAGGTAATCGTCGTTATCGGTAAAGCCGTCGGGGAGAGGGAAATTGGGCAGGATGGGCTTGTGATCGATGGAGTAGGTGGTGACTTTATTCAGGATTTCGATGCTGTTTTCGAGTGCTTCCGGTATGTCGGCGAATATCTCGTTCATCTCGGCCTGTGATTTCAGCCACTCCTGCTTGGTGTAGCGCATGCGCGTCGGATCGTCAACGGCCTTGTTGGTGCTGACGCATATCAGGCGGTCGTGTGCGTCGGCATCATCTTCGTTTACGAAATGAACGTCGTTTGTGGCTACGATTTTTATGTCGAATTTACGGGCGATTCGTATTAGTTCGGGATTTACCTCCTGCTGCCGGTCGAATACTTCGGTGTTTGCGCCGGGGCGATTGGTGCGATGGCGCTGAATCTCGATATAGTAGTCATCTCCGAATGTGTCCTTGAACCATTTTACCTGGCGTTCGGCTTCTTCGATATCACCGGCCTGGATCAGACGGGGAATTTCACCTCCAAGACATGCCGAGCATACAATCAGACCTTCATGATGCTCTGCAAGGGCTTTTTTGTCAGTAC
>JAHZGZ010000290.1:2011-8103 GCA_019420545.1 Bacteroidales bacterium | reverse complement strand
CATAACCCGGAGTCGTGGGCTCGCGACGGAGGGCGCCTGATGAATGTGGCCGAGATCATGGATATTGTGCGCGATAATGATTTCAATGTCACATTTTCGGGAGGTGATCCCCTTTACCAGTGCGCGGGCGTGACGGCGCTTGCGCGGGCGGTGAAGAGCGCGGGGTATACCCTGTGGTGCTACACCGGTTTCACTTACGAGCAGGTGACGGCGATGGAGCAGAGTGCGGACCTTCTCGGCCTTGTCGACGTGCTTGTCGACGGCCCGTTTGTCGCCGCACGGCGCGACACGTCGCTCCTTTTCCGGGGTTCCTCCAATCAGCGTCTCATAGATGTCGGGGCCTCGCGTGCGGCAAATACTCCGGTGCTGTGGCACGCGGAATGAAAAAAGTTTTCGCTACACTCAATAAAAATATTCAGAAATCGCTATCTTTGCATAAAAATTGCATGCAAGGATAGCGATTTTTTTAATACGCTCTGATGCTTCCTTGTAGTGCAATGGGAAATCAAACTGCATTTTTATGACCTCACCTACCGGCACAACACATCATACGCACATGACCATGATACTTTATAACGTCGGCGCGCTGCTGACCGTCGCGGCATGGGGTGTATCGTTTGTGGCTACGAAAGTGCTGCTGGAGCATGGTCTGCAGCCTACGGAAGTGTATGTGTTCCGTACTTTGATGGCATATCTGCTGATACTTCTGATATGTCACAAGCGTCTGGTGTCGAATTCCGTGCGCGATGAGCTCCTGTTTGTGGCGTGCGGCATGTGTGGCGGCTCACTGTATTTCATTGCCGAGAATACTGCGCTGGAACATACGCTTGTGTCAAATGTGTCGCTTATAGTGACGCTCGCTCCGCTTATAACCACGCTGCTTGTCGGCGCACTTTATAAATCGGAACGTCCGTCGAAAGGTATGATCGCAGGCTCGCTCGTGGCCTTTTTAGGTGTGGGGCTGGTGATATTCAACAGTTCGTTTGTGCTGGCTGTAAAACCGCTCGGCGACTTTCTCGCGCTGTCGGCTGCCGTCAGCTGGGCCGTGTATTCGCTCGTGTTGCGTAAACTGAGCGCTTTCTATACGGTACTGTTCATTACCCGCAAGACATTTTTTTACGGGCTGCTTACCGCATTGCCGTTTCTGTTTACAGAGAGGCATCACGGAAGTCTGAGCGTGTTTGCCGAGACTACCGTATGGGCCAACTTTCTTTTTCTGGGTGTGTTCTGCTCAATGCTCGCATTTCTGATATGGGCCTGGGCCGTCAAAGGACTCGGTGCCGTGAAGGCCAACAATTATCTGTATGTGCAGCCTATCATCACCCTTGTGGCGTCGGCTCTTCTGCTCGGCGAGCAAGTGACTTGGGTGGGTTATGTGGGCTGTGCGCTCATACTTGTGGGGGTGATTCTTACCGATCGGCTGAGCTTGGGGCATCCGAGCAAGCCTACCCACTGACGTGTGAGGCAAAGAGAGTGTGTGTATTCATGAGAAAAATTCTATAGTACGTGTATAGGAGTAAATTATGAATGAAGATAAAAGTGCAATCGGCGGGGGAGATAACGAACTCTCCCGTCTGTATATAGAGACTGTAGGTTCCGCTCCGGATAGCATCATGCTGCTTCCGGGTGCAGGATCGAGCCGTAAGTATTACAGGCTGCGCGGCCCGGAGTCGCTGATAGGCGTGGTGGGTACCGACGTTGCCGAAAACCGTGCATTTGTACAACTTTCGCGTCATTTCCGGGATAAAGGTCTGCCGGTGCCGGAAGTGCGTGCGGTAAGCTCCGACGGCATACATTATCTTCAGGAGGATCTCGGCTCCACGGCACTCTTCGGAGTCATTGCGCCCGGACGTGCGCAGGGGCTGTGGAGCGATGAGTTGCGTGAGATATTGCGCAGGACAATAGCAGCATTGCCGGCCATACAGTGGAAAGGCGCCGAGGGGCTTGACTTCGACAGGGTATGTTTCCCCGTGGGGTCGATGGATCGGCAGGCGCTTATGTGGGATCTCAACTACTTTAAGTATTGCTTTCTGAAGCCTGCCGGCGTGGAGCATTCCGAGGTGCTGCTTGAGAGGAATTTCCAAGAGCTGTGTGACAGGGTGCTGGAGCATGACACGCCCACATTCATGTACCGCGATTTTCAGTCGCGCAATGTGATGATTGCCGCCGACGGAACTCCGCGGTTTATCGACTTCCAGGGTGGACGCCGCGGTCCTTATCACTACGATGTGGTGTCGTTTCTATGGCAGGCACAGGCGCATTATCCCGACGACCTGCGTGAGGAACTTATTGATGAATATATACGTGCGTCGGCACCGTATGTGGCGATTGACGGAGCGAAATTCCGACGGGAGCTGAAACTGTTTGTGCTGCTCCGCACGCTTCAGGTGCTCGGGGCATACGGGCTTCGCGGACTTGTGCAGCGTAAGGCGCACTTCATTCAGAGCATTCCGGCGGCCATAGAGAATCTGCGCCGTCTGCTTGATGATGCTCCGGATGGTATGCCTTACCTTATGGAGACATTGCGCCGGCTGGTGGATCTGCCACGTTGGAATGCCGACAAGGGTGTCAACAAGGATATGGCGGTGAGGGTGTACAGCTTCGGTTACCGCAAGTCGGGTATTCCCGATGATAATACTCCCAACGGAGGCGGATTCGTGTTTGACTGCCGTGGGCTTAACAATCCGGGGCGCTATCCGCAGTTCCTTACTCTTACCGGTCGTGACCAGGCCGTGATCGATTTTCTTGAGAGCGACGGAGGAATCACGAAATATCTCGATAACGCCTATGCGCTTGTTGACATGACTGTGGCCGACTATCTGGAGCGTGGATTTTCGCAGCTTATGGTCAGCTTCGGTTGTACCGGCGGTCAGCACAGGTCGGTGTATGCTGCCGAGCATATGGCAAGCCACCTCAACGAGAAATTCGGAGTGAGAGTGGTGCTGTGTCACCGCGAGCAGGGTATTACTATAACCTACAACGCACGGCGATGAAAGGGATGGTGTTTGCCGCAGGACTCGGCACGCGACTTCGTCCGCTTACCGATACGGTGCCGAAGGCTCTTGTGGAGCTTGGCGGCGTGGCCATGCTTGAGCGTGTGCTGCTGCGCATGAAAGAATGTGGAGTAGGGGAGGTGGTAGTCAACGTGCATCATTTCGCGGAGAAGGTGAAGGCTTTCCTGCGGGATAACGGCGATTTCGGTATGCGGCTTCACGTAAGCGACGAGAGCGCGCTGCTTCTCGACACGGGTGGAGGTGTGGCAGAGGCGGCACGATGGCTCGCGGGCGACGAGCCCGTGCTGTTGCATAATGCCGACATATATACCGACGTGGATTTCGGCGAGATGGCGCGCATGCATGCCGCGTCGGGTGCCGACGCTACGCTGCTTGTGGCCGCGCGTGATACGTCGCGCTATCTGCTTTTTGACAAGGATATGCGTATGCACGGCTGGACGGACACACGCAATGGCGCTGTGCGTCCTGACGGTGTGGATGCATCCCCACTCTTGCAATATGCCTTCGGGGGCGTGCATATAATATCTCCGCGTCTTCTCGGAGATCTGTGCGGCTATGCGCGCGGGAACGGCAGGGAAGTGTTTTCCATAACCGATTATTATATCGACGCATGCGGGCGCATGGATATAAAAGGATGGTGCCAGCCCGAGGGTACGAGCTGGCACGATATAGGTTCGCTCGACAAGTTGCGTCGGGCGGAGTGTGAGATTTTCGGAAGACAATGATTACTACCGATCAGACTGCCGGTGCGAATCCTGCCGGGGTGGCGGGAACATAACCGTTGAGATTGTTGTAGGTGCTGTTGACTGCATTTTGGAGATAGAGCATCTTGCAGAATACCACGAGGTTGAAGATGCCGAGGGTAAGCCATCCGAAGAATATGGAGAGGATGTAGGTGGTGACCTGAAGGCCCTGCGGACGGCCGTTGACGGCGAGATATGTGTTGCAACGCGTGATCCACATGCAATACCATACTATGGAGTAGATACCCAGGGTGATAATCGAGAACACGATGAAGAGGAGCAGCCCGGTAGAATGTCATTGCGACATGCAATATTGGTTTCCTTGGCAAAGGCATAGATCAGGTACCACTGGTAAAAGCCTAAGGTGATAATCGAGAGGAGGAATGTAAGCCAGAATCCTCGGTTGGTAGGTAACATAATAAGAAATTGTGGGTTAATGATTGATACTTCCGCAAATATATGAATTCATTGCTTCGATTGCAAATAATCCGCCATATTTTTGATGAAAACTGAATTTGTTTGCGCTGTCAAGATGTTGTATCTTTGCTGAAAACATAAGGATGAATATGGATAATGAGAATGATATCGGGCGGTTTCTTGAGCCGCAGGCCGACCGGTGGAGCGGATATGACATTGCGCTCAGTGAGATACGTAACGGACGGAAGGTCAGTCACTGGATATGGTATGTGTTCCCTCAGTTGCGCGGTCTTGGGGAGAGCCGGGGGGCGTATTTCTTCGGACTGTCGGGACGCCCTGAGGCTGAGGCGTATCTGGCGCATCCGGTACTCGGCAAGCGGTTGCGCGAAATAAGCGAGGCGTTGCTTGATTGGCGTGACAGAAGTGCCGAGAGGATATTTGGGGGGCTCGATGCGATGAAAGTGCGGTCGTCGATGACACTGTTTGACAGCATTTCGCCGAATGATGTGTTCGGGCGTGTCCTGGAGCAGTTTTATGGCGGCGGCCGTGATCCCAATTCGGTAGTATAATTATGAGGTGCCCTTTTATTTGGAAGACGATGGCGGCTATGACGGCGATGGTGGCGATGGTGATGTCGGCAGTGAGCGGCTGTGTGGTTATGCATGTTGTGCCGGAACCGGAATATGCAGTGTACCAATATGATAACGGGGATGATTATGTGAGCGAGGGGATGTACAGGATTGTGGGGCGCAACGGGATGATAGGTTATTATGATGCGGAGCATGGGCGTGTGGCTATAGCGCCGAGATTTGCTTTCGGGTTCCCGTTTGATGGTGGGAAAGCGCGGGTGACCGACGGTGGCGAACTGCGCGAGGTGGATGGCAGCGGTGGGGAGTATCATTACTGGCACAGTGATGCGTGGTACTATGTCGACAAGAGAGGGAATGTGGTAAAGTGACAGATTTTTTGTAATGCGGCGGAACTAATAACTATAGGGCGCGTCTAACGATATTGAGAAGCCGGAAAAATGATCGTGCAACATAATGCCGGTTTCTGAAATGTCAATATGGATATCAATATAGAATTTGAAAAATCCGACGAGGGATTCTCGCGGCTTCTGAGTGAGTATGGACGCACGGTTAACAAAGTGTGCTATATGTATGCTTCGTGTGTCGAGGACTACGAAGATATGCGGCAGGAGACCTATGTGAATCTATGGCGCGGTCTGGGAGGCTTTCGCGGCGATGCCGATACGGGTACGTGGGTTTACCGGGTGGCTCTCAACAGTTGCGTGAGTTTCTTCCGCAAGAACCGTAGGGCAGGGGAGATGACACCGCTGTCGGTACTTACTGATGTGGCTGTCGAGGGTGGCGACCGCGGTGAGATGCTGGCCGAGATGCACTGCCTTATCAACCGTCTTGACGGGCTGGAGAAGGCAATGATATTACTCTGGCTCGACGAGTATCCCTATGATGAGATTGCGAAAGTGATGGCGATGCCGCGCAATACTGTGGCGTCGAGATTGAAACGTATCAAGGAGAAACTGGTGAGATATGCCAACGAGTGAGACCATACTTTTATGATGAATAATATAAAAAGCTGACAATATGGATATTGAAGAGATAAAACGTAGGCTTGACAGCCTTGACGAGCGACTTGGGCGTCTGGAAAACAAGAGTGATATGAGGGTTGATATCGCCGGAATAGAGAGGGGCAGCATACAGTCGGCACAGGAGCGTCTGGTAAGGCGATACCGCATGTTTGCGCTGATCGGACTGCTTATGTGTCCGGTGGTGGGAATACTTTACCGCAATATCATGCCATTGTTGCCGAGGGTGATGTTTGCAGGATTCTTCCTCGTGGCGTCGATGATGGATTTTTATCTGTGGAAAGGAGTGAAGAGCATCGATTGCACCAC
>JAHZGZ010000290.1:0-1986 GCA_019420545.1 Bacteroidales bacterium | reverse complement strand
GTGGCCATGGTGGCCGAAAAAGCGCGTTTATACCGGAAGAGGCATCATATGTTCATGGCCGTGCTTGTGGTGCTGATGGTGCCCATGCTCGGTACGCTTGTCAGAGCGTTTGCCGGCGATGAATATATGATATGGGGCATGGTGGCCGGAGGCGTGCTGGGGCTCGCGATAGGCGTCAGGATGTATCTTAACATGATGAGGGAATACCGTACGCTGAATGGCTTGCGTCAGGAATAGTGACTGCAAGTGGCTTACTTTTAGACAAAAATACGTGATTTAGAGCGAATTTAATTTGGTTTCATATGTTGAAAATCGTAATTTTGCGATATACTTCTGAACCAATCATTAACCTAACTCTGAATGGCAAAATGAAACAATTATTGCTTACATTGTTTTTGCTCTCCTTGTTGCCTGCTTTTGTATTTGCGGCTCCGGAGGGAAGACTTCTTACTCCGTGGGGGGAAAATGTTGACCCGGAAAATCCGTGGCCCGAGTATCCGCGTCCGATTATGGAGAGGAGCCGATGGGCAAACCTTAACGGGAAGTGGGACTATGCCATCCGGCCCAAGGGGGATGCAATGCCTGCGACATACGACGGTCATATTGTGGTGCCTTATCCGGTGGAATCGTATCTCTCGCAAGTGGGTAAAACTGTAGGCGAGAATAATGAACTGTGGTATCACCGCACTTTCAAGGTTCCTGCATCATGGAAAGGAGACCGCGTGCTGCTCAATTTCGGAGCCGTAGACTGGAAATGCGATGTGTGGGTCAACGATATGTATGCCGGAGGGCACGAGGGCGGCTTCTCGCCATTCAGCCTCGACATAACTGACGCGTTGGCAAAGGGTGGCGAAAATGATATAACGGTGAGGGTGTTTGACCCGACCGACAAGGGGTATCAGCCTCGCGGCAAGCAGGTGACAACCCCTAAGACGATATGGTATACCCCCGTAACCGGTATCTGGCAGACGGTATGGCTCGAGCCTGTGCCCAGCGACTATATAAGTAATGTAAAGATCGTTCCGGATGTCGATGCCAACCGCCTGAGAGTCGCTGCCATCACCGATGCAAAGGGGTGCGCGGTGACTGTCACCGTCACGGCCGACGGCAAACCGGTCGCTTCGGGTGTCGGCGTCGGGGGCAATGAAGTGGAGATCGAGATGCCTGCCGACGTTAAGCTTTGGTCGCCCGATTCGCCCTATCTTTACGGCGTGGAGATAAGCCTGCTAAAGAACGGCAAGAATGTCGACAAGGTAAACAGTTATGCCGCTATGCGCAAGGTTTCGACCAAGCGCGGCAAGGGCGGAGTGATGCGTTTTCAGCTTAACAACGAGGATATTTTCCACTTCGGACCGCTCGACCAAGGATGGTGGCCCGACGGATTGTACACGGCTCCGAGCTACGAGGCGATGGTATATGACATCGACAAGACCAAGGATCTCGGGTTCAATATGATAAGGAAGCATATAAAGGTGGAGCCGGCGCTATGGTATGCGTATTGCGACAAGACCGGTATCCTTGTGTGGCAGGATATGCCGAGCGGCGACAAGAACGGCTCGCGGTGGAACCGTACCGACTATTTTAAGGGTGTGGAGACACCGCGCTCTCCTGAAAGCGACCGACAGTATCGCAAGGAGTGGAAGGAAATAATCGACAATCTGGTGAATTATCCGTCGATAGCTGTATGGGTGCCGTTTAACGAGGCCTGGGGGCAGTATAATACCGTCGGCACTGCCGAGTGGATAAAGCTCTATGATCCCACACGCCTGGTCAATCCGGCCAGCGGAGGCAATCATTTTGACTGCGGCGACATACTGGATGTGCATAACTATCCCGAACCTCAGCTTATATTGATGGATTACGACAGAGCCAATGTGCTGGGCGAATACGGCGGTATCGGATATGCCGTCCATGGCCATCTATGGGCTCCCGACCGCAACTGGGGCTATGTGCAGTTTAAGTCGCCGGAAGAGGTTACCGAGGAGT
>JAHZGZ010000029.1:16033-16953 GCA_019420545.1 Bacteroidales bacterium | reverse complement strand
CCGGTCTTACCCTTGCGTACAAGCGAGATACCTGCCTCACGCGAGAATCCGTAGGTCATATAGATATCCTTCAGCATCTGGAGGAAGTTCATATTATTTGTCTTTGCCCATGCAAGAGCCTCGGCCATAAGCGAGATTGCGCTGACGGCATCCTTGTCGCGGCAGAAGTCCTCGGCCAGGAAGCCATAGCTCTCCTCGCCGCCGCCGAGATAACGGCCCACGCCCTCATTCTCGCGTATTACGGCTGCAATCCACTTGAAGCCGGTATAGCAGTCATACATCTTGAAGCCGTTCTTGTCGGCAATCGACTTGATTGTCTCAGTGGTAACGATAGTCTTTACGATATACTCCTTGCCGGTGATGCGGCCCAGCTCCTTGTTGCGGGTCATGATGTAGTTGAGGAGTATCATCACTATCTGGTTGCCGTTGATGAGCACATACTCGCCGCTGTCGTCGCGAAGCACGCAGCCGATACGGTCGGCATCGGGATCCGAAGCAAGGATAAGATCGGCGTCGACCTCCTTTGCCTTCTCGATAGCCATTGCCATTGCCGAGGGAACCTCGGGATTGGGCGATACAACGGTGGGGAAATCGCCGGAAGTAACATCCTGTTCGGGCACGTTGATGATATTGGTGAAGCCGTAGTTGCGCAGAGATGCAGGGATAAGCTTCACGCCGGTACCGTGGATAGGAGTGTATACAATCTTGAGGTCGTGGAACTGCTTCACAGCCTCAGGGCTGAGCTGCAGACCCTTGATGGCGGTGAGGAACTTCTGGTCCATCTCGTCGCCGATGATGGTGATCAGCTCGGGATTGCCCTTGAACTTGATCTCGCCGATACCGCTGATGCGGTTGACATATTCGATCACATTAACATCGTGGGGGGCGATAAACTGGGCACCGTCGCTCCAATAGGCCTT
>JAHZGZ010000029.1:5805-16023 GCA_019420545.1 Bacteroidales bacterium | reverse complement strand
TCCGTTGTATTCCTTGGGATTGTGCGAAGCCGTGATGTTCACACCGCTCTGGCAACCGAGTTCGCGTATGGCGAACGAAAGTTCGGGAGTGGGACGGAAACTGTCGAAGAGATATACCTTGATGCCGTTGGCCGAGAAAATATCGGCAACGATTTCTGCGAATTTACGTGAGTTGTTACGCACATCATGGCCTACCACTACTGATATCTGGGGCTCATCCTTGAAAGCGACTTTCAGATAGTTGGCGAGACCCTGAGTTGCGGCTCCTACCGTGTATATGTTCATACGGTTGGTGCCGGCGCCCATAATGCCGCGCAGACCGCCGGTTCCGAATTCGAGATCGCGATAAAAACTGTCGATCAGTTCTGACTTGTCATCCGCGTCGAGCATACGGCGCACCTCGGCACGGGTTTCTTCATCATAACCGTCGGCAAGCCAGCTCTGGGCTTTTTCAGTCACTGTCTTGATGAGGTTTTCATTTTCCATATCTTGTAATTTTTGGTATAAGGTATTTGGACTACTATTTTGTAAGGAGATGAATGGAGAGGTATTCACAAAGGTAACGTTTCGCGCTTACTTTAGCAAGAAAAAAAGAGTGATAATTATAAGAGATTGTCTAAAATTTATATTACTTTGCTTTTTGGGCTATTGTCGGCGTATTTTTGCCCGCTCTTGAAATTTTACATTTTACCCTCGTCGCAATAAGAGTAGTATCCCGAGGGTGTGATGATTATATGATCCATCACTCTCACATCAAGCAGCGCGCCACCCTCTTTCAGCCGGTGGGTAAGCCGGTCATCCTCCTGGCTGGGACGCGTGTTGCCCGACGGATGGTTATGCACCAGTATGATTCCGGCTACCGCATCGCCGCGCTCCATCACCCGCTTGAATATCAGCTTGGGATCCACCACCGTTGCAGCCGTGCCCCCGCTGCTTATCTGCACGCGGTCGACCACAGCATTGCTTCTCGACAGCATCAGCACCCAGAATTCCTCGTGGTGTATATGCTGAAGCTGGCGCCGCATAAGGGCATATACCGTATCACTCCCCTTTATTACCGGTTTGCTCTCGATCTCTTCATCGCGGCAACGCATCCCGAGTTCGAAAGCGGCAAGCAGACTTATAGCTTTCGCCGGGCCTACGCCCTGATTGTCGCGCACAATCTCGCGCACGGAACGCGACGCAATGTCGGATAGCCGTCCGCCATAGCGGCGCAGCAGTTCCTGGCTCATTGTAAGCACTGACTTGCCGCGCATGCCGTTACCGAATATTATTGCCACCAGTTCGGCGGTCGACAATGAGCCGATTCCGTCGCGCATAGCCTTTTCACGCGGACGGTCGGAGGGTGCGAGATCCTCGATGAGGATATAATCGCGAGCTTCGGGTTGAGGAGATTCCATATGTGTATTTAAATTTACTTTTTATTTCCCGCGGCGCATGTCGACCTCCTCGGCAATGTTGCGGCCGCGGCCGAGCAGGATTTTGGTCGTATATGCTTTCAGGAATCCGCATCCGTAGCCGCCAAGCTGTATCATACTTGCCGGAACGGCCAACGTGGCGATCTTCACCGAACGTGTCGACACAAGGGCTGCCACCCAGATTGCAAGCAGGTAAAGAGCAAGCGGGAGCAGGAACCATGGCGACACAAAGATTCCGAGCAATATCAGTGCCACCGCTCCGACAACAGCTACAGCCGGGAGCCAGTGCACGAGCTTGAGCGATTCGGGATAGAGCAGATAAAGCGTGATGCGCGACATGCCGAACACATATACCTGACGGAGGAACTTGCGGAAATCCACACGCCGCTTGTGATAGACCGGCGCATCGTGGATAAGCCCTATGGTGAATCCCGCCTTGCGTATGCGCGTACTCATGTCGATATCCTCCGAGAACATCTCGCGGAAGCCCCCTACCCGCTCGTACACCCTGCGCGAGTAGCCCATGTTGAACGTGCGCGGCGTGAACTTCTCCATACTGATCTTGCCGCCGCGTATACCGCCGGTGGTAAGGAAAGATGTCATCGAATGATTGATGGCTTTCTGCGTAGGTGTAAACGACTCGTGCGCCGCATCAGGCCCACCGAAACAGTCGAGAGGATGCTCGCGCAACGACTTGTCGAGACGCGCGAAATAATCAGGAGGGATCACACAATCGGAGTCGAAAAATATAAAATACTCACCTGCGGCGCGCTCCATACCGTAGTTGCGGGCGATGGAGCGTCCTTCGTTCGGCTTGAAGTAGTATTTTACATCGACCATGCCGGCATAGCGCTTCACGGCCTCCTCGCATGGAAGCGACGAGCCGTCCTCCACGATTATCACCTCAAAGTCAGTGAACGTCTGTCGGGAAAGGCTCTTGAGCAGGTCGTCGACCTCGTCGATACGGTTGTAGACCGGTATGATTACAGAATACTTAGGCATCTATGTGAATGATTGGGGGGGTAATTACATCTATGCGGACGGGACGCTCAGTCCATCCGGTTCTTATAGTCCTCGTAGGTGAAGCGCCGGAGGAGAGTGCAGTCGCCAGAGGCATCACACCATACCATGTCGGGATGCTGTATGCCGTTGAACATGGTGGTTTTTACCGTAGTGTAGTGGTTCATGTCCTCCAGCGTCAGGCGGTCGCCGATCTTCAGCGGCTCGGGAAAAGTCCAGTCACCCACAAAATCGCCGCTCAGACAGGAGTTTCCGCCAAGACGGTATGCCGGCAATCCCTCAGCCGGCTCTACGCTCTGTGTAATCGCCGGTTTGTAGGGCATCTCCAGACAGTCGGGCATATGACAGGCAAACGACGCGTCGATGATGGCGGTCTTCACGCCCTGGTTCTCCACCACGTCGACCACGGAGGTCACAAGATCGCCGGTGCGCCACATGAACGCGCTCCCAGGCTCCAGAATCACCTTCAGCCACGGATAGCGCCCGCGGAAAGCCCGCAGAAGTTCCACGAGATGCCCGGTGTCGTAGCCCTTGCGGGTCATGAGGTGACCGCCACCCATGTTGACCCACTTCACCTGCGGGAGATAGCGTCCGAACTGTTCCTCGAAAGCGGCAAGCACCTTTTCAAGATCGTAGGAGGTCGATTCGCACAAAGCATGGAAATGCAGACCCTCGATACCGTCGGGGAGGCGGTCGCCGATCTGCTCGGCGGTCGCGCCGAAACGCGAACCGGGCACAGCCGGGTTGTAGATGTCAGTCTCTATGACCGAGCACATTGGGTTGACCCTCAGCCCGGGGCTGACACGGGACGCCGGGTGTGCGGCATTGTACTCCTCCACATCCTTGCGGAAACGGTCCCACTGCGAAAGCGAGTTGAAAGTAAGGTGGCTGCTCCCGGCAAGAAATCGGCCGATGGTGTCGGGAGTATAAGCGGGACAATATGTGTGCACTTCGCCTCCCAGTTCCTCGTTGCCCAGACGCATCTCGTTGAGCGAGCTGGCCGTGGAGTTGCGCACATACTCACGTACCACGGGGAAGGTACGCCACAAGGCATTCGCCTTGAAGGCCATGATAATCTCCACGCCGGCTTCGCGCGCTACCGAGGTTATCAGCTCGAGATTGCGTCGTATACGATCCTCATATACTATATAATATGGTGTAGTCAGCTCAGCGGCTTTCATATGCTTGAATTTCGGGAATATTCAGTTATTGGTCGAGAATGTTGAAGCGGGCGAATTTCAGAAGCAGCTTCTTTTCGCCCACCACGTTAAACGTTACCGTAATTGTAGGACTCGGAACATTGGACGCGACAGCCGAAATGGTACCCACGCCGAATCGCGAGTGCTCGATACGCATGCCGACTTTCAGTGCCGACACGTCGTGTATGCTTCCATCCGCGGCTCCGGGAGCAGTGTCACCTATCGGATTGGCCGAAAGATTTACGGGACGGATATTGGACTGCGCGGGGGTCTCGTCGAGAAGCGGATGGCGGAACGAGCGGCGCCTGTCATCGGAACGGCCGTGCATGGAGTCGCGATAGTTGTCGAGCGGATTGATCACCTTATCGGAATGCGCGAACTCACTGCCGGGCGACATGTAAAGATAGCTGCGGTCGATGTCGGCGATAAAACGCGACGGATTAGTCGGTGCGGTCTGCCCGTTACGGTAACGGCTTGCAGCATAAGTAATGACACAATGGCGCCGCGCACGGGTTATAGCCACATACAGCAATCGGCGCTCCTCCTCGATACCGCGCAGAGTGTCGCAGCTCAACGCCGAGGGGAAAAGTTCCTCCTCCACGCCAACTACAATCACATTGTTGAACTCCAGCCCCTTGGCGGCATGTACCGTCATCAGAGTGACAGCCTCGCCGTTGCTGTCGCTCATATCCTGGTCAGTGGCGAGCGACACATTGGCCAGGAAATCGACAAGCGACGTCTCCTGCGCCGACTGTTCCAGACGCTCCCCCACGAATTCCGATATACCCTGCAGCAGTTCAAGTATATTCTCCTGCTTTGAAATACTTTCGGGGGTATTGTCGTGGATAAGCGACGCAAGCATCCTTGTGTCCTCGACTATGGTATGGGCAACCTCATAGGCCGAGGCATTTGCGGTGACCATACCTACGAATTTCTGAACCAGCTCGACAAATCCCGTAACCTTTTTCACAGCCGCCGATTTGAGTCCGGTGTCGTAGCGGTCGAGCGATGTAACGACGTTCCAGATGCTCACGCCATGATGGATGGCGGTATGCACGAGCCTGTTCAAGGTAGTATCGCCGATACCGCGCGCCGGGATATTGATAACGCGCTTGAGCGCCTCGTCATCGTCGGGATTGACGGCCAGACGCATGTAGGCCACCACATCCTTCACCTCCTTGCGCTGATAGAACGACAGACCGCCGTAGATACGGTAAGGGATATTGCGGTTGCGCAACGATTCCTCCAGACGTCTTGACTGGGAATTGGTGCGGTAAAGTATAGCGAACTCGTTGTAAGGATCGTGGCTGCGCATCTGCATCTGCGACACCTTGTTGGCAACAAGTATCGCTTCCTCATAGTCGCTGTAGGCCTGCACGACCTCTATGCGCGAACCCACGTCGTTGCGCGAGAACACCTGCTTGGGAATCTGCTCCTTGTTCTTGGCAATGAGAGTGTTGGCCGCGTTGATGATATTCTGGGTAGAGCGGTAGTTCTGTTCGAGTTTGAAGGTGCGCAGCCCGGGAAACGACTTGTTGAGGTGGAGTATATTGCTGATGTTGGCGCCACGGAACGAGTAGATGCTCTGGGCATCGTCGCCCACAACACAGAGCGCCTGTGAATTTTCACACAACTGCCTGATGATCACATGCTGCGCGAAGTTGGTATCCTGATACTCGTCGACAAGCACATATCGGAAATATTCCTGATACTTCTGCCTTACATCGGGATTGTCGCGCAGCAACAGATTGGTGTAGAAAAGCAGATCGTCGAAGTCCATCGCTCCGGCATGGCGGCAGCGGGCGCAGTAAGCACGATACACTGCGCCGAGAGCCGGGCGCTTCGCCCGCTCGTCGGCAGCCATCTGCCCCGTGTCGGCAAGATACATTTCGGGGGAAACAAGCGCATTCTTGGCATTGGAGATCGCCGACAGGACAACGGCAGGCTTGTACACCTTGTCGTCAAGCTCCATATCGCGCAGGATGGTCTTCACAAGCGATTTGCTGTCGGCGGCATCGTAGATGGTAAAGCTGCTTTTGAAGCCGATACGGTCGGCGTTGAGACGGAGCAGCCGGGCAAAAATACTGTGGAAAGTACCCATCCAGAGCCGCGACGCGACCTCGGGGCCAACCATCTTCTCGATACGCTCGCGCATCTCTTTGGCGGCCTTATTGGTAAAGGTGAGCGCCAGAATGCGCCACGGCTCGTAGCCGAGATGCAGCAGATGCACGATCTTATATGTGAGCACACGTGTCTTTCCCGATCCGGCTCCCGCTATCACAAGCTGAGGGCCGTCGGTATAGACCACGGCATCGCGCTGCTGTACGTTAAGCTGCGAAAGATAGTCCTCTCCCGGGGTCATATCACTTCAAGATTGCCGGCGAGCCTCTGGCGCACCACTTCATAGATGATGACACCGGCTGCCACCGACACGTTGAGCGAGCCGATATGTCCGAACTGGGGAATGCTTACAAATGTGTCGCAGAGTTTCAGTACCTCGGGAGAGATACCGACATCCTCGGCCCCCATCACTATAGCTGCCGGGCCGGTATAGTCGGCCTGTGTATAATTGATATCGGCTTTCTCGGAGGCGGCGACAACCATGTAGCCGTTGTCCTTCAGAAAGCGTACCGCACCAGCGGCGGAGCGCTCGCGGCACACGGGGATATGGAGCAGTGCTCCCGCGGAGGTCTTCACGGCGTCGCCACCAACACTTACACTGCCGCGCTCGGGGATGACGATGGCATCGACACCGGCACACTCGCAGGTACGTGCTATGGCTCCGAAGTTGCGCACGTCGGTTATGCCGTCGAGCACCACCACGAAAGGCAATACCCCCTCCTCATACAGAGCGGGCACAAGATGGTCAAGACGGTGATAAGTTACCGCAGAGAGCATGGCGAGCACCCCCTGATGATTCTTGCGGGTAATGCGGTTGATGCGCTCGACCGGCACGCGCTGCACGGGAATGCGGCTCCCGCGAAGTTTCTCAAGAAGTTCTTTAAGCAGCGCGTCGCCCTGGAGATCCTTGCGGATAAATACCTTGTCGATCTCTTTTCCGGCCTCGATGGCCTCTATTACGGCGCGTATGCCGAATATATAGTCGGTAGATTCCATTATGGGTAATCGTATTAAGAGCGTTGTTTAAACATTTTTACTGGCATTGAGGAGAGAGAGGGCGTTGGCACGGGCGGCGCTGTCGACAGTAGATCCGCTGAGCATCACGGCAATCTCGTCGACACGCTCATCATCGCCGAGCTGGCGGATATGGGTATGGGTGGCATCGTCATCATCGAGTTTGTAGACCTTGTAGTGGGCGTTGCCGAGAGCGGCCACCTGCGGCAGGTGGGTAATCGCCATCACCTGGATCGAGCGCGATATATCGCGCATCATGCGCCCCATGCGGTTGGCCACATCGCCCGACACTCCGGTGTCGATCTCATCGAATATGATCGACGGGAGCTGCATACGGCTCGCGATGATACTCTTTATCGAGAGCATCAGGCGCGAGATCTCGCCACCGGAGGCGGCACCGCCGACGGGGATCGGGGTCTGATTCTTGTTGAACGCAAACCGGAACTCCACGGTATCCATGCCTGCCGGGGTCATGTCGCCAGTGGTTATCTCCACATGCGCGCGCAGATTTTTCATGCCGAGCGGCGAGGCCGTCTCACACAGAAGCTGCTCGAAACGTCGGGCCTCCTCCGTGCGCCGGCGCGTCAGTTCGGCGGCAATCTCTCTGGCGGCGGCTTTGGCGCGGCGTGCCTCCTTCTCCAGCTCCTCGATAGTATACGAACTGTTTTCAAGAGTGGAGAGTTTTATGCGGAAATTCTCGCGCAGCTCGATAAGCTCGTCGACCGAATTCACATGATGCTTCGACTGGAGAGAATATATGTCGTTGAGGCGGCGCTCCACGGCCTCGAGTTCGTCGGGATCGGCATTGAGGTCGCGGTCGAAATCGGAGAGCGTATCGGCAATGTCGCGCAACTCGATATGCGCGGTATTAAGGCGCTCCACGATATTGTCGGCATCCTCCAGCACCTGCGAAAGCTGCTCGCAGTACTCCACTGCATCGCCAAGGAGAGCCAGAGCATTGTGAGTGCCGTTGGAAAGAGCGTAAAGAGCCCCTCCGAGCGTGGTCTTTATCTCGGTGATGTTGGCAAGCACTTCGCGATCCTTTTCAAGCTGCTCCTGCTCACCGCGCTCAAGATTCATGGCGTCGAGCTGTTCGAGCTGGAACCGCGTGAAGTCCTCGTCCTGACGGTTCTGCTCAATGGCCTTCCGGGTATCGCGCAGGCGCTTGAGCGCACGGCGGTAGGTGAGGAAGCGGCGCGAGTAGTCGGCAAGCAGTTCCTCGTTACCGGCCAGAGTATCTATGATGCTGAGCTGGAATTCCGGCGAGGAAAGCAGGCGGTTGTTGTGCTGCGAATGAATGTCGACAAGTAGCATGGCCACGTGCGACAGCAGATCGAGCGTCACCGGCGAGTCGTTGATGAACGCGCGTGAACGTCCTGCGGGCGCTATCTCGCGGCGGAGGATACACACATTGTCGTCCCATTCGATATCGTTGGCCACGCAGTACTCTTTCAGCCGGCGGTAATCGTGGATCTCGAACGTAGCCTCGATCACCGACTTGCGCCCCGAGTCGCGCACAGCCTTCAGATCGGCACGCTCGCCGAGTATGAGCGAAAGAGCGCCGAGCATGATGGATTTGCCGGCACCGGTCTCGCCGGTAATGATATTCAGCCCGTTGTGAAAGGTGATGTCGACCGTGTCGATAAGGGCGTAATTGGATATATGCAGAGATCGTAACATATCAGTAGGAAATCTTTGGGAGAGGATCTCCGGGTTACTGAGGTTTGTTGGTACCTTTCTTTATCATGTCGAGGCGCTTTCCTTCGGTAGGATAGAGGCTGTAGAGCAGTTCGTAGACGCGTTCGCGCTCATCCTGCGGAGCCTTGGAATATACATTGACAAGTTCGTCGAGCTTCGCATCCTTGAACATCGAGATGCCCACCGACATGGGCGCTACCTTGCTCACCTCGGAAAGTATGTCGAGCGACTGAGTGATGCGCTGCCGACCTTTGTCGGGGCTGACCGACATCTCATCGAGACCGGTACGATGGTATGCATACACAAGGTCGCGCAGCTTCCGGGTCGCGGGTTCGGTAAAGGCATTGAGCACCGCGGCGCGGTTCTTAGTGTCCTCAAACGATTTCCAGCCACCTTCACCGGCCGACTGAGCCATCTGCACCACATTATTGAGACGTTCCCAATAGGGATCGCCCCCACTCGGGGAGAAGCTGTCGAAATCGAGGGCAAGAATCAGGTAGACATAGTAGTTGATTATGGCCGTGAGACTGCTCTCCATGGAGTTTTCGGAGAAAATCAGCGGCTCACCCTGCTGATAGTCGAACTCGATCTTCGTGTCCTTGAAGTTGATGATCGTGGTAGTGTAATTACTGTTGTAGACCGGCCGAGACGACTGTATCTGAAGTTCCCCGGTGACGTGGGGATCCTCGAAAGTCTTCACCGTAAAGAAGAGCTTGCACTCGATCTTCTCGTTGGGAGAAAACTGCGCGCTGGTCCACTTGCGGGTATTGATATACTCCGATATGGCATCCTGAAGTGTGGTAAACACGGCGGTATTTGTACCGGGCACCTGCGAGAAGTCGATCTCGACCTTGCAGTTGAGCTCCTGGGCCATGCCGGTGAGCGGGGCCATAAGCATCATGGCCGCGACCACACATCGGAAAACGGAGAGGATACACTTCATTTTTGACATATCGGTTACCTACTTTTCAGAGTGTCAGCATTGTGTCTATTATGTCGGCGGCGACAGCACGCTTGTCTTTCAGATCAAAAGGCAATGTGCGGCCGTCGGCGGTGTAGAGGGTAATTTTGTTGGTATCGGTAGAGAAGCCTGCACCGGCATCGCGCAAGGAGTTGAGCACCACCATGTCGAGATTCTTCGACGTGAGCTTCGACACGGCATTGGCACCTTCGTGGTCGGTCTCCAGTGCGAAGCCTACCAGCAGCTGCCCGGGGCGTTTGCGCTCACCCAGTGTGCGCGCAATATCGGGATTCTTCACCAGACGGATCTGCGGCGGCTCGTTGCCCTCGCGCTTGATCTTGACGGCTGACGGCTCGGCCGGGGCATAATCGGCCACGGCCGCACACATTATCGCCGCATCGGCATCGGGGAATGCCTTCTCACAGGCGTCAAGCATCTCGCGAGCCGACTCCACGCGCACTACCGTGACATGCGGCGACGATGGCGCGGGGATGCTCACGGGACCGCTGACAAGCGTAACCCGCGCGCCACGCGAAGCGGCCTCCCCGGCCAGGGCATAGCCCATCTTGCCGGAGCTGTAGTTGCCGATGAAACGCACAGGGTCGATACGCTCGTAGGTTGGGCCTGCGGTAATCAGCACATGCTTCCCCGCAAGATCCTGACCGACTGAGAAGAACTCCTCAAGGACCTCCACGATGCGCTCCGGCTCCTCCATGCGCCCCTTGCCGGTAAGATGGCTTGCGAGCTCGCCCGACTGCGCCTCGATGATATGGTTGCCGTAGGAGCG
>JAHZGZ010000029.1:0-5795 GCA_019420545.1 Bacteroidales bacterium | reverse complement strand
TTGCGCACGGTCGAGGGATGTGCCATCATGTCGAGATCCATGGCAGGAGCCACGAACACAGGGGCTTTCGACGACAGATAGGTGGTGACAAGCATATTGTCGGCTACGCCGTTGGCCATCTTGCCGATGGTCGATGCCGTGGCCGGGGCAATCACCATGGCGTCGGCCCAGAGGCCGAGGTCGACATGGCTGTGCCACTCGCCGGTGTTGGCGGTGAAGAACTCGCTTATCACCGGCTTGCCGCTGAGGGTCGACAGCGTGACCGGTGTGATGAACTCCCTGGCGTTGGGGGTCATCACCACCTGTACCTCGGCACCGGCCTTTACCAGCAGGCGCACCAGCATGGCCGATTTGTAGGCGGCGATTCCTCCGGTAATCCCGAGTATGATATGCTTCCCTTTTAGATTCATCACTTCATGCGCATTTTAATGGCGGTGATCACCTGCTTGGTGTTGGCGGGGAACTCACCCTGCATCATCCAGGAATAGTAGCCTATGTCGCGGCGGAATACCTCTTCGACAAGCTGTCCCTTGTATTTACCGAAGTTGAACACCTCCTTGCCGGCATCGTTGCGGATAATGCGGCCCATGAGGTCGACATTCTTGTTCTGAACGGAGAACTCGGCGAGGTAATCGACATCGTTTTTCAGCGACTCGTAGCGGTCGAGCTGAGCCTTCAGCACCTCGTAGGTGGCGCGGGTATCGGCATTGGCCGAGTGGGCCTCGGTGAGATCCTTGCCGCAGTAGAACTTGTATGCGGCCACGAGTGTACGCTGCTCCATCTTGTGGAAAATAGTCTGCACGTCGACAAAACGGCGCTTCGACAGGTCAAAGGAGAAACCGGCGCGGAGGAACTCCTCGGTAAGAAGCGGCACATCGAAACGGTTGGAGTTGAATCCGGCGATATCGGCGTCGCCGAAAAGTTCCATAAGCTCCGGAGCGATCATTTTGAAAACAGGAGCGTCGGCCACGTCGGCGTCGGTAATATGATGGATGGCGGTAGCTTCGGCAGGTATGGGCATGCCGGGGTTAACGCGGATGGTGCGTTCCACCTCCGAGGCGTCGGGCATGACCTTGATGATCGAGATCTCAACTATACGGTCGCGCATTATGCTCGTGCCGGTAGTCTCGAGATCGAAAAATACAATAGGACGGGTAAGTACGAGATTCATTTCTTAAACGAACTCTTAGAATTCAGAAACGGTCATTGGCATCAGGAGCATGAGCAGGTCGGAATCCTCGCTCTGTTCGGCGGGAACGAATACGCCGGGACGGCTCGGGTCGGAGAGCTTGAGCAGCACATTCTCGGTCGAGATGGTATTGATGATCTCGATAAGATACGGAGCGCTGAAGCCGATCACCATATCGTTGCCGGTAAAGTCGCAGGGCACCTCCTCGCGCGCCGACGTACAGAAATTGTTGTCGGTGGCCTTCATAGTGAGCTTGTCGGGGTTGATGCGGAACTTTACCAGACCGTGGCCCTGATCGACAAACACAGCCACACGGCGTATGGCGGTAAGGAACTGCTGGCGGTCGAGCGTCACGACATAGGGATTGTTCTGCGGAATCACGCGGTTGTAGTCGGGGAAATTGCCCTTGATGAAGCGGCAATTGAAGCGATAGGAGGGGCTTTCGAAGGTCACGCTCTTTGGCTCGACGGTGATCTTGATGGATTCCTCCTTGGCAAATACGTTCTTGATTACGGTAGCCGGTTTAACGGGGAGAATGAACGATCCCTCCTGGCCCGGTTCCGACATATTGTTGCGGTAGCGCACAAGCTTACGGGTGTCGGTCGACACAAACACGATGCCGTCGGGCTTGATATCCCAGAGGATACCCATCATCTGCGGGCGCAGATCGTCGTTGCCCACGGCGAAGAGAGTGTTGTCGATACCCTTGAGCACCTGTTCGGTAGGGCATACAAAAGAGAAATTTGCCTCGGAAGCAGCCGAATCTGACTCGTTGGAAGGATATTCGGCACCATTAAGAGCGATGAAACTGTATTTGCCGGTAGCATAGGTAAGCTCTACGGAGAGGTTCTGGTCGTCGATGTTGAATTCCAGACCCTGGTCGGGCATCTCCTTGAGAAGGTCGACCAGACGGCGGGCGTCGACGCAGAAACGGCCCTCGCCGTCGGCATCCATCACCTCCATATGGGCGACGAGAGTATTTTCAAGATCGGAAGCTGTGACAGTGAGCGTATTGTCAGCCAGTTCGAAGAGGAAATTGTTGAGAATAGTCAACGCGTTCTTCGAATTTATCACCTTGCTGACTGCTGACACGTAAGTGTAAAGTGTCTTGCTTGAAACGTTAAATTTCATGAGGCGGTATTTTGTTGATTATTATTTATTCTGAACTGATTTGGTTGTATTAATCATCTTACAAAGATACACCTTTTCCGGCACAAAACCATATCCTGCCGGAAGGTTTTTCGTCTGACTGGATTTCGGCATGCCGCAGCATGCCAGAAAGTGCGCGACAAGGGAGAAGCCCGGGCACTGCATGAGATTGAAACGGTGTGATAAAAGTTTTTTTGCATTTTTCGCTGCAAATATACTGCCACTATCGGGCCAAAAAAGTGTACCGTAATGTTAAATAATATCAAACAGAGGAATATTGTGACTACGCTATTTCAGAAGAGAAAAGTCCGAGAGGTCGTTTTAACATTATTTATGGATAATTGCCTTAATATTAGCAAGATTACGTATTGCCGTTTTCAAAATAACACGTAACTTAGTAAACCGTATGCCGGACGACTGCCGGCATAACGATTCAAGGAAGCCGAAGGTATTTACGACTTACTTATGAGAAACAGTCCAACGAAAGGAAAGTATACAGCTATGAAGGATCTCGATCAATTTCTTAACCGCATCGACCTGCCAAAGGGTAAGCCCGAATCGGGTGCACTCCTTGTAGCGGAGCCTTTTCTGCGCGAAAGCTACTTCAATCATGCGGTAATCTACCTTGTCGACTATGGGGACGGAGAGACCTCAATGGGGATTGTGATGAACAAAATGACAAATTATCTGCTCTCTGACCTGCTTAACAGCGTCACTCGCCGGGAGCCGATACCGGTATATTGCGGCGGCCCGCTTTCGGGCGACCGCCTCTACTTCATACACCGTCTCGGCGACATAATTCCGGGTGCAAAACATATTGCCGACGGTTTATATATCGGAGGCGACTTCGACAGCATGATCGATTATGTAAACGCAGGCTATCCGATTGACGGCCTGGTGCGTTTCTGTCTGGGTTACAGCGGTTGGGATGTAGGCCAGCTTGACGACGAGCTGGAAAACCACGTATGGGCGGTAACGCATATGAAAGACGCCGGCACCATACTTCAGGGATCGGAAGACGGCTACTGGCACGGCCAGGTACGCACAATGGGTTCGACATACCGCGGATGGCTGTATCACCCGCAGTATCCGTCGCTCAACTGACCGTCCCCGGCATAACTTTTATCGAGAGGGTGTCGCAAAACACGGAAAATACAGGGACGCGGCGTGCCGCGTTACATTCGGCAAAGCATAAGTAGCTATTACCACGATGTAACGCGGCACGCCGCGTCCCTACAAGCTATGATCGTCATATCAACATATAGTCTTGCAACAGCCTCGTTACAGAATCAGGCAGCAGAAAGCTTGCGGGCCTTTATGGCGCGGGAAAGCACGATGTTGGCCAATGTCCAGAACAGAATGTCGAGCACAATCAGCAGAGTGATGTTGAGCACATTGGCAAGACAGATATTGGCAATGGAGAAAAGAAGAGCCACGCTTACAATAGTGACCATCGCACGGCGCGACGGCATGCCGAGTGAGAGCAACTTGTGATGGATATGGGTGCGGTCGGGAAGGAACGGGTTGTTGCCCTTGCGTACACGCCCGATAAACACGCGCACCACATCAAAACATGGTACGATAAGCGGAGAGACGGCAACTACAAACGCATTACACTCGAAACATCCGAAATTGAGGCTCGGAGCGGTAAACAGATGCAGGCTGAGGAACGACAGAAGCAGGCCGATCGTAAGCGAACCGGCATCGCCCATGAATATCTTCTTGCGCTTGACCGGATCGCCGAATACATTGTAATAGAAAAACGGCACCAATACGCCGAGCGAAGCAAACGACAGCATGGCATAGACATATTGTCCGAGCATATAGAACGTAAATCCGTAGATAATGAAACCGGTGGCAGCAAGACCCGATGCAAGTCCGTCGATACCGTCGATAAGATTCAAGGCATTGCATACAAATACCACATATACCACCGTAAGCGGGAAACCGAGCCAAGCAGGAATGCTTCCTATCCACAGGAATCCATGGAACGCATTGATCCAGAAGCCACCCATGATGATAAACACGGCGCAAAGTATCTGCGCGACAAACTTGGCGCGATAGCGCACACCCACAAGATCATCGCCGACTCCGACTATATAGATTAGGAACAGTGCGCAGAAACCCATCGAAAGCGGAAGCGTCTGCGCCTCGACGAGGCCCACCATACGGGAATCGCCCACAAGCATGGTCACACCGAGCAGTAACGAAATAGTAAAACAGATCACCGGCGTGAAAGCGATACCGCCAAGACGAGGCACGATCCCCTTGTGAATCTTGCGTTCATCAGGCATATCGAAAAGCTCTTTCTTGAAAGCCACAAGCAGAATCTGCGGTATGAATATGCCGGCAAACAGCACGCAGAGTACAAATACGACGGAATTACATAGTAACCAAAAATTCATAACAGTAGTGTGTAAGTATTATAAAAGTTAGTAAAGTATGTCTATAAGCGTATATTATTCAATATTAAACAATCAATTAACACGACCAAGGAGGTAGTCAGCGGCCTATGCCCCTGTAGTCGAATCCTTCCGACTCAACCTCGGCCCGGTCGTAGATATTACGACCGTCAATGATAAGAGGACGTCCCATGACACGGCGCAATACCGACCACGACGGCATCCTGAACTGCTTCCACTCGGTGAGTAAAAGGAGAGCGTGCGCACCGAGCGCGGCATCATACATGTCGCGGGCATACTCGATGTGTCCCGAGCCGGGAAGCGCGCTTCCGTCGCCGAACCGACGGCGGCATTCATCCATCGCCACAGGATCGTACACCCTCACCACAGCGCCTGCCGCCACAAGACTCGCGATAATAACAAGCGAGGGAGCCTCGCGCATATCGTCGGTCTCAGGCTTGAATGCCAGGCCCCATACAGCGACAACGCAACCGTCAAGCGATACGTCAAGCACCGAGCAGAGCTTTTCAAATACGACCATCTTCTGAGCCTCATTTGTAGCCTCTACAGCTTCCACCACGCGCATCACACAACCGTTTTCGCGGGCAGTACGGGCAAGCGCCTTTACATCCTTCGGGAAACAGGAGCCACCATAACCGCAACCGGCGTACAGAAATTTGCTTCCGATACGCGCGTCCGTTCCGATACCTTTCCGCACCATATTGACGTCGGCACCCACGCGGTCGCAAAGGTTGGCGATATCGTTCATGAACGATATACGTGTGGCCAACATCGCGTTGGCGGCATATTTCGTCATCTCAGCCGATGGGATATCCATAAAGTAAACCCTGAAATTATTGGTAAGGAAAGGGCGGTAAAGCTTTGTCATCACAGCCTTGGCGCGTTCGCTCTCGACACCGACAACCACACGGTCGGGCGACATGAAGTCCTTTATGGCAGCACCTTCTTTCAGAAATTCAGGATTGCTTGCCACCTCGAAATCAATCTCCACACCACGCGCGGCAAGTTCTTCCGCAATAACCTCCTTTACCTTA
>JAHZGZ010000289.1 GCA_019420545.1 Bacteroidales bacterium | reverse complement strand
TAGCCGGATTCACTTCGGCCTCACCCTTCAACATATATAACAACGATTTTTTGATACTTTCATTACCCGCTACAGCATCGTTAATCCGGTCTACACTGTAATTATATATCACAGTATTATCCTTATAAACCATACTATCCATCGACAGGCCGTTTCCCGCGCCAATATATAACGGACATTTCGAATTTCCAGCCTCAATCTCTTTCTTTATCTCGGCAATAATGGGGGAGTCATCTGTAGCCGGCATGTCGGTGCCGCTCTGTGGCGATGCCACGGCTGACGAATCAACAGCGACAGCAGCATCCTGTGCCGTACGGGCATCTTTATTCGAAGAATTGCATGAAACACCCAACAGCAAAAGCGTGGTAAGGAATAGTGAATGTATTTTTGACATAATCTTAATGTTATATTATCTTAATGTTATATTCGCAAATATAAGAATATTCCATGAATATACCTATATATGTTGGAATTTCAACAAAAAAAATACACAATACAAATTAAATATACGGCACGCTGTCTCAAAAATATCCGAAAGCCGGATGAATGGCTACCACCTACCGGCCCACGGGGAGTAGCGAGCGCAGGCGCCGGAGGTTGCGGCGCGAGAAGATATGGATCGAAAGGAAGGTGACCATGTAGCCTGTGGTCATTGCGGCAATGGCAGTACCCTCGCGTATGCCGTCGATAGTGCCGGAGAGGACAAGAGAAAGAATGGCAGCCGAGCTTACGAGCAACAGATCAAACATTACCTTCAGGCGTCCGAACTCCTTGTTGTAACGACGCGAAGCATACTTCACGAATCCCTCGGCACTCATTATCGCCACATTGGGTTTCAGTTCGAGCACCACACCTACGGCCTGCGACATGCACCCCGCGCAAAGCATGGCAAGCGCCGCCCAGTAGTTGGGAATCTCCACCCCGCGACACATCCACATATTGAAGTCAATAAAAGCCCCGAACGCAAACGAAAACGGAATCTGCAACAGTATTTCGACGATATCCTTGCGGGTACCTCGTCCCTTTATAAGAGCGAACTGACCGAGGATCAGCAGCATGTTGAGCAGAAAAGTGGCGGTGCCGAGTGTAAGCGGCGTATTGAGCGAAAGCACATAATTGACGCTCGATATAGGAGTTGTGCCAAGAGTGGATTTTACAATACATACTACTCCGAGAGAGAGGAAATACAGTCCGACGATAAAGATCGCGTATCTCATACCAAGATTTCTCATCTTTTTACAGTTTAATTTACCTTAGAATTCTGATTATCAACGGCATCTCGCCGTTATATACCTTGCGTGCCCTCAGCGGCGCGCCATGTTTTCAGCGACAAAGTTACTAAAATTTCCCCGATATACCCACATCCGGCACAGCACGCACGCGCCTATGTCAGCCGGCATGACAGACACATTCGCTTTCCATTTCCGACAATTCAGCCATCGCGTGCAGCAAAATATTCACAGCAACCATAGGATTTCCCGTTTTTATTTAATAAATTTGAGAAATAAAATTTTATTTACGCTATAACCATAATACAATCTGATCATGACACTATGGATTATATGGCTCTCACTTGCGGCACTTCTGCTCATCGTTGAGGTTTTCTCACATATGGTATGGACGCTATGCCTGGCCATCGGATGTATTGCCGCACTCGCAGGCGACTATTTCGGAGTGGCTCTCGAATGGCAGCTCATCGTGCTCGCCGCGGTTACCGTGGCGGCCTACATTATCTTGGTACCATATGTGAAGCGCTGGCACGAGAAGCAGGTTGCCAAAGAGGGACGTGCGGCACGCACCGGCATGGATGCCCTGCTTGGGCGGCGCGCCGTGGTGACCCAGGTGATACAGCCCGGTGAAATCGGCCGTGCGCGTATCGACGGCGATTCATGGCAGGTAATAGCTCCCGGCATACCCTATGCAATCCCGTGCGGAGCCGAAGTGATAGTCACCGACTACAACTCGATAATACTTACCGCAACTCTCCCCGATAAATAATTTCACACTTCTATATCAACAGCTATGTCATACATTCTTGCAGCAATCATTGTAGTACTGGCCATTGTGATTATCTCCGCCGGCGTCAAAGTGGTGCCACAGTCGGAAACACGTGTCATCGAACGTCTCGGCCGCTTCCACAGCGTGCTCAATCCGGGCCTCAACTTCATCATACCGTTTATCGACAAGCCAAAGACCATCTATACCCGGCGTGTAGAGACCACCGTCGGCGGCCACCACATCGTGCGCAACACCGTGACGA
>JAHZGZ010000288.1:1336-5952 GCA_019420545.1 Bacteroidales bacterium | reverse complement strand
CAAATTGGCAAAGCCTCGTCAATGACTGGATACTCCGAAAGGAAAGAGAACAAAAGCAACCCAAGCACAATGAGCAACCCTCAAACTATCGACGACCTACTCCCGAGGACACCCTCGCAGATGAACAGACTAAACTTGCCAGAAGAATCCTCGCACGGCGCAATAGCCAGACTCCCCCCGGCGGCGCAGATGGTAATTCAGGCCTACCATTCGGAGGATAATTTTCTCGCATTGTTTAACCCGTCAAAGCAAGTAGAATACACTCGCGATCTTGCCAAAGCGTTCCGAGGTTCAGCTCCGAGTCTGGGCCTAATCGCAAAGGCTTTCGGTCGATGTGCCCGAGATACATGGCTTGACATACAGTTGACTGAGCTGGCAGCCTTCTCCGGTTGTAAAGACAAGTTGACTGACCATCAGGTGCAGGGGCTTATAGACATCATTGCCGAAGAATACAGCTATCTTAAAGTTACTGAACTGATGTATTTCTTTCGCAAATTCAAGGCTGGAGAGTATGGCAAATTTTATGGTGCTGTTGATCCTATAACGATAACCTGTGCGTTAAAAGAATTTTGTGATGACCGACGCACTATATTGAGCCGTCTTGAAAAAGCCGAAAAAGAAGCTCGAGAAAGAAACGATCCGGAGCATATCCGTTATTTGCGACAATACGTCGCATATGAACGCAAGGCACGCTTCTATTCTTTCAATTTTCGTTCAAAAGACTTCTCTTTTGAAGATTTTAATGAGATATGGTGGTTATTTAATTTAGGCTATGAAAGGAGCAATCATGGATATATCGAATGAAAAAAAGATAGTAATCCATTGGAACACCAAAGATGAGGAAGCTATACAGATGATTCGAGAGCGTTTTGGCATCCCTCGTTACACCACAGTTAATGGCCATACGCCGGCGGTCCTGCCGACCGATGATATAGTTATGTTTGAGGAAACAGCCAGACGCGGCTACTTCACATATAGTCGTGTCGACTGGACTTTCAACGGTGCAACCTATTCATGGTAAAATGGTGTAAAAATGGTGGTCATTCTGTTTGTGTAATCCGCTTAAAATGACTAACTTTACAGTATAACAAACTACAAGTCAAACCAATAAGTTAAAACATTATGGACTTTCAAAAAATCCCCTTGGACTCGGTGAAACCATCACCAATGAATCCGCGAAAGACATTCGATGAAGATGCTGTTCAGGAACTTGCCGCCAACATCGAAAAGCAAGGGCTAATTCAGCCCATCACAGTAAGGCCGAGAGTAGTTCAGATTGCCCTTGGCGAAGAAGTCACAGATGGCTATGAGATTGTCTGCGGAGAGCGTCGTTACCGCGCTTACTGCATCCTCAAAGCCAAAGAGGACAATCTCAACATTGAACGAACTGCGGCACATCGTAAAAAGCATGACCGCTTCCAGTCCATTCCGGCGATGATCCGGGAGATGAGCGATGAAGAGGCATTTGAGGCCATGATTACCGAAAACCTCCAACGCCAGGATGTTGATCCGATGGAAGAAGCGTTTGCTTTCGGGCAACTCATCAAAAACGGTAAGACCGCCGAGGAAGTGGCACTCAAATTCGGCAAGAGTATCCGCTTTATTCAAGACCGTTGCAAACTCAACTTCCTAATCCCGGAACTGATGTTGGCCGTCAAAGAGGACAAGATGAGCATTGCAGCTGCGATGATCATCTCGCAGTACAGTAACAACTATCAAGGGTTTACAAAATCCAACGCCCAGGGGTTTGTTGATAGTCTATTCATGAACCTCAATAAATCTCTATGGTATCAGAGCGACAACCAAGCCGATGAAGAGTTTGCCGGCGGTTGCGAAACAAAATGCTCACAGTGTCCCCTCAACACGGCTAATCATGGCTGCCTGTTTTACGAAATGAAGAGTGAGGACACCGGTCGTTGCACCGATCGCGCCAAATTCCGGGCAAAGACAATCGCCTACATGATGCACGTTGTCGAGGGCCAGTCTGAAAGACTTGTCAAAAAAGGCGAACCGCTTGAATATGGCAAAACAGTCATAGCAATTAAAGCCGATACCTATGAGCCAGATGCGTCCCTCGCGTTCAAAAAACAGATTGCGGAACTCATACAAGAGCGTGGCTATGAAGTTGTTGCACCTGACAAGGTTTTCAAGTCGAAGTGCTGGTATGAGAGCACCGATGAACGGACCATTGATATGATAAAATCCGGGGAGGTCTATCGGGTAATATCATTATTCAACTATGACAAACCAACCGTTGAAGAACAGTTCTGGTATGTCAAACGCAACAGTGAGGGTGAAAATGAGAGCGGACTGCCGGTCAATGTTTCGGCGCTCCTTGACAAATACAAGAACGAGAAAAACTATCTCTCATCGCAATTCACAGTTGAATGTGCAAAAGCAATGGCGGCCAACAATGTTCTCTCCGATGTGCCGCTTACCGCTCTCGAGCAAAAATTGTTCATGCTTCTCGTTCTCCAGTCCAATTACAAACTGCGTAGCCAACTCAAACTTGGTCAAATCTCTTATAGAGATGAAGACTACAAGTACATCGCCGAACACCCCGACATATTCAATCTCTGCGCCAGAGCATGGTTGCAGAATAAAGTCGCAGTTGGTAATAACCCCGAGTTGAGACAGGCAGAACCGATACTCGATGAACTCGGATCCCTATGGTGCCCGGAAGAATACCAGAAGGCCAAAGACAAAGTGCAGGCCAAGTTTGACAAGAGCGTAGCCAAAATCACAAAACAACTTGCCGATCTCGGCTATGACCTTGAGGGTAACAAACTGCCCGAAAAACCAGCCGACACAACTCCTACAATCGCACAAATTAAAGAGGAGTACGAGGCCACGAAAAAGCACTCAGATGCAATCATCATCTTCCGGCTCGGCGATGAGTATGAGTGCATTGAACAGGATGCCAACGTAATTGCAATAACCCTCGGACTCAAACAGCAAAACGAGGGAAATACAACTTTCGTGAAATTTCCGAAATCAGACCTGGACGCTTATGTGTCCACGCTGGTAGAGGGTGGTTATAAAGTGGCTATCTGCGAGCAACTTGAAACCGCCAAAAAGTGAGGTAATCGAGTAATTTACATCATCAATCTAAAACGCGACGCCGCTCACAAACCGAGTGGCGCCGCTTGCTTTATCATGGATGAATATCTGAAATTCTTAGAAACGAAAAAGACTGCCGTTATGCAGAGCGGTTTCGATGTGGATGATGTTGATATTTCTGATGTACTATTCCCTTTTCAGAAATATTGTGTGCGGCGAGCACTCGCTGCTGGTAGATTCGCTCTTTTTGAAGACTGCGGTCTCGGCAAAACCATTCAACAATTAGAATGGAGCCAACAAGTGCTTAATCACATAAACAAGCCAATTCTAATCCTCGCTCCCCTTGGAGTAATCGGCCAGACTATCAAAGAGGGCGAGAAGTTCGGCTATAATGTGGAAGAGATTGAGCGCACAGACTTTGATGCTGGATTGGTCTCTGGTATTTATATCACCAACTATGATAATCTAAACAAGATTCATGCAGGTCTATTCGGTGGCGTTGTTCTTGATGAATCTTCAATTCTCAAAAACTTCGCCGGCAAAACTCGTCAGGAACTTGTAGATGAGTTTAGAGACACCCCATATAAACTATGTTGTACTGCTACTCCATCGCCGAATGACACAACCGAATTGTGCAACCACGCCGAATTTCTAAACGTGATGACACGTTCTGAGATGCTTGCAATGTATTTCGTACATGACGGCGGATCAACTTCGGAATGGAGATTAAAAGGACACGCAGAGCAAGCATTCTGGGACTTCATATCTATGTGGGCAGTCATGCTCAACAAACCAAGTGATATTGGATTCTCTGATGACAGATATATCCTGCCCTCCCTGAATGTGAAAAATGAAGTCATAGAGACTACAAAGAGGGATAATGGCAAGTTATTCAACGATACAGCAGTATCAGCGACAGATTATCACAAAGAACTCCGTAACACCTACAAGGAGCGATTAGACCGTGTGGCGGAGATGGTTAATAATTCCAATGAAAATTTCATCATATGGATTGGCCACGATGATGAAGGCAAATATCTCCGTGACCTTATCCCCGATGCCGTAGAGGTTCGTGGAAGTGATAAGAAGGAGTACAAAAAGGACAAACTTTTAGGCTTCGGTCGAGGAGAGTTTCGTGTGCTCATTACCAAATTGAAAATCGCACAATTCGGTCTCAATTATCAGAATTGCCATAATCAGATATTCGCCTCGCTTGACTTCTCATTTGAAGCGACATATCAAGGCATACGGCGTTCATACCGTTTCGGGCAGACCGCTCCGGTGAACATCATACTTATATCGACAGACACGATGGGCAATGTCATAGAGTCTTTTGAATCCAAGCAAAAGGCATTCAGCAAGATGCAGGAATCTATGACAAAAGCCATGTGCCGAAACATCAATCAACAAATAACATTGAAAAAGATTAACATCGACAGTAGTTACCAATCCGACAAATGCCACATAAGGCTCGGCGACTGTGTGCAGCTCATTCGCGATGTTCCGAATGAAAGTATAGGATTTTCCATATTCTCGCCACCTTTCGCAGAACTATA
>JAHZGZ010000288.1:0-1326 GCA_019420545.1 Bacteroidales bacterium | reverse complement strand
TGATAAGTTGGAGGATATGGGCAACAGCAAAGACTACAAAGAGTTCTTCACTGCATTTAACTATCTCGTGAAAGAGTTGTACCGCGTGTTGTGGTCTGGCCGCAATGTGGCCGTACACTGTATGGATCTGCCCATTCAGAAAGGCAAAGAGGGATATATTGGCCTGCGCGACTTCTCTGGTATGTTGTTGGATGCGTTCCAATCCGCAGGGTTCATATACCATTCACGAGTAACAATCTGGAAAAATCCGGTTACAGAGATGCAGCGTACAAAGGCACTCGGCCTACTGCATAAACAAGTGCATAAGGATGCAGCCATGAGCCGCGTCGGCATCCCCGACTATCTTATGGTGTTCCGCAAACCGGGAGAACACAAGCATCCTGTGCATTGTGACATTGACGTTGACACATGGCAGAAATACGCATCGCCTGTCTGGTATGACATCAACTACTCAAATACACTCAATGGGCGCAACGCGCGAGGAGAACAGGACGAGAAACACATCTGTCCGCTACAGCTTGATACAATTCACCGAGCCGTTATCTTATGGAGTAATCGTGGCGATACTGTCCTTACGCCGTTTCTCGGCATCGGGTCAGAAGTGTACGAGTCCATCCGGTTGGGACGCAAAGGCATCGGGTTCGAGTTGAAAGAAAGCTATTTCAATGAGGCTGTTAAAAATGTTCGTTCGATAGAAGCTGAATCAAGCCAATCAACACTGTTCGATTGCTTATAACTAACAAGTCAAACATCATGAAAAATAACAAATCTCCTCCCGGCTATTTCAGAGAATGGGCCACGGGCCTAAAACCAGTCATTCACTAACCCCGATCTTTACCAATGGCAATACCTCTGAAAAAATTCGCCGCACAATGCGAAGAGGTAGCAATCGCCAAAGGCAAGATTACACCGTTGTCCTCTCCCTCTGTATCCTTACATGACATCTCTCGAGAATGGAGAGCGTTACATAAGGCTACGGCTTTCAAGAGCCTCAATCTTCCGGATTGGAGCGAAAAGGAAGAGGGAGCGGCCGAGGTGATAATTGCCACATTGACCTATCTTCAGCGCATTGGTTGCAGGGACATAGAAAAACTGCTTCGTGAAACTCTGGAGCATAATCGCCGGCAAACATTGTAGGTTCCGTCAATGACTATTCGTGATGAAGTATTTGTGATGAAGTAAGTAATAGCTATGGCAGAAATAACAATATTAGCAATCAATCTCCTTGACTTCAACAAGGGGCAACTTAAAGGACTCCCGAAGAATCCCCGGTTCTTTCGGGATTATCGCTATGAAGCGATGAAAAAGAGCATCAAGGAATCGCCT
>JAHZGZ010000287.1:7613-16758 GCA_019420545.1 Bacteroidales bacterium | reverse complement strand
CCCGGCTATTGCTGCTCGATGCCATATCGCGCGAAGGGTTCACGATATCCGGCTATCTTAACTGCAAGCAACGAGCCATTGCCGAGGCTACACGCGACAAGTCGAAGAAAATCACGCGACGCAAGAGCGCAGGTGCGGCACGTCCCACCAAATCATCGGCAGCCGCATCCGTGTCGGCCATATCGCTCCACGCTCCTGCTCCCACACCCACTGAGGAAATGGCTGTAGCAGTAAAAGTAAAAAAGGAAAAGCCCAAGAAAGAACCTAAAGAGGCATCGTGGATAGAGAGCTTCCGCATGTTCAGCGACGGCCTGACGCCGTCGGCCATCGCCGAGCGACGCGGCTATGCCGAGTCGACCGTATGGGGACATCTTACACGCGCGATGCAAGAGGGGAAACTCGACATACACGACCTGCTTGACGACAGCACGATCGACAGCATAACAAAAGCCGTAGAAAGTTTCGAGGGTGTCCCCGGCCTCGGCGAAGTACGCCAACGCCTGCGCAACAGATTCTCCTACAACGAGATCCGCATTGTCATCGCCTATCTCAATCCCTAAGAACATTTAACATGCTCTTAATTGTGTATGTCTGCCATTTTTTGCTGATGTCGAATTGCTATCATGTAAAAAAAAGATTTTTTAACATTTCTTATTGGAAAAATTTGGTCATGTCAGATATTGTTTGTAATTTTGCGAACACCAAACAAAGAGTGATATGTCAAAATTAGAGATCACACCTGAACAGGAGCGTCTTGCGAGATTTGCGAAAGCGATGGGACATCCCACTCGTATAGCTATCCTACATTTCCTCGCTCAGAGAAACGAATGTTTCTTCGGCGACATTCACGAGGTGCTTCCGATTGCGAAGGCCACAGTGTCGCAACATCTGAGCGAGTTGAAAGAGGCGGGGCTGATACAAGGCACCATCGAGCCGCCAAAAGTAAAGTATTGCATCAACGCAGAGAACTGGAAACTTGCCCGGCAACTGTTTTCACAGATGCTTGACGACTGCTGTCCCTCAAAAAATAATAGATGCTGCTCGTGAGCACTATTTTTTATTTTTATTGTTCGTAATTCGACGAATAACGACTCAATTAAATACATTTAAGCAAATGAAAAAGTCACCTATGCTTTTCGCCCTTATGATAGGGCTGATGTCGTGCGGAAGCGGGGATAATACCGCCACTGCAAAATCTCCTGAAAAGGATCGAGTGGAAGTGATATATTTTCACGGCAAACAACGCTGTGCCACCTGCATGGCTATCGAGAAAAATGCTAAAGAGGTAGTAAATACACTCTTTGCAAATGAGCTGAAAAACGGCACTGTCGTATTCAAGACCGTGGATATCTCTACCCCGGATGGCGAGAAGTTCGCCGACAAGTACGAAGTAACATGGTCTTCTCTCTTTGTAAACAAATGGAAAGGCGGGAAAGAGAGCCGCAACAACCTCACTGAGTTCGGATTCGGAAACGCCCGTAAAAATCCTGACGGCTTCAAGAAAGGTCTTGCAGACAAAATCCACCAATCGTTGAAATAATGGACTGGTTGCAGACTTTACTTGACAACAGCACTGCTCCGGCCCTGACTGCCTTCCTCCTCGGATTACTCACCGCCATCTCGCCGTGTCCGCTTGCTACCAATATAGCCGCAATAGGCTACATCAGCAAGGATATAGAGAAGCGCAGACGCATTTTCCGAAATGGAGTACTCTATACTGTCGGAAGAATCATAGCCTACACCGTTCTCGGCATCGTGCTTATCTCGATATTGAAAGAGGGCGCAAGTGTGTTCGGCATACAGAAAGCCATCGGGAAATGGGGAGAGATGCTGATTGGCCCATTATTGCTGCTTATCGGAATATTCATGCTGATCGGGCATAAGCTCAACCTGCCACAGTTCGGCTTCGGGGGTAACGGCGAAGGTCTCGCCCGAAAAGGAGTATGGGGGCCTTATTGCTCGGCGTCCTGTTCGCAATGGCATTCTGCCCTACAAGCGGTGTCCTCTACTTCGGAATGCTGATACCGATTTCTGTGACAGCAAGCGCAGGCTGGCTTCTGCCCGTTCTGTTCGCTATCGCCACCGCGCTTCCCGTGCTTGCTGTCGCATGGATTCTCGCTTTCAGCATTGAAAAAATCGGTGAGTTCTACGGCAAATTGCGCACAATCCAGAAATGGCTCAACATAATTGTCGGAGTCATTTTCATAGCTGTAAGCATATACTACTGCATAATGATGTACTTCTAAAAATATAAAACTGTAAAAACAAAAAATCATGGATAAAAAAGAATCAAAAAAAGGTCTTTGGTCAACGCTTTTCGCACCCAAAAAGAAAAGTTCCTGCTGCTGCAACAGCAACATAATCGTCGATGACGATGTAAAACCTGTGCCATCTTGTGGATGCTCCGGTGATTCGACCGAATCCTATGAAAACTCTTTCTGCACTACGGTTCCCGATACAAAGGTCGGCGAGGTGCTTGTTCTCGGTCCCGGTTGCGCCAAATGCAAAGAGACCTACAAGGTTGTTGAACGTGTGATCAGCGAGAAAAATCTCGAGGTCAAGCTATCCAAAGTTGAGGACATCGCCGAGATGATGAAATTCAACATCATGGCTACCCCTGCCGTGGTAGTTGACGGCGCAGTCAAAATCAAAGGGCACATTCCTTCGGCTGACGAAGTGAAAAAGGTTCTCGGTATCTGAACTATAACAACTGGAGACTGATATGGAAACAAGAAAGGAAATCAAGTTCCTGATATGGACCGTTGTCTTATTCCTGACAACGTTCTTCTTGCCGGTCAACAGCGATACGCTGATGACGGCGATTCACTCGACCTTTGACCTCGCCAAGTGGTATGCACGCGAACATATCGTGCTCTGTCTCCTTCCGGCGTTTTTCATCGCCGGTGTGATCGCTGTGTTCGTGAGTCAAGGAGCGGTGTTGAAGTATTTCGGAGCCAATGCAAAAAAATGGGTGTCATATACTGTGGCATCGGTCTCGGGAGGGATCCTTGCGGTCTGTTCCTGTACCATTCTCCCGTTGTTTACAAGCATCTACAAGCGTGGTGCGGGACTCGGTCCGGCAATAGCCTTTCTCTATTCCGGCCCCGCCATCAGCATACTCTCGATAATTCTTACCGCACGCATCCTCGGACTGGAAATGGGACTTGCTCGTTTAATCGGAGCCGTTACCTTTGCTGTAGTTATCGGCCTGATAATGTCGTTCATCTTCCGCAAGGAAGAACGGGATAAAGAGACGGTACAGATGAACATTGTGCCACCCCCGGAAAAACGCCCGCTTTGGCAGACGGCAGTGTTTTTCTTTACTCTTGTGGCAATCCTCGTGTTTGCCAACTGGGGCGCACCGGCAGCAATCGACCGTGGTATATGGGCAGCAATCTATAATGCCAAATGGTGGATAACATCGACTCTTGCGATTGGTCTTTGCGTAATTCTGGTGAAGATTCTGCATCTGAAAGCCCGGTGGATTATCCTTGGCGCCATCGCGGTAGCTGTATCGGCATTTCTCGCAAATGTTTTTATTCCCGATGCGAAATTGGCGCCGCTCGTACCAATGATTGTCTCTGTCGCTGTACTTGCCATCGTATTGCTTTGCGATAAAAACGATGACGAGAACCGCGAATGGGCGTTGTCATCGTGGGGATTTGCCAAGCTGATACTTCCGTTGCTCGCAGTAGGCGTGCTTACAGCCGGATTCTTACTCGGCTCGACTCACGACGGCAAGGAGCTGCCGGGCATTATCCCCAACAGCTGGGTTGAATGGGCGGTAGGCGGCAATTCGCTGCTTTCGAATTTCTTCGCAAGCTTCACCGGCGCGTTCATGTACTTTGCCACTCTCACCGAAGTTCCGATTATTCAGGGATTGCTTGCTTCCGGCATGGGCAAAGGTCCGGCGCTCGCCCTGCTACTCGCAGGTCCCTCGCTGTCGCTTCCGAATATGCTTGTGATCCGCAGCGTAATGGGAACGAAGAAAACGGTTATCTACGTCACTCTTGTAATCGTCATGGCCACAATCTCCGGCTGGGTTTACGGCTATTTCTTCTAAATGAAAAAACTGATGAAAATATTGATTTTATGCACAGGCAACAGTTGCCGCAGTCAGATGGCTCACGGTTTCCTCCAGTCATTTGATTCTAATTTATGCGTTTTTTCAGCAGGCACAAAACCGGCAGAAAAAGTCAATCCGCTTGCTGTCAAAGTCATGTATGAAAAGTGTATCGACATAAGCGGACATACCCCTCACAATGTCTGTGAATATATCAACGAGCCGTGGGATTATGTGATAACCGTATGCGGTGGAGCCAACGAGAGTTGCCCCGCATTCGTTGGCAATGTAAAGCATCGTATTCATATCGGATTTGACGACCCTTCCGATGCAATCGGCTCAGAAGATTTTGTTTTGACAGAATTTCGACGAGTGCGCGATGAGATAAGAAATAGATTTAAACATTTTTACAAGGATAATTTGAAATGAACACTCTACTCGACACTTTCTGTTTTTTGTTACATCACGGTTGAGCTTGTTGTATTGTTCATCGTGATTACCTTCCTAAATTTACTAAGGAAGGGCAGCCAGGAGCAGTTCGGAGAGTGTAGGGTGAGCGAACACACAACGTGAGCGCAGATCATCCGCAGTCATCGAGGCACTAATGGCAATCGCGGCTTCCTGAACTATGGCGTCGGCACCGGCGCCTATGGCACAACAGCCGGTCAGGCGACGAGTCGCGGCGTCTGCCGCAACCTTTACAAAACCTTCGGTCTGTCCCATAGCCGCGGCCATACCGTTTGCACCATACATCGCCTTTCCGGTAACGATGGCGTGGGGAGCCTCGCCAACAAGGGTACCTACCTGAGCGCATTCGGGCAGAGTGAACACCACAGAGGGTACAGCGTCAACCGCAGCACGTACACCCATGGCAACTTCGGCCTGTGCGGAAGCCGCATGCGCGAGCATCAGGCGCCCGTTGCAATCGCCGACAGCATAAATACCGGGAACGGAGGTTGCCATATGCTCATCAACGGCAATTGCACCTTTAGGGGTAAGCTTCAGCCCAATCTGCGACGCACCGTCAGGCACAACGGCCCTACGTCCCGCGGCCATTAGCACCATCGGCGCAGTGACCGAATGCTCGCCACGCTTGTCAGAATAGTTTACCATGATGCCGACCCCGGCCTCTGCCGAGACGAGAGAAGAGACTGAGGCTCCTACAATAATATTTATTCCACGGCGCGACAACATTGACCGAAGGCGCTTTGCCATTTCGGCATCCAGTCCGGGAAGTATCTCGCGGCAATATTCCACTACCGTAACCTTACATCCGAATGCATGGGCAATACATGCGCATTCCATGCCGATAACTCCACCTCCGATCACCACAAGTTCCGACGGAAGCGCGACAAGACGCAGAAATTCATCGCTCGTAACAGCCATATCAGCCCCGGGTATCGGAAGACGTGCAGGCGCTGAGCCGGTAGCGACGATGATACGCCCGGAGGCATGCAGGAGGATTCCATCCACCTCAACAGTATGTCCGTCGACAAGACGGGCATTGCCGCGCACGAGACTGTCGGCGCCAACCGACATTTCCGCACCGGAACGAAGCGCCACCACTACCTCGTCTTTGCGGGCGGCAGCCACAGCATAGTCGACATGTACGTCGCCCTCGATCTCCACACCGAACTTTGCCGCAGAGGCAACCGAGGCAATCATTGCGGCCGACTGAACAAGAGACTTTGTGGGTATACAGCCCCGGTTGAGGCAGGTTCCCCCCACCTCGGCGCGCTCAATCACGCATACGCTCTCGCCACGACGGCGCGCAATGGCGCAGGCCCGCATTCCTGCAGGGCCCGCGCCTATAATAATGTTATCAAATTCCTTGCAATCCATATTTGCAGTATGCATTTAGAGGGTGTTGCAAAACTATATGTTATCATACCGATCACAGCTTGCAGGGACGCAGCGTGCCGCGTTACACCATAGCAATCAACGACTTACATTTCACCAAAATGTAACGCGGCACGCCGCGTCCCTACATTTCCGGTATTTTGCAACATCTTCGGGAAACGTTACAGATCAAAATATGTAACCTTTGGATGCAGAGCCGCCTCAGTGTCGTCGGCATGCGCAACGGGAGTCTCGTAAGGCGCATCCTTTATGAATTCCGGTCGTGAGGAGGCATCGCGTGCGATCTCACGCATGGCGTCGATGAAGCGGTCGATTGTCTCGCGGCTCTCCGTCTCGGTCGGCTCGATCATAAGCGACTCATGGAACAGCAACGGGAAGTAGATTGTAGGCGCATGGAATCCATAGTCGAGCAGGCGCTTGGCGACATGGAGGGTAGTGACACCGCCCGACTTGTCGCGCAGACCGTCGAACACAAACTCATGCTTGCACACACCATCGACCGGCAGGAGATACAGGTCGCGCAGCGATTCCTTGATATAGTTGGCATTGAGAGTGGCAAGCGGGCCGACCATCGCAAGGCCGTCGCACCCGAGAGTAAGCAGATAGGCCAACGCACGCTGGAGCACGGCGAAGTTGCCGAGGGTGCCTGTCACACGTCCGAGCGACCGGTCGCTTTCGGTTACAGAGAATGTGCCGTCGGCATTGCGAACAACACGCGGATTGGGAAGAAGATGTTCGAGGCCCGCACGCACACCTACGGGACCGGCACCGGGTCCACCCCCACCGTGCGGAGTGGAGAAACTCTTGTGGAGGTTCACATGCATCACATCGAATCCCATATCACCGGGACGTGACTTGCCGATAAGCGGATTGAGATTAGCACCATCATAATAGAGGAGCGCCCCGCATTCATGCACGATGCGTGCGATCTCGGGAATGTTACGTTCGAACATGCCGAGCGTGTTGGGATTGGTCATCATCATGGCCGCAACCGTATCATCGAGGAGCGGCCGCAGAGCCTCGACATCGACAGTACCGTCGGGAAGGCTTTTCACCTCGACAACCGACAGGCCCGCAACTGCCGCACTCGCGGGATTGGTACCATGCGCCGAATCGGGCACGATAACCTTGGTGCGGCGCATGTCGCCACGCTGCTCGTGGTAGGCACGGATCACCATCAGACCGGTAAGCTCGCCGTGTGCTCCAGCATATGGATTAAGCGTGAATTCCGCCATGCCGCCTATCTCGGAGAGCATACTCTGAAGAGTCCAGTACAGGCGCAACGCCCCCTGGGCGGTACAGTCGGGCTGGAGAGGATGAAGCGAGGCAAACGCCGGAAGCGAAGCCATCTCCTCGTTGATTTTCGGGTTGTACTTCATCGTACACGAACCGAGCGGATAAAATCCCGTATCAACACCGAAATTATTAGTGCTCATATTGGTATAATGGCGCACCACGGTAAGTTCGTCGGCTTCGGGCAGAGCGGGCACATCGCCACGCATCAGAGAGGATGGTATAGCCTCCAGACCCGGAGCGGCGGCATGGCGTGGAATGGATGTGCCGCGGCGCCCTTTCCGCGACAGTTCAAATATCAGACTGCCGTATAGTTTTCTGTTCATTATTTTCAAAATTTTCGGAATCAAATTGAAGCGAAAATATCCGCCAATGCCTGCATCTCGGCCTCGGTACGCATCTCGGTTACAGCCACCAGCAGACGGTGATCACCGAGTTTCACGCCCGGAAGCACACCCTTCTCCACGGAGCGGGCAATAATCCGGTCGGCAGGAGCATCGGTGTCAAGCACAAACTCGTGGAGCCACGGGGCATCGGGCCAAGCGAGACGAGCCTTTCCCGTGGTCTCAATCTTTTTCAGGAGCCAGCGGGCATTGGCTGCGCCGGCTTCGTTGACCTCACGCATCCCTTCGGGGCCCATGAGCGAAAGGTAAACGGTGGCAAACAGCGCCATCAGTCCCTGATTGGAACATATGTTGCTCGTAGCCTTCTCGCGGCGGATATGCTGCTCGCGCGCCTGAAGGGTGAGCACGAACACGCGTTGCCCGGCACCATCAACGGTCGCGCCGACGATACGCCCGGGGAGTTTGCGCATATATGCCTTTTTGCAGCAGAGGAATCCGAGATACGGGCCGCCATAGTTAAGCGGCATGCCGAGCGGCTGTGCGTCGCCGCACGCGATGTCAGCACCCCACTCTCCCGGAGATTTTATCACCGCCAGAGCGGAAGGATCGGCATACATGGCAAGGAGTGCCTTGGAGGCATGTACTTCGTCGGCCAGTCCGGCATAATCCTCCAGAATACCGAAACGGTTAGGAGTTGCCACAAGCACACCTGCAACGTCGGCGGCACCAAGCATGGCGGAAAGGGCGCTGCGGTCGGTCATGCCATCGCCGGTGGCCGGTATCTCATCAAGCGTAATACCGTGATAGTGGGCGTATGTGGCCATAACTGCACGCACCTGGGGCAGTACGGTTGCACTGACGAGCACACGCGTGCGCTTGCGCGCCGACGCCACCATCATCAGCATGGCCTCTGCGGCAGCGGTAGCACCGTCGTACATCGACGCATTGCTCACCTCCATACCGGTAAGCGTGGCCATCATGGTCTGATACTCGAAAATATATTGCAGCGTACCCTGCGATATCTCGGGCTGATAGGGCGTATAGGCCGTAAGAAATTCCGAGCGCGAAAGAACAGCCGGGATGACAGCCGGAGTATAATGGTCATAATAGCCGGCGCCGGCGAAGCATGTCAGCTGACGGTTTTCTGCACCAAGAGCGGCAAAGAAGTCGCGCACCTCCTTCTCCGACATCGACGGCGCGAGATCGTAGTCGCGGCCCAGAAGCAGTTCGGGAGGTACATCGGCATAAAGCCCGTCGAGCGAGTCCACACCGCAGCGTGCAAGCATATCCGCCACATCATCGGGGGTGTGGGGAAAATAATGATGATATGCCATATCGCGAAATATCAGCTTATTAAAGCGCGGTAAGCGTCCTCGTCAAGGAGGGAATCAAGTTCAGCGGGATCGGAAAGCTCGACCTTGATGATCCAGGTGTTCATCGCATCCTTGTTGATGAGTCCCGGATTGTCGGCAAGAGCCTCGTTGACCTCGAGCACGGTACCGCTTACCGGAGAAATCAGGTCGGAAGCGGCCTTTACGCTCTCGACGCCGCCGAAATCCTGCGAGGCCACTACTTCGTCGTCAAC
>JAHZGZ010000287.1:0-7603 GCA_019420545.1 Bacteroidales bacterium | reverse complement strand
CAACCTCGGGAAGATCGACATAAACCACATTGCCCAGCTGCTGCTGCGCATATTCCGTGATACCGATAAGGCCGATGTTGCCGTCGACAGTGATATACTCGTGTGTGGGGGAATAATAAGTCTTGCTCATGGTTATTGGGTTGTTTCTGTTGTATGATACGGTTATAATTTATTTCTTGTAATGCTTGTCGTAAAAGCGCTTCTTCACCACACGACCCGGAAAAGTCTTGCGGCGGATACGGATGCGCACAGGAGTGTCGAGCGCGGCATAGGGCGCCTCGATCAGAGCCATGGCCACCGATTTGTCGACCGATATGGCATGATAGCCGGTGGTAACATGGCCTATCACACGATCGGTATCGGCATCAAGCACTTCGTAGCCGTGGCGCGGGATGGCGCGGTCGAGAAGCTCAATACCGACCAGCTTACGCTTAGGGCCGGCATCACGGATGCGCGCCACGGCATCGCGTCCGATAAATCCGCCCTCTTTGTCGAGCTTGACAAACGTAGAGAGTCCGGCCTCAACGGGAGATATGTCGTCGGCAAGTTCGTCGCCATACAGCGGCAGACCGACTTCAAAGCGCAAGGTGTCGCGACAGCCGAGTCCGCAGGGTACACAACGCCCCGATGCAAGCAGCGCATCCCACATGGCGCATATGACATCGTGCGCGGCATATATCTCAAAGCCGTCTTCTCCCGTATAGCCCGTGCGCGATATTATTATGTCATTGCCTTTCCATTGGCCGAGTCGGAAGGTATAGAAACCCAGATCGGCACAAGGTACCGAAAGCACCTCCTCAACTACGCCTTCCGACAACGGGCCCTGAATGGCAAGCTCTCCCAGCACGTCGCACATATCCTCGAGCCTGACATCGTAGCCCGTGGCATGCTCCGAGATCCAACGGCGGTCCTTTTCGATATTGGCGGCGTTGAACACAAGGAAAAGCGCGGTATCCGACAGCTTATATACAAGCAGATCGTCGACCACTCCGCCATCCTCCTTGAGCATCATGCCGTAATAACATTTTCCCGACGGACCGACGGATATATCGTTGGTAAATATATGGCTAACAAAGCGGAGAGCATCGGGGCCTTTGACCCACATCTCACCCATATGGCTCACATCGAATACGCCGCAGGCACTACGCACGGCGTTATGTTCCTCGATGATTCCCGCATACTGTATAGGCATGTCAAATCCGCCAAAAGGCGACATCTGCGCTCCGAGCGCCACATGGCGCGAATGTAGGCAGGTAGGTTTATTATCTTGTGATTCCATGATGAAAATTTAGGTTTCTTGAAAAAAGTTTCGGTTCATTCAAAAAGGAGAGAGACAAACGCCTCGTTGGTGAGCGACATTATCACACGGGAAGCATCGACGTTACTGTCGGTAAGCCTTTGCGTGACGGCCTCGGGAGTGTAGCGGCACCCTTCGAGCGGACGAAGCAGACGTGTGTCAACATCGTCAAGCGCGAAATAGTCGCCGGAAAGACGGATGTGTCCGATGCGGTCGAGGCGCGTATCGATACATACGCGGAATTCCCCCACTCCTTCGAGTCTGCGAACATACGAGCGCGTATCACTCACGCTGTCGCCATAGATCCAGGAGGGGTGGTAGTAGCCGAGCGAGAGTCTGTATATGGCTCCGACATCGGCCGGAGTAAGCTGAAGCAGATTGTCACCGCAAAACGCTTCGCGCGCATGCCGCTTGAACTCCGATATATCAAGCCCAGGCATATGCGATCGCAAAGTGGTGATGCGGCTTTTCACGGAGGAAATGCCCCGCGCATTGAGTTTCGCCCCCGAAGGGGATATGGCACTGAGCATGTGCTGCAGATTAGTGTCAAACAGCATGGTGCCATGAATAATACATTTGTCGGGAAGGATGTACACGGCATTCCCCGATACCTTCCGGCCCCCGACCAGCACATCGTTGCGACCCGAGGCGCTTGCATCGAATCCGAGCGAACGGAGCATATCTACCACCATCTGCGTATAACGCGCAAACATCGCTGACACATCAGCGCTGCGCGGGAGAATAGCGCTGAACATGATATTGTCGCCGTCGGCATACACGCATCCGCCGCCGCTTTTGCGCCGGAAAAACTGAATGCCGTGGCCCTTGCAATAATCTACATCGACCTCACTCTCAATACGCTGGTTGCGCCCGAAAATTACAGTGGGCCTGACCTGCCACATGAAAAACAGTTCGTCGCTGCATGGTATCGCGGCAAGATATTCCTCCATCGCCAGATAGAACGGCAACGGTCGGTCAAGTGTCTCACGTGGCAATAACGCGTATTTCATCGGGAAAAGATTTTGGTCAATGCCCAAATTTAGCGAATGTTTCCCGAAATACAAAAGAAATTATACCGGAATCCACCATTTATCGCCGCGAGTTAGCGAATTAGCGAGGATCTAAATATAAATCATACTTTGAGACTATATCTTCAAGCACCTTGTTGCTGAGAGGAGTTTTGACATGCATATAATAATCATCGCCACAATTAGCAGCCACACCTCTCGAATTATTGGTGAATTCTATATAGATATATTCTCTGAGGCAATAACGGAACAATTCCACGGCCTTTTCCACCGATACCCGAGTTTCTTCCTCAACCGAAAGAATGAATGGAAGTATTTCATCTAACGGTTCTTTGAATTTAGAATGTTTCAATCGTTCTTTGATCCATCTTGCATGAATTTCCGCATGATGTATGTAGAGATAAGAACAGGCACTCGCAATATAAATATCTTTGAGAGTAAAAAGATAATTATTTTCAATCCGTAGATACTCGTCCATTGTAAGAAGCTGATTGGAGTAGCACTTTCCAATGTCACTCGGACTAGTCCACTCATTGACAGTATAGACTCGAGCTTTATAGTTTTCCGGCCTATACTTCACTATTTCGTGCCATCTGCCTTTTGCCATTTTATTTATAGTTTATTAATTATCTAATTCGTCATCGTCAGTGATTTCAATCATCTCACAATCTAATCCAATCTCTCCCGATTCATAAGTCACGGTTGATGGAACAAGCTGAATCGGAAGTTCGAGTGTCATTTGAAATGCACCGCCATGTATTTTTAAATTTAATCTGTGATTGTCAATGGAAATACCACATAAACCATCCATAACGTATGTCAGTAGTTCTGATACAGATTTTATACTCAGTCTCTGCTCCTCTCTGAAACTGAATACCTTAGAAATCATCATATCAGCAGTAATCTTGTCCTTTTTGAATATTTCACGAATATCCCATTTGTGTGCAAACAAAGTATCTAAAGTAACGAATTTGCATCCACACAATTCTATGTATGAAATAATGTCACGAATATACAGGTCGCGAAGTTCGCGATATTCTTTGGGATATTTTTTTCTAACTTCCTCTACTTCGTCAAATTGTAGATTCGTAATGTTGTCATTATAAAAGAAATATCCGTAGAAGTTGTATTTATATGTGTTCATACTGTAGTGGCACTTTGAGGTCTATGACGTAGATTCTATAACATTTATACTAATCTCATGAATTGCTATCGGATTCATCAGCAGATAATTTATTTTCTGTCCGATAATATCAATTCGAATTATGACTTCTTTTACTCTGTTGAGATTTAACTATAAGTCCCTGAATTATAAGTAAAGGCAAAATAACAGAATAAGGTACGAAAAAAGCCATATCATCATTCTTACTATAATATGAAAACAACAACATCACAACGCAATATAGGATCGATTCTGCTATTATAGTACATTTTGACAATAACAATTCTCTATTCCATTTTATATAGAACAGAATGATAGATATGATAAGATTTATTGGTGCAGAAATAAACATAGTCAGGATAAGATATATTCCGGCACCAGTCCATGCCATATCCTCTTGATCCAATAGTAGAGTTATAAATATTATTGCAAGAAAGTTTATAACTACGAATAATAGATATGCTCTGACTAAAAGCCATGAGAGCGTCGTTTTATTTACTTTAGTGATTATCATCTGTCAAATCATTTTTGCATCTGCAATTCGAGTCGCCGGATACCGGCCAGAGTAGCGTGCTTTACGCCGATTCCGTTTGCAGAGTCTATAAAATATCGAATGCTATGGGTCATGGGAAGAAGGATAACGATTTTTGCTAATTTAAACCATCATTTTCAATTATCCAAATAATTTTGAGATATCTCGTGTTAATTCACATACATAAGGCACCTAAGAGAATAATCACACGCTAAAAGAGCACGATTACTTTTTTCCTAACAATTCATTTAGGCACCGTATTACTTCTTGGCGCGAAAAAGCGCTGTATTGGCCTCTGTGACGATTGGAAAGATGCAACTGTATATAATGCATGGCCTCTTCCTTGTTGCCAAGTTCCATGTAGCAGACACCTTTCATGTATAATGAATCATTGTATCGGCCTTTGCCATATTTCATGCCCTCTCCATGTTCGCCATATGCAATCTCCTCAATTGATTTTTCCAGGACCATATTGAAATATGGGAGAGCCTCATAGTACATTTCATTATCCTGGAGTGCCCTACCGTGGTTATAAATAACCAGCTCGTCATCATCCGGCACCAACTCCAAGGCTTTTTGTGAGTAATATAGCGCTTGGCGGGGATTATCAACAAAGCGATATGCTTGTGACAATTCAGTAAGAATAAAATAATCCTCGGGATACTGGTCAGCCTTTTCTTGAAGAAAATCTCTTAATTCATTCCAGTTTCTTTTAGCTCTTAAAGAGTTTAATGTTGCCTGAAATGCAGGCCCCTCGGATTTAGGAAGATTTTTGAGTTCGGAAACCTCTTTCTTTTTTTCGTTTATTGGGATCAAAGAATGCGTTGCCGGGATTTCATCGCCGGACTGCTCAATCTTCGGAACACCAATAAATGCTTTGGATTGATCACCTATGCGCTTCGATTTTTCCGACAATATCTTAAATAGTCTTAGTACATCTCGACGCCAGTAATAACTGAACAGGCCTCTGCGACGATTAGAAAGATGCGACTGTACGTAATATAACGCTTCTTTATAGTTACCAAGCACCGTGTGGCAGACCCCTTTCGCATATAATGCGTCATTATATAGAGATATAGCATCTTTTTTGCCTTCTCCATATTCGCCATACGCAATCTCGTCGATTGGCTTTGCCAGAATCATATCTAAATAAGAAATGGCCTCGGAAATCATCCCGTTATGTTGGAGAGCCAGTGCATGGTTGTAGATAAGCTGATTATCATCCGGCACCAACTCCAAGGCTTTTTGTGAGTAATAAAGCTCCTTTTTGTCATCATCAAGCTTCTCATATGCGTGTGACAGTTGAGATAGAATAAAATAATCCTCGGGATACAGTTCAGCCTTTTCTTGAAGGAAATCCCTTAATACATTCCAGTTTTTCTGATCCTTTAATGAGTCTAAAGTTGTCTGGAAGGCCGGCATTTCGGAATCCGGCAGTATTTTGAGTTCTGAATTTTCTGTCATTTTTAGGTTATTAACGAGGATCTAAATATAAACCATGCTTTGATACTATATTTTCAAGTATCTTGTTGCTGAGAGGAGTCTTGACAGACATATAAAAATCATCGCCACAATACGCAGCTATTCCACGAGAATTGTTGGTAAACTCGATATAGATATAACCCCTAAGGCAATAGCGGAACAATTCAACGGCTTTTTCTACCGATACCCGGGTTTCTTCTTCAACAGAAAGAATGAATGGAAGTATTTCATCTAACGATTCTTTAAATTTAGAATGCTTCAATCGTTCTTTGATCCATCTTGCATGAATTTCTGCGTAAGATATATATAGATATGAACATCTACTGTTGATAAGAATGTCTTTTAAAGTATTTAGATAATTATTTTCAACCCTTAGATATTCTTCTAATGTTAGTATATATCCGGAAACACAATTACCAATATCACTGGGTGATGTCCATTCTTCGACAGTATAGATTCGATCTTTATAGTTTTCCGGCCTATACTTCACTATTTCGTGCCATTTGCCTTTGTTATTTTTCATAAAAGTCAATTTTCATCATAGTTTGGGATTTCTGATATTTCACAATCAAGTCTAAGTTGTCCGTATTCATAACTCCATGTTTTCGAAGGGAATTGAAACGGCAGCTCAAAGGTAACCCAAAATTCTTTATTACATGTTATTGTTAAATGTCGTTTGCGGTTATCTAACATTACTCCTATTAAATCATCCATGGCGTATCTTAAAAGAGTTGATACAGATTTAATACTTATCCTTTGTTCCTCATTAAAACTGAATATTATTGAAATTATTAAATTAGCAGTGCTTGTATCACCTTTAAATATATGACGAATATCCCTTTTGTGTGCAGCCAATCTGCCAATCATGACATATTTACATCCGCATAATTTAATAAATGAAATAATCTCATTGATAAAGGCATTCCGGAGTTCGGCATATTCATTAGGAAATGCCGTTCTTACTTCATCCAATTTATCAAAATACTGATTTTCCACATTATTATATGAAAAATATCCATTAAAGTCGTATAAATATGTTTTTGATTTCATTAGTCTCCAATTCGTTCTAAATTTTCATTATAGGTTCCCATCCTTTTTTTACGATCATCCAGACTTTTTATGTCTTTTGCCATTTTCCATATACCTCCATTATGCCCATAACAATCTGGATATATATGTTGCCTTTCTGATTATGTTTTTTGCGACAATGATTCAGCCACAATAAATCAGCGGAGGGTACGGTGATGCCTCAGCGGCAGCACATGGTCGGAAGGATTGATGGCCGGAAGCGGAAAAATACGGGGAAGAAGGGACGAGGAGTCGCGGGGAACACAGCGGTTATATTTGCGGAACACAGCTTCGGCACTCCGGGTGAATTCAGAACAAGCGGCGCGCCACTGAGAGGGGATATCGGTACGCGACGGATCAGACACCGCCTCGACGGGAATAAGGCGGAAATTGGAAACCGCCGAAGTCGGAGGCACGGTAAAAAACAGGCGGTAGTCGGCGGTATCAACCACAGCGCGCCCGAGCATATCGCGCGTAAGGCGTACGTGAGCCACGGCACCACCACGAGTGTCGCGAGTACGCATATTGGAAATGAAATTGCCGAGGGAATACACCACGAAGGCTTTGCGCCCGAGGGAGTCAGTGCGCATCTCCATCGGCTGTATCACGTGGGGATGACCGCCTATAACCAGGTCGGCACCCGCATCTACCAGAAAATCGGCCAGCGAACGCTGCGCCGCATTGGGCTGAAGATGATATTCGTCGCCCCAATGCACGCATACCGTCACGATTTCCGCACCGGCCTTACGCGCACGCCGTATGTCGGCAGCGATCAGCCCGCGGTCGATATAGTCGACTACGGCATCGCTGCGCAGAGTAATGCCGTTGGTACCGTAAGTATAGTTGAGGAAAGCGATACGGAATCCGGCGACGTCGCGCACAAGCGGAAGCACAGAGTCACGCTCGGCACGGTTACGGTAGGTGCCGAGATGATCGACCGGCGAAGCATCCAGGCGATCGAGAGTGCGCACAAGGCCACGGTCGCGCCGGTCGAGAGTATGATTGTTGGCAGTGAGCATCATGTCGAAGCCCGC
>JAHZGZ010000286.1 GCA_019420545.1 Bacteroidales bacterium | reverse complement strand
TAAGCACTGCCGCGTCGCCGTTGGTCACCTCCAGATCGTATCCGCGCTTGCACACATCGCCACCTGGATGCCACAGCCACTCGAAATGCCCCGGCTCGTGGCTCTCGAGGTCGTCGACGATATAAATCACATTGTCAATCCACAGGAAATGCCGGTAGTTGCGGCTCAGCCAGCGCGACATCGGGCCGGTACCGTTGGCAAGCACATACTTGAAGCGGCCCTCATCGACAAGTCCCGTCATCTCGCCGGGAAGCATCGAGCCATGATACTGCTGGTGGCGCGGCTGTCCCTGTCCGTTGAAGCGCACCACATTGTGGGCCTCGGTCTGGAAGAAATAATTGCGGTATTCCGGCTTGCCGTAGCTGCAGTTGCCGGCATCCTTGATGATGTCGACACCCTTGTGGAATATGATAAACGAGTTGGCGTCGGCATGCGAGTGGTTCCACGTCATGCCCGACTTCACGGCAAGCATCGTGGCATCCTTCTCCCACGAGTCGCGCATAGTCGCCCAGCCGAAATCCTTCCACAGGTGCGACGTGGGGAGGTCGGGCACGGCCGAAGCCTTGGAGGTATCGGGAGAGTAGAGCAGCCCCATCGGCACCGTGCGCGGGAACCCCTCGCGATGCTGCCCCGGCACCACCTGGTTCACGTACCAGCCCACAATGCCGGCCTCACGCTCCATATCCTTTTTCGAGGCCGATCCGGGCTGTGCCAGCGCCAGAAGCATGGAACTCTCGCCGGTGACATTTTTGTGGCTGTCGCCGAAATTGATGCTGTGAAGGATGCCTGTACGGGGGTAGGCTACATGGCTGAAAAACGATGCGAGCTGACGTATCTGAGGTATGTCGGGGAGCTTGGCGCCCGGATGGGAGTTAAGCCACGCCTGGCGCAGCAGAAGCGCCTCGGTGATGCCGAAACTGGCGTAGTTGATGCTCTCGTACATGCCTCCGTCGCGGTCGAACGTGCGCGGCTTGCGCTGTATCACGTCGCCCGCGAAGGCAAACCACTGCGGCAGCGCGTCGACAGCCTTTTTGGCGGCCTCGGCGGCTTCGGGCACCTCGTTGCCGATAGCCATGGCGAGGATGCCACCCATCCCCACACACGAGGTCCACCAGTTGTGGCCCATCGAGTTGAGCGAATGTATGCGTGTAGGCTCAAGCAGCCAGTCGCCAAGCAGAGGCTCACCGGCCAGACGCCATACGCCCTCGGCTATCTGCTTGCGCTCTGCCGGGGTAAGGGTATTGTAGATAGCGTCATAGGCCAGGGCGATCTGAAACGAGCGATGGGCCATCTGCAACTCGCTGCGCCATGCCGGACGGCGCGCCATCATCTCGGCGTTGGCCCACGACCTGGTGGCGGCGGTGCGCAGCAGCACTTCCTTCAGCTTGTCGGCATACCGGCGGTCGCCCGTCATCTGATAGGCGAGCGCCATATATTCGAGTTTCATTATATCGGGCTTGGCGAGCTGGGCATCGGCTATACTGAGTATGTTCTCCCACCCTTTTACCATGAGTGAGTCGCCGGCCTCGACACGCGCCTTGGCGCTCTTCATGCGGTCGGGGGTGAACAGCAGCGACGGGTGGCCGATAGCGGCACCGGCGGATAAGGCACAGCAGGCAATCAGTGCGCCCGCAAGGAATCTGCGTAATGACATATCTGGTTTACGTGGAAAATGTTTCTTGACAGGATATCAATTATTGTAGCGTGTCATGCAACGCTATAATATAAGATTCGCACGAGGCGCCTGATATGCTTAGAGCTTGTCTAAAAATAAGCTCTTAATTGCGGCGCATGTTGCGCGGATGATGGCAGAGGATTTCGCGGCGCAGCTCCGTGCGGTCGAGATGCAGGTAGATTTCGGTAGTGCCGATAGACTCGTGGCCCAGCATCTGCTGGATGGCACGCAGATTGGCCCCACCTTCGAGAAGATGAGTGGCAAACGAATGGCGCAGTGTGTGCGGGCTGATGGAGCGCGTGATCCCGGCAAGTGCCGCAAGCCTCTTTATGATATAGAATATCATCACACGCGTGAGATGGGTGCCGCGACGGCTCAGGAACAGGTACTTCTCCTCGTGCGGCTTTATGTCGATGGCTGCACGCTGAGGCATGTAGTCGCGTATCTCCTCTATTGCTGCCGGGGATATCGGCACAATGCGCTCCTTGCTTCCCTTTCCGCGCACACGCACATACCCCTCGTCGAGAAACAGCGCCGAAAGCTGTAGCTCCACAAGTTCGGTAACGCGCAGTCCGCACCCGTAAAGGGTCTCCATTATGGCACGGTTGCGCTGCCCCTCGGGGCTGTCCATGTCGATGCACCTTATCATGGCGTCGATCTCCTCGACCGTGAGCACTTCGGGCAGCTTGCGCACACGGCGCGCCGACTCGAGGAGCAGCGCAGGATTGTCGGCGATATACCCTTCGGTATGCAGATAGCCGAAGAATGAACGTATTCCGCATATGATGCGCGCCTGGGTGCTTCCGGCGATGCCGAGGTCGTGGAGACCCGCCACAAACTCGTGAAGGGTGTCGACAGTGACGTCGGCCAGACGGATATTTCCCGTCGACAGATATGCGGCGAGCTTGCGCACGTCGGTACTGTAGGCTGTGCGCGAATTGTCGCTCAAACCTTTCTCAAGCATAAGGAATGCATGATAATTGTCGAGAAGCGTGTCCCAATCGGGCAGTGTACGGAGCGGTGACATGGCGGTCGGCAGATCGTAAAATAAGATTTAAGATGCAATCAGAACCAGAGACTGAAGCGCTGTCGCGGAAGGTGGCGCAGCCCCACAACTACAGCCACACGGCTGTTGGTGAATGTCATGCCGTGGGATATGCTACCGCCGACGCACGCAA
>JAHZGZ010000285.1 GCA_019420545.1 Bacteroidales bacterium | reverse complement strand
GTTCTGAGCCATCTCAAGACCGCTTACCGACACACCGCCGGCGTTGGCAGCCTTGCCGGGAGCATAGAGGATCTTGGCGTTGAGGAATTCCTTGATAGCTTCGGGGGTAGAGGGCATGTTGGCACCTTCGCTCACAGCGATCACGCCGTTGGCGAGGAGGGCGCGTGCGTCGTCGCCGTCGAGTTCGTTCTGTGTAGCCGAGGGCATGGCGATATCGCACTTGTAGCCCCAGGGGCGTCCGCCTTCAACGTACTCGCAGCCGTATTCTTCGGCGAACTCGCGGATGCGGCCGCGGTATTCGTTCTTGAGCTTGAAGATATAGTCGAGCTGCTCCTTTGTGAGGCCTTCGGGCACGTAGATGCAGCCGTCGGAATCGCTCATGGTTACTACCTTGGCGCCCAGTTCGAGGAGCTTCTTGGCGGTGTATGTGGCTACGTTGCCCGATCCGGAGATAGCCACTACCTTGTCCTTAATATCGATGCCGCGTGTGGCGAGCATGTTGAGGAGGAAGTAAACATTGCCGTAGCCTGTAGCCTCGGGGCGGATAAGCGAGCCGCCGAACTCAAGGCCCTTGCCTGTGAATGTGCCGGTGAACTCGCGGGCCATCTTCTTGTACATGCCGTACATGTAGCCTACCTCGCGGCCACCTACGCCGATATCGCCGGCGGGCACGTCAGTGTCGGGGCCTATGTGGCGCCACAGTTCAGCGATAAATGCCTGGCAGAAGCGCATTACCTCCATGTCGCTCTTGCCGCGGGGCGAGAAGTCGGAGCCGCCCTTGCCACCACCCATGGCCAGAGTGGTGAGCGAGTTTTTGAAAGTCTGCTCGAAAGCGAGGAATTTCAGAATCGACTGGTTGACTGAAGAGTGGAAACGGATACCTCCCTTGTACGGGCCGATGGCGTTGTTGTGCTGGATACGGTAGCCCATGTTGTTCTGTACCTTGCCTTTGTCGTCGACCCAGGATACGCGGAACGAGAAAATACGGTCGGGAATGCAGAGACGCTCAATGAGGTTGTAGCGCTCGAACTCGGGATGCTTGTTGTACTCATCCTCGATTGTGGTGATTACTTCTTCCACGGCCTGCAGATATTCCGGCTCGTTGGGGAATCTGCGCTGGAGATCCGCTAACACTTCGGTTGCTTTCATACTCAAACTTTCTTTGAAGGATATAAGTGAATTTATTTGCGGCAAATTTACAACATTTTGCCGACATCCCGCAAGCTTTTGCAGCAAAAATATTGAAAAATATTGAATTTTTGTGCAATTTGTATGTTTTTTAGATGCCCATGGCCACGCCGATGCTCACGCATCGCGGCAGAGTAGGACCATAGATGTATCCCGAGTCGCGCAGCGGGCCGCAGTCGAAGTCGTTCTGATAGGCGTTGAATATGTTGCTTATTCCTGCGGTGACATCAAGATTCACACGGTTGTACAGACGGAATGTGTAGGTGAGCTTCAGCGACGCGTCGAAAAACGACTGTGTGCGCACGGCCAGGTCGATGTCGGTGCCCGAACCAGCTATGTGCTGCACCGTCATCGGGCCTGTTCCGGTACCGGTGAGGCTTGCCTTGAGTGCATGCGTTATCTCCCAGTTGGCCGTGAAGTAGCCGTAGATGTCGGGGGTGCGAAACATTTTTTTCTCGGCGGGGACGTCGGGGTTGTCGCTCCATATCTCGGGTTTCTTATATCGGCTGCTCTGGAGGGTGACACCACCCTGCACGTCGAAATGGCTCGAAAAGAAAGCTTTGGCCTCGATGTTGACGCCCATCACTCGCGCTCCCGAGCCGTTGTAGCGTTCGAGCACTGCGTTGCCTGAGGCATCCGGCTCGTCGAGCTGGCGCAGGGCGAACACGTCGCGCAGGTCGGTGAAGAAGCCTTCGACAAGGAGGTTGGTCTGCACGTTTCCGAAACGGTGGTAGAGGTCGGCCGACAGGCTCACGCTCTGCGAGCTTTCCTGCTTGAGGCCTGGGGCAAGCACGGTTACTACACGATCTCCGCCCACGATGGCCACATGGAAATCCTCGTCGTAAGCCTGCGGCGAGCGGAATCCAGTGGAGTAGGACACACGGAAGTTGAGGTTTTCCGAGGGGTTGAAGCGTATGTTGGCGCGCGGCGAGATGATGGGATCGCTGATCATCGAGTGCTTGTCGATACGTGCGCCCACGAGGAATCCCCACTTCTCATTTTTCCATTCGTTCTGGAGGTATCCGCTGTAGATATTGACGTTCTGCACGATGTCGTGGTCGTAGCCGATAGTCATGTCGTGGAGGCGGTTGTAGGAGTATTCCAGCCCGGCCACAAGTTCGGCAGGCATGAAAAGGAAGCGGTCCATCGGGTGTGTCCACTGTGCGCCCGAGGTCACTACGATGTCGGATGTGCGTCCGTAGGCGTCGGGATCCATGTCGGAGCCGTAGTAGCTCTGGCGCTTGGTGTCCTGGGTTGCGGCGAATACCGAAAGGTGGTCGCGGCGGTCGCGCAGCCATAGGTCGAATGTGGCCTCGCCGGCGTGGATGTTGTGGTCGGTCTGCTCGGCAATCATCGCCATGTGGGCCGGTTGGTTGAGACGGTCGCCTCCGCGGCGGTATTCGTGGGTATTGTGGTATTCGAGGGTGAGTTTCGAGTTGTCGCCGGTGCGCATGAATGTACGTGCGCCGAGGGTCTGGCTCTTCAGCTGGGCCACTTCGGTGAATCCGTCGTCGTTGTGGTCGTAGCCGTCGCGGTAGCGGCTCTGGCCGTAAATGAATATTCCGGCCTTGTTGTTGTCGGTGACTACCGAGGCGTTGACGGTCGTGTTGTTGTCCATGGCTCCCGACGGGCCGATTGACGTAAGCGTATGGGATATTCTTGCGGAGTTGGAGAGCGGATCGCGGGTGATGATGTTGATGGTGCCACCTACCGCCGACGAGCCGAACAGGGCCGAGCCGCCCCCGCGCATCACCTCCACGCGCTCGATCATGTTGGCCGGTATCTGCTCAAGGCCGTATACTCCGGTCAGAGCCGAGAATACCGGGCGCGAGTTCATCAGTATCTGTGAGTAATGGCCGTCGAGACCGTTGATTCTCACCTGTGTGAAGCCGCAGTTCTGGCAGTCGTTCTCAACGCGTACGCCGGGCTGGAAGTCGAGTCCGTCGGCGAGGGTGCATGCCCCTACATTAAGGAATGTGTTGCCCGACAACACATTGACAAGCGAGGCGCTCTCGCGACGGCGTGTCTCGGTCTTCGACGATGTGACCACAACCTGATCGAGCATGAATGCGTCGGGTGAAATCTCGAAATTTAGTTCGACGGTCTGGCCGTTGGCTACGTGTGTGCTTTCCTTTTTGCTCTGGTAGCCCATATAGGATACTTCAAGCGTATAATCTCCCGGGCGAAGATCGCGGAACACATAGTGGCCCGACGCGTCGGTCATTGTCATAAGGCTTGACCCGAGGATTTTTACAATGCATCCTGTGATGTGCTCTTTGTTGTCGGTGTCGATAACATGTCCGGCTATATTGGCATCGGTGGGGACTGCTGCCCGGGCGCTTGCAGAGATTGCTGTCATTATCGCGGCAACAACCAGAGTAAGTGTTCTGTGAATCATTGACTGGCTATATACGGTTGAATAATTGCCGCAAAATTACACATACCCCGACCCACTTGCAATACCGAATTTTAGTGATTGTCGATATGATCTCCATTTATGTATAATCATTTTTAGGTATTAGAACGACCGGAGGTGATCTGATGAACAGGAATCAGCGCTTCGGGAGGGATGAAAGGATGGCGGAGAAGAGGGCGGGACGGATATCGAGGGTATCCCAAACGGGATTTTCGCGTGAAGGGTTCACGCGGTTGGTGAGGAAGATGAAGATAAGGTTGCGCGAAGGATCAATCCACATGCATGTGCCCGTGAATCCTAGGTGTCCTATGGTTGAAGGGTGGGCGTCGGGAGTAGTGGGGGAGGAGTCGGGGTTTTCGGTGTCGGGAGCGTCGAAGCCGAGGGCGCGGCGCGAGATGTCGCTGCGCGTGGTGATGAACTGCCGTACCGTCGCTTCTGATAGCAGGCGGTCGGCGCCGTAAGTGCCCCCGTTGAGCCACATCTGGCCGAGTTTGGCAAGATCGCCGGCGGTGGAGAATAGTCCGGCGTTACCCTGTATGCCGCCGCTGTATGCCGCGAGTTCGTCGTGGACGTAGCCGCGGAGGGTTGCTTTACGCAGCCATCGGTCGTGTTCGGTGGCTGCGATTTCCGTAGATTTGAATCGCTGTAGCGGACGGTAGGCGGTGCGCCACGCTCCGAGCGGCGCGAATATTTCTCTGTCGACCCATTTCTCATGGGGAATGCCGGTAGCGCGCTGTTCGGCATCCATGAGCAGGGCGAAATTCAGGTCGGAATAGCGGTAGACGGGTTCGCGAAGCGGTACGTTGTATATACGCTCCATCAGGGTGTCGAGCGTAGCGGGCCCTACCCATAGCGCCGGGGCGATCTGCCACGGGGTGGATGCGGTATGTACGTGCGACGTGATGTCGGTGCGCAGTCGGGCGTGGCGGTTGGCGTAGGCGCGACGTGCGAGTTTTATGGTATTGTCGCGTGTAGGTCGCGCACTCACGAGCCGGCCGGTGTAGGAATTGCTGTCGGTGACAACTGCCGCGCTTGATATTCCGGCGGGAAAGCCGCTTTCGTGGAGTAGCATCTGCCGCAACGTAATGCTGTCGCGACCGGGCTTGCGCAGACCGGGGATATAGCGGGCGGCGGGTGCCGAGAGGTCGAGCATTCCGGCGTCGGCGGCTTTCATTATGCCCGGTAGCGTGCCCGCGATCTTGCTTACTGAGGCGAGATCGTAGAGGGTAGAGTCGGCACTCACTCGCCGCGTACGGCCCGAGTTGGGGTAGCCGTAAGCGCGTTCGAGCACTCTGTCGCCATCCTTTGCCACAAGCAGCACCGCTCCGGGAAACGCTCCCTCGCGCAGCCCGACCCTGATAAGCGAGTCGGTGGCATTAGCGAGCCGTGGCGTGAAGCCGCGCGCCTCGGGCGATGTGTAGCCCAGGCGCGTCTTGACCAGTCCGACGCCGGTGCCTGCGGGAGCAACACCCTTGATGGTGACCGGGAGAGTTGCATTTACACGTATACCGCCGAAGAGCGCCTGTGCGGCATATTCCTGCGACAGACCTGTGTTTTCGCCGCAGAGCACCACCGTGCGGCTGGCGAGCGGCGCGAAGCGTGCGACCTTGTAGTGGCCTATGAGAAATACCTCGATGAGCCTTGAGGATCCTTTCAGTTTTGACAGGGCGGTACGCGCGGCGGCATTGTCGTCGTAGACGGCGGCTATTACCACGTCGTGGGAGAGTATCTGCTTCAGAACCGACGCCGTAAATCCGGCCTCGCAGGCCGAGGAGAATACATCGACGCGGGCATAACGCGCGCAGAACTGCGAGAATGTGTTGTGGGCCGGAGCGCCGATATTGACCACTGCGATGCTTGTAGTGTCGAGGCGATGGAGCGGCAGCAGCCCGTCGGCATTGTCGAGACAGATGATCGAGGCGGCGGCAAGACGTCGGCGCACGGTCTCCGACTCGGCGCCGTTCATCTTCTCTTTCAAGCCGGAAGGTGAGGGCGACGGAGGGCGGCTCAGACCGAGGGCGTACTTCCATCGGAGCACACGGCGGCAGCGGTCGTTGATAAGGGATTCGGATAACCGGCCGGTCTCTATTGCCTCCAGTATTGCGGCCATGCTTGTGCGCAGCGAAGCGGGCGCCACGAGCATGTCGGCACCGGCGAGTAGTGCGCCAACGCAGTTGTCGCCACCGTCGGGAGGCACTGCGCCCTTCATGGCGAGGCCGTCGGTGAATATCAGTCCTTCGAATCCAAGACGGGTGCGGAGGGTGCCTTCGGTGATGCGCTGTGACATGGAGGCGGCCCGGCCGCTTTTGTCGAGCGCGGGCACACTCAGATGGCCTACCATTACGCCGCCGAGGCCGCTTTTTACATAGTCGGCAAAGGGGAGAAGGTCTACTTTGCGCAGGGTTTCAGCCGAATGATCGACGGTGGGGAGGGCCTTGTGGCTGTCGGTGCCGGTGTCGCCGTGGCCGGGAAAATGCTTTGCCACGGAGAGCACACCCCCGGATTCGAGCCCGCGTGAGTAGGCGCAGCCAAGGCGGCTTACGCGCTCGGGATCCTCGCCGAACGAGCGGCGTCCGATGACCGGGTTGTCGGGACGCGAGTTGACATCGAGTACCGGAGCGAATACTGCCTGCACGCCGAGCAGGCGGCACTGGCGCGCCACCTCGCGGCCGTAGTCATAGAGCAGACTGTCGTCGTCGATACCGCCGAGGGTCATGTTGTAGGGGAAGCGCTCGGCATCGTTGAGCCTCATGGCCGGCCCCCACTCGCCGTCGAGGGTTACGAGCAGGGGTATGGGCGACACCGACTGCGCATAGTCGATCAGTCCGGCGTGCTGGGCCGTGGTACCGCCGCTGATAAGTATGCCGCCGATGCCGTAGCGGTCGATGTCGGCTTTCACCACATTTTTTGCCGCGGGGAGCGAGCGCGGGTCGAGCATGGGGATGAACAGCTGGCCCACGCGGTGGCGAAGGTCGAGCGTGAGCATTACGCTGTCGACCCATGCCTCGCAGGGCTGCGACGGCGTGGCGGAGATCAGCCGCGGCGTGACTGCCCCGGAGATTGCCGGGACGAGGAGCAGCAGTGTGGTGAGTATTTTTGTGAAAAATCGGATGGGCATAGAGTCAGGTGCGCATGGCGCGTTTACATGCGCGGGGCGATCTTGGTATATTTGATTGATTTTCCGTTGCGCGACTCGATACGGTCCATCATTACCTCGTCGAGCCGGCCGAATGAACGGAAAAGCTCTTTGCCGTGGGTGAGCGGCTCCATATAGTCGCCACCCTGGGCCAAATAATCGATGGTGGCGAGCTTATATGTGCGCTGTGGGTCGATATGGCGCCAGTCGAAATCTCCGCTCACGCCGTCGCCGCCGCGGCCTTCCATCACCTTGAATGCGTCGATCAGATCGCTCCCCTTGATGTCAAGCACGACAAGATGGTTGTCGAACGGGAGCATGGTCATTATCTCTTCTTTCGTGACGGGGCCTTTGGGGAGTCCGCGGCGTATGCCTCCTTTGTTGACAATTGAGAGGTCGACGTCGAAGTGCACCATTCCGCGTGCTGCAGCAAGCATTTCGTCGGCGACCCAGTTGAGCAGCAGATCGCTACCGGCGGGCATATCCTGGGCGAGAGTGCCTATGCGGGTCTTTTTCAGGCGGTCGATACCGTCGCGGTAGGGTGCGATGATGGCTTCGAGTGATGTGTCGGCACGTGAGTCGAGACGGCTGTCGACGGGGATGAGGCGCGATGTGGCCTTCATTGTGGAAAGGTCGATGGTGATCTCGCCGAGTTCGCGGCCACGGCTTCCTGTCTGTGCGATGAGCACGGTGTCGCCGACGGCGTTGGGCACCCGGAAGCGCGGAGCATCGGGCGCCTCGGGGTCGATGAGTGTGTGACTGTGGCCGCCGATGATTATGTCGATCCCTTCGGTCGATGCGGCGAGTTCCTGATCGGAGGGGGTGTTGTCGGTGCTCTTGTCGTAGCCTATGTGGGTGACGGCCACCACGGCGTCGACATGCTCGACATTGCGCAGATACCATGCCAGAGAGTTGGCGGCCTTTATGGCATCGAGATAGCGAAGCCCCTCGGTGTTGTGCGAGGCGATCATCCCTTCGGGGTTGAGATTGAGGGCGATTATGCCGATCTTCTTGCCGTCGTATTCCTTGACGGTATATGGTTTGAAGAGGGAGTCGAGCGGAGTGTGGCGCACGTCGTAGTTCGACGACAGGCGCTCGGCGTTGAGCTGCCGCCACTGTGCGGCGAGACGCTCCATGCCGTTGTCGAACTCGTGGTTGCCGAGGATCTGGATGTCGTATCCGAGTTCGTTCATCAGGCGGCGTTCCACCTCTCCGTCGTAGAGCGTGAAGTAAAGTGTGCCCTGCACGGCATCGCCGGCGTCGATCAGAAGTACGTTTGGCCGGACGGCGCGCACGCTGTCGATCAGCACCTTGCGCCGTACTATGCCGCCCATTCCCTTGTCGTCGGGGTCGATGGCGCTGTGGGTGTCGTTGGTATGCAGTATCACCAGATCGCCTGCCATGGCGGCGAAGGCGGTGAGTGCTATTCCGAGTGAGGTTATCAGTCGTTTCATCAATGGTAATATAAATAGAGCAGGGACGCGGCGTGCCGCGTTTCATCAAGGAGCGTGAGGGGGTACAGGGGTGATGTAACGCGGCACGCCGCGTCCCTACACCGATGAGTTCGTGCTCCTTATTGACAAAAAAAGAGGACCGCCATGAGCTGAATTGCTCCCCGAGGCGGTCCTGCAAGCTGTGATTCGGGAAATTTTTTTATTTAGCGGCGTGCTCGTACTTGAGGGTCATCGAGCACTGGTCGCATACCTCAGCGGGGCCGAAGTACTGGATGGGGCCCGGGTAAACGAATTCGGTGTTGAGCGCCCAGCTGTCGCGCTGCGATGCGAACTTCTGGAATGCGGCGCCGTCGAGGGTTACGAGAGCCTTCTGTATAACGGGCTTCATTGCGCCGTGGCGACGCTCCATGTTCATCATCATGGTGATGGGTATACCGCCGGCAATCCACTGTACGGAGGGCTTGGTGAGGTTGCGCACACTCGACATGTAGCCGGTAACGCCGGCACGGATCAGGCACGATGCGTTGAAGCCGAGGGCATAGCAGTAGTCGGCGTCGAAGTTGGAGGGGTCGGCGCAACGGCCTTCGTAGCCGAAGAAGTGGAACTGTGTGGCGAACTTGCCTACATAGCGGCCTTCGCTCTTCATCTGGTCGAGGCGGCGTGCTACCATGTGGCCGAGGAGCTTCTCGGTCTCGATGAGCGATACCTGTACGTTGCCGTGGGGGTCGCGGTCGAGGCAGAGCTGGTTGGCCACGCCGTCGGGGAGGCTGGTGAAGATGCCTGCGTTTTCTGCCGACAGACGGTCGGCAACCCAGCTGAGACGGTTGTTGGGCTCGATGGTGGCGAACTCGGCGGCGTTGGCGGCGAGCAGGTCGTTGAGCTCGGCGATGAGGGCCTTCATGGCGGGGATGAACTCGATGAGGCCTTCGGGGATGAGGACGGTACCGTAGTTGTTGCCGTTGGCGGCGCGTGCGGCCACGATGTCGGCGATAGAGTTTACGATGTCGTTGAGGGTCTGCTTCTTGGCTTCAACCTCCTCGGAGATGATGCAGACGTTGGGCTGGCACTGGAGTGCGCACTCGAGGGCGATGTGGCTTGCGCTGCGGCCCATGAGCTTGATGAAGTGCCAGTATTTCTTGGCTGAGTTGCAGTCGCGCTGGATGTTGCCGATAACCTCGCTGTAGACCTTTGTAGCGGTGTCGAAGCCGAACGATGTCTCGATCACCTCGTTCTTGAGGTCGCCGTCGATGGTCTTGGGGCAGCCGATCACCTGCACGCCGGCGTTGATCTGCTTGTAGTACTCGGCGAGCACGCATGCGTTGGTGTTGGAGTCGTCGCCGCCGATGATTACGAGCGCCTTGATGTCGAGTTGCTTGAGGATTTCGAGGCCCTTGTCGAACTGGGCCTTTGTCTCAAGCTTGGTACGTCCCGAGCCGATGATATCGAAGCCGCCGGTGTTGCGGAACTGGTCGATGATGTCGGAGGTGAGCTCGATGTATTTGTGGTCGACGAAACCGCCGGGGCCCATGAGGAAACCGTAGAGGCGGCTGTCGCGGTTGATCTTCTTGATACCGTCGAAGAGGCCGGAGATTACGTTGTGGCCGCCGGGAGCCTGACCGCCCGAGAGGATTACACCTACATTGAAGGGTGTGGAGCCTTTTGCGGGGTTGGGGTCTTTTTCAAACTGGATTTCGGGGAGACCGTAGGTGTTGGGGAACAGGGCCTTGATCTCATCCTGATCGGCCACGGAGTGGGTGGGCTTGCCCTCTACTGCCTTAACGGCGCCGGTGAGCACCACGGGGAGTTTGGGCTGGTAGGCCGCACGGGCCTTCTGAAGTGCACTCTTCTTCATCGTAT
>JAHZGZ010000284.1:19792-32390 GCA_019420545.1 Bacteroidales bacterium | reverse complement strand
GTAGGCGGATACACAATTTCCTTGAATGCCTCTCTTATATCCTTGAAAAATCTCTCCTTGCTTGGATCTTATTATATTTTTACCAAAATTAGTACCGTAAATGGCAAAAACTTTACTTTTCGTTTCTTTCCTGATGTCGGCTCTATATTTGAATGCAGAGCAGACCTTTACCGCCGTAGAGATGTCTTCCGGCTTTACGCAGGACGTTATCTGTGAAAACAAGGACAACCTTGCTTCCAATGTCACCCACTCCCCGGTCGCAGGTTATCAGGGACTCGACGGATACGCATTCGTGTTCTATACCTCAGATGTCGATTCAAAAGGTGCGTTGTGCGGCCCTGACGGTACATTCTCGTCCAAGCGCACCGGAGCTACGTTCAAGGTTAATCCAGCCGGACTGAATGCGCTTGTGCTTAAAAGTTTTCTCATGAATAATGCGCCTATACCGGGAGCGATAACCACAGGCGAACTCGTGTTCAAGGCCCCGATTGCCGCAAAGTCGATATATGTGGTAGGTACCAGCGCCGAGGGCGACTCCGAGCTTGCAATCACTATCAAGTATTCCGACGGTACATCAGCTGAAAACACTATCACTATGTACGACTGGGGAAGTTCTTCCTCGGCTGCCACAAGCGCTGCCGTAGTAACCGATCTCGGGCGTATGGCCGCGATCAAAAACTGGGCCGGTGAAGCGGGGCATGTCGATGCCTACAACTTCAAACTCTACGAACTTGCTGTGAATACCGACAACACCAGGCAGATTAAGAGCGTAGGCGTGAAACTGAATACCGTAGGCCGTTGCGCAAGCGTGTTTGCCGTCTCTACCAGCAACGATGTTGTAGCCGGTATAGAGGGTATAGCTGCCGATTCCGCAGTGCCGGTTGGCTATTACACCCCCGACGGTCATATTCTTTCCGCTCCCGCAAAGGGTCTCAATATAGTGAAATATTCCGACGGTACGGTGGCTAAAGTCATGTACTGATTCCATTCTCGTTTTATCGTGCGCCCGGACATCGGTCTGGTGGTAACCGGGCTTGCACTTTGACTATAAAATGTGTCATCGGCGCATTCCACGTGCTGTTTATGCGCCGATACAGAATATATAATGTAGTAGTTATATTTAATTAACCAATTGTTAACCAGTGCCATGAATCTATGAATGTAGATTATGTAAAAGCAAGTTTATTGGCAGCGTCCGTGATAGCATGCGGACAGATGCTGAGTGCCGCACCCGCTGACACCCCTATGCCGCAGGCCGAGGCTCCCGCCTCTGCTGGCAGCGCTACGGGTGTTGTCCTCGACGAGGCAGGAGAGCCGCTTATCGGCGTGTCTGTCTCCATCGAGGGGAAAGGTGCAGTAGGCGTTACCGATCTCGACGGCCGTTTCTCCGTGAAGGCCCGTCCCGGTCAGACGCTCAAGTTCACTTATGTGGGCCTTGTGCCCGAAACCGTCAAGGTGCCTGCCGACGGCAGCCCCCTTACCGTGGTCCTCAAGGCCGACTCCAAGGTTCTCTCCGAGGTAGTGGTCACGGCCCTCGGTATCAAGCGCTCGGCCAAGGCCCTTACCTACAACGTGCAGGAAGTTACTCCCGACGAGCTTACCACCGTCAAGGACGCCAACTTCGTCAACTCCCTCGCCGGCAAGGTGGCGGGTGTCAACATCAACGCTTCGTCGACCGGTATCGGCGGCGGCTCGAAGGTGGTGATGCGCGGTACCAAATCGATCTCGGGCAACAACAATGCCCTCTACGTGATCGACGGCGTGCCGATGCCCTCGCTTGAGAACAAGCAGCCCGAGGACAACTTCACGGGCATGGGCCAGTCGGGCGACGGCGCTTCGATGATCAATCCCGAGGATATCGAGTCGATGTCGGTGCTCTCGGGTGCCGCCGCCTCGGCCCTCTATGGCAGCCAGGCCGCCAACGGTGTGATCATGATCACCACCCGCAAGGGTACCGACGGACGCACGCGCGTAACCTACAGCAACTCCACGCAGTTCTACCGCGCGATGGCCACCCCCGACTTCCAGAACACCTACGGCGCCGCAACCGGCGAGTTCAAGAGCTGGGGAGCCAAGCTCGGCGAGCCGAGTTCCTACGATCCGACCGATTTCTTCCAGACCGGTTACAACGAGACCAACGCCGTGACCATCACCTCGGGCAACGACCGCAACCAGACGTTCCTCTCGCTCGCGGCAACCAACGCCGAGGGTATCGTCGAGAACAACACCCTCGACCGCTACAACTTCAACATGCGCAACACCACCTCTCTCATCAAGGACAAGCTGCGCCTCGACGTCGGTACTACTTATATGAACGTGCGCGAGCAGAACATGGTGTCGCAGGGACAGTACATGAACCCCATCGTGCCGCTCTACCTCATGTCGCCCTCCTACAGCCTCGACACCTACAAGGTATTCGAGATGTACGACCAGAGCCGCGGCTTCAAGACGCAGTACTGGCCCTGGGGCAACATGGGCATGGGTATGCAGAATCCCTACTGGATCACCCAGCGCGACAAGTTCGTCAACCATAAGAGCCGCTACCTGCTTACCGCGGGCCTCTACTGGGACAACGTGGTCAAGGGCCTCAACATCAGCGCCCGCGCCAAGGTCGACCAGACCAACGAGAAGTTCGAGAACAAGTATGCCGCCTCGACCGACGCCATCTTCGCCGCCGAGAACGGCGCCTACTTCAAGGCCGACGCCTCCACACGCCAGATCTATGCCGACGTGATGGCCAACTACAGCAACAGCTTCGGCGACTTCGACATCACCGCCGCCCTGGGCGCCTCGATCAACAATGTCAAGTACGACTGGTACCGCACTGGCGGCGACCTGCAGTCGGTGGCCAACAAGTTCACCCTCCTCAATGTGAACCGCAACGGCCAGCACTTCGTGGAGGATCAGGACAACTACCAGGATCAGACCCACTCGGTCTACGCCACCGCACAGCTCGGCTACAAGAGCGTATACCTCGACTTTGCCGGACGTATCGACTGGTCGTCGGCACTGGCATGGACAAAGTCCGACCACGTGGCATATCCTTCCGTTGGTCTGTCGGCAATCCTTACCGACCTGCTCCCCATCAAGTCCGACGTGCTGTCGTTCCTCAAGATACGCGGCGCATACTCCGAGGTAGGTAACGCGCCCACGCGCTTCATCGCTTACCAGGTGTATCCTTTCGAGTCGGGCTATCCCTCGACCCTTGCCACCTATCCCAACAACGACATCAAGCCCGAACGCACAAAGGCATGGGAAGCAGGTCTCCAGTCGCGTTTCTGGATGGACAAGCTGGTGCTCAACGTGTCGCTCTACAAGACCTCGACTTACAACCAGCTCTTCAATCCCGAGCTCCCCGCAAGCTCCGGCTACAAGTCGATATATATCAACGGCGGACAGATCGACAACAAGGGTATCGAGATCTCGCTCTCGGTAAACCAGCCCCTGGGGCCCGTGGAGTGGACCTCGAGCGTCACCTACACCCTCAACCGCAACAAGATCGTCAAGCTTCTCAAGCCCACCACCCTCCCCGACGGACTGGTAGTGGAGCAGGACATGCTTGACATCGTTACCCTGGGCAACGTCAAGAGCCGTCTTGTCGAAGGCGGTTCGGTAGGCGACCTCTATGTAACCGCCCTCAAGCGCGACTTCCACGGCAATGTCATCGTCGACTATGTGTCGAACGACGTCTCCAAGGACGACAACGCCGGCCCGCGCGGCGACGGCTGGATCTATGCCGGCAACGCCGAGCCCAAGTACACCATGGGATGGCGCAACGAGTTCCACTGGAAGGGCCTCAGCCTCGGATTCCTCATCAACGCCCGCGTAGGCGGCAACGCCGTGTCGATGACACAGGCAGCCATGGACGCCTACGGCGTGTCGACCACGACAGCAGCCGCCCGCGACCGCGGAGGCGTGATGATCAACGGCTCGCTCGTGCCCGTCACACAGAAGTACTTCGACGTGGTCGGCAACCAGATCGGCGAGAACTACGTGTATTCGGCCACCAACGTGCGTCTGGGCGAGCTTACCTTCGGCTACGACGTGCCCGTAAAGCGCTGGATCAACTGGATCCAGGGTCTGAACGTGTCGTTCACAGGCCGCAACCTCTTCTTCTTCTACAAGAAAGCTCCCTTCGACCCCGAGCTTACCGCAAGCACGGGCATGGGATGGTCGGGCATGGACTACTTCATGCTTCCCTCCATGCGTCAGCTCGGTTTCGCGGTTAAAGTCACCTTCTAATGCTTAATGTCAAAATGAAAAATATATCTAAATTCCCGATACTGGTCGGCGGCGTGCTGCTTGCAGGGGCGATACTGGGCGCCTGCTCCGAGTCGCAGTACGAGAAATGGAACATCGACCCCAACGGTGTCACCTCCGAAGAGCTTGACCGCGACAACCTGCGTACCGGCGCTTTCTTCACCCAGATGCAGCGCGGCGTGTTCATCGTCGGCAAGGACGAGGGCGGCACATACCAGATCACCCAGATGCTCGACGGCGACATCTTCGCCGGATATTTCGCCAACGTGAAGTCGTCATACAACATCGGCTCTACCCACCACGACCACTACCAGATGACTTCACACTGGTACGACATGCCTTTCAACCGCGCCTACACCGACATCATGCAGCCCTGGGCCGAGATCGTGAAGGTGACCGACGAGAATTCGGTCGACCGCGCGCTGGCCACTGTAGTCAAGGTGTTCGCCATGAACCGCATCACCGACAAGTACGGCCCCATCCCCTACAGCAAGTTCGGCACGGGCATAGCCGTGGCCTACGACTCGCAGAAGGATATCTACGACTCGTTCTTCGCCGAGCTTGACGACGCCATCGCGGTGCTCGGCGCTTACCAGAGCTCCAACGGCAAGCCCTACATGCAGCGCTACGACTTCATCTACTCGGGCAATGTCGAGAAGTGGATCAAGTTTGCCAACACCGTGCGCCTGCGTCTGGCCATGCGCGTGTCGTATGTCGACGAGGCCCTCGCACGCACACAGGTGCAGAAGGCCCTCGACTGTCCCTACGGCCTGATGAGCACTTCGGGCGACGACGCCATCCTCCACCATACGGCCACGTTCACATTCACCAATCCGATCTACGAGGTGTGCCGCAGCTTCAACGACCTGCGCATGGGCGCTACCGTCGACTGCTATCTCAACGGCTACAACGATCCGCGTATGAAGGCCTACTTCCTCCCGGCCTCCGACAACGGCGAGTACCGCGGTGTGCGCAACGGCCTCACAAGTGGGTTTGACAATTATGTCAACATCACCTCCGCCGCCAACTACGATAACGACAGCGACCTCCCCTGGATGCATGCCGCCGAGGCATATTTCCTCCTTGCCGAGGCCAAGCTGCGCCTCAATCTCGGCAGCGGCGACGTCAGGAGCCTTTATGAAGAGGGTATCCGTACGTCGTTCGCTTCTGCCGGAGGTACCGGCGCCGACACATATATCGCCAACAGCGAGGCGAAGCCCAACGGCTCGTGGCGTACATTCCGCGACCAGGACGAGGATGTAAGCTCGATGCTCTCCAACCTCGCCGTGGCCTGGGACGAATCGGCTTCGCAGTCGACAAAGCTCGAGCGTATCATGATCCAGAAATGGATCGCCCTCTTCCCCGACGGCCAGGAGGCCTGGAGCGAGATGCGCCGCACCGGATATCCCGGATGGGTGCGCATATCGACCTACAACTACGCTTCCGGCGTGTCGCAGAATCAGCTGATATCCCGTATCCAGTTCCCCTCTACCGAACTTTCCAACAACACCGCCAACGTGCAGCAGGCTGTGACCATGCTCGGCGGACAGGATAACGCAGGAACACGCCTGTGGTGGGATGTAAAACGTTAACATTAACTATCCAAGTCAACAAAAAATGAATTTTATCAAATATATTCTTCCGGTAATCGGGCTTGGAATGGCGGTGACTGCCTGCGATACTGATATCGAGAGCATCCCTGTCGAAGAAGTCAATCCCGCTTACACCTACGGACCGCTCTACTATCAGAACCTCCGCGACTACAAGGCCTCCGACCATGAGATCGCTTTCGGATGGTTTGCCGAGTACGGCCCGCAGAACTCCATGGCAGTACGCTTCATGGGGCTTCCCGATTCTCTCGATATCTGCTCGCTCTGGGGCGGCATACCCACCAAGCCAGAGGTTGTCGAGGAGATGCGTTTCGTGCAGAAGGTGAAGGGCACAAAGATGCTTGTGGTAGCCATTACCCGTATCGATGCCGAGACCGACGATAAGGAGTTCAAGAAAGTATACAACGAGGCACGCCAGGAAGGCGATCAGGAAAAGCTCACACGCTCGATAGAGATGTATGCCGAATACTTCCTCGACCAGATTTTCCTCAACGATCTTGACGGATTCGATGCCGACTATGAGCCTGAAGGCGATTATCTTTCCGGTGAGCCGTTTATGAAATTCTACCGTCACCTTGCCAAGTATATGGGTCCGAATCCCAATATCACCAAGGAGGAACGTCTCGAACTTATCCGCGAGCGCTATGGCGATGAGATGGCATCGCGCCCGGGTATCTGCGACAAGCTGCTCTGTATCGACGGCGGTTCTCCAAGTGGATCTGCCGAACTCAGCAACTACTATTTCAAGCAGTCGTACGGCGGCGGCACAGGCGGTGCGTCCGGCTGGCCCGACAGCAAGATCGTGAACTGCGAGAATGTAGGCGACAACTGGAAGGGCAATCTCAGCGGCCTTTACAACCAGGCTCGCTGGAAACCCGCTTCGGGCCGCAAGGGCGGTTTCGGTGCATTCTTCATCCACCGTAACTACAACGTCACCGAGACCAACATCGAGCCGTACTATCATTTCCGCCGTTGTATCCAGATTCAGAACCCTGCAATCTATTAATCACGAACTGATATGAAAAAATCATTATATATCCCCGCTCTTGCGGGAGTGCTGGCGCTCTCCTCCGTGAGCCTCGCTTCATGCAGCGACGACGATGAGGTGTACGATTTCCCCGGCGATCCCTATAATCGTGTGTATGCTCCCGACTGCTCCGGTACGTTCAAGATGGTGCAGACTCCTGCCGGCGCGTTCGGCTCGCTTGATTGCTCCATTCCAGCAATGTGCAACCGCACGGCTGCGGGCGACATAACCGTGAATATCGCCCCCGATTTTACTCTTGTCGACGCCTACAATGAGGAAAATGGCACATCGTACCTTCCTATGCCTCAGAATGCGTTTACCATCGAGAACGGATCACTTGTAATCCCCGCCGGTGAGATGACCTCGGTCGAACAGACTAAAATCGCCCTCGTGGAGGATCAGGATATTCTTTCAGGCCTTAATGACTCCAAGGGATATATCCTGCCGCTACGAATTACTTCGCTTAACGGCGGAGGCGCCACACTCGCCAACAGCGTGAAGTCTATTTCGTATCTGACCATGACGGTTACCGAGGATGCCGTGAACCATGACGGTACTCTGGCAGACTCTAAGGGTACCCCTGTCGCTGACCGCAGCGCATGGAAGGTTACCAGCCCTACAGGTGCCGATTGCTCGAATTATGCTGCATTCTTTGACGGTGATGCGGGCAACTATACTTCTATATCTTCTGATGATGATATGGAACTCATAATCGACATGGGTAAAACATATTCATTTGATGCTATCGAGGCCAATTACAACTATTATGGCTATTATGAGTATGGATCGTTGCCTCAGAATGCCGTGATATCTCTCAGTACCGATGGCTCGACCTGGCGTTCGGTTGCTACAGTGGAAGCTCCGTCACAGTGGAGCTTACCGAAATACATTCTCTTCTGGGGAATGATGGAGGCCCGCTATATCAAGCTCGCGATCCCCGCAACTGAATCGTGGTACGGCAAATCCGCCTCGTTTGAATGCGGTAACTTCAATGTTTATGCTAAATAATTATTGAATCAATTATGAAGAAATATATTTTAGGATGCGTTACCGCCCTGGCCTTGGCCGTCACGGGCTGTAACACCGGCACTGATTTCAACGATGCCGTGTTCCTTACCGGTACGCTGACCTCTTCGAATATCCGTTTTCTTGTCGACGGTCAGTCTACCATGGGACTTACAGTGTCCTCGTCGGCCAAGGCCGACGGTGATGTGGCCGTGACCATAAAGCCGGCTCCGGAGCTGATCGACGCCTACAACCGTAAGACGGGACGCAACTATCAGGCTCCTCCTGCCGACGCTTATTCGATCGACGGCGACAAGGTCGTGATAAAGAACGGCATGACCCAGTCTGACGCAATCAGCATCAGCGCCGATGGCGACAAGCTTCAGGAGGGTGTGGGCTACTGTCTTCCCGTCACCATCACCGATGTACAGGGTGGTCTCGAGGTTATGGAGTCATCGCGCACGGCATATCTCCTGTTTACCAAGGTAATCAATATCAAGGCTGCCAATCTTGGCGGTAGTGGCGGATTCGATATCAAGGGCTTCTGGAAGTCGCAGAACGAGAATTCTCCTGTTGAGAATCTCGGCCAGATGACTCTCGAGATGAAGGTGCTCCCCGTATCGTTCGATATGGGCTGGATCGGTTCGCTCTGCGGCTGCGAGGAGAACTTCCTATTCCGCTTCGGCGACGGCGCCGGATTCCCGGGCAACAAGCTCCAGCTTGCAAAAGGCTCGATCGGCAATCCCGTGCATCCCGACCAGAAGGAGCATTTCGACACCAAGATCGACAAGGAGTTCCCCACGGGCCACTGGCTGCACTTCGCTGCCGTGTACGACGGTCACTTCCTCCGCATATATCTTGACGGAGAGTTGATCCACTCAATCGAGTCGCAGGGCGGATCGATCAACCTCTCGATGGCTTACGACGGTCATACCTGGAACGACGGTTTCTCTATCGGACGTTCCACCGGTTATCAGCGTTATTTCAACGGATATGTAAGCGAATGCCGCGTATGGACAGTTGCCCGCACGCTCGACCAGATCGACAATGGTATCTGCTACGTGGATCCGACCTCCGAAGGTCTGCTGGCCTACTGGCGCTTCAACGGCGAGGTACAGGACGACGGCACCATACTCGACGAAACCGGCCACGGCTACAACGCAACTCCGTTCGGTACCGTAAACTATGTCGACAACCAGAAGTGCCCGTTCTAAGCTACTGTTTCAAACAGTTTCTGAATGCACATAACTACATTTATAAATACTGCTTAGCGATACAAATCATGCGGTATCTGCTGTGAAGCATGTATCGAAACCAGCATTTGTATTAATTTTAGATGTGTGTTCTCCTCTCTCCGTTTTTTCTCCTCGATTTCTCACTGTTTTTAACCGTTCTTATTCTCCTCTCTCGGTTTTTTGATTCAACACTCTGCCGGTATGTCGGGCTTTCTCCCGACATGCCGGCTCTTTTTTAAAATCCTACCCTTATGAATTCATATCTCTTGAAATGCCTGTTGGCACTCTCGGTGGCCGCTGCCCTATCGCTTGGCGCATCAGCTACCGTTTATCGCCATGACTTCGGTACGGTGGCCGAAGCCGATGGTGCCGTGACCCATAAGTTCACGCTTTCGGCCGGTAGCGATGCGCTGTCGGTAACCGGTGTGCGTTCGGGTTGTCCGTGTGTCACGGTCGACTATCCGCGTCGGCCTCTCAAAGCCGGCGTGCCGTTGGATGTCATCCTGCGTTTTGATCCCGGTCGGCAGCAGGGACGTTTCGTCAAGTCGGTATATCTGCGCCTGTCAGGCGGTCGCCGCGATACGCTTGTGGTGACCGGGAATGTGGAGCGCGCGCGTCCGCGTATCGATATCTCGGGTTATCCTGCCGATTTCGGCGCCGGGCTGCGTCTTGACCGTGCTGTCATAGATTTCGGCCGCGTGAGGCGCGGTGAGAAAAAGGAGATCACCGTACCGCTGATGAATGCTTATGAGATAGGCATGAATCTCGATTTCAGTGTCGGAGGCCGCGATTCATTGATGGTGACAGTACCTTATGGACTGAAACTCGGTCCTCTCGGACACTCGGAGATAAAGGTAGTGATAGATATTCCTGATTCACTGTCCGGCATGAGCAACGGCTGCGCCCGTTATGTACCCGACATATTCCTTAAACCGGATGTCAACGGCTATTCCTGTTTTAAGATCCCGGTGCGCGCTTCGATCCGGCGCTGAACGCACAGTTTTTATGAAAACTTTATAACAGATGCTTTGAATAATCGGCGGGAATGACTATTTTTGCGCCACAACCTCAATAATAATCATAACGATGGATCAGAACAACAACTATTACCGTCCCAACAATAACATGGGCGGCCAATGTCCCAATCCTCCGAAGGCCAACGATGTGTTTGCTACCGACCGCTATGGCAAGAGCCGCGGCGTATGTGCGCTGCTGGCGATTTTCCTCGGCGGCTTCGGCATACAGTATTTCTATCTCGGCAAGACTACCGCCGGTATCATCGCTCTTATCGGCACATGGGTATTATGCGGTATTCCAAGCATTTTATGGCTTATTCAGGGCATACTGATGTTTGTTATGTCTCCCGAGGATTTCGAGCGCAAGTACGAGTGCACTAACTCCACCTTCCCGCTCTTCTGATATCCTTTCTCTTTCCGGCACCGGCTTATTTCCATAGAGGCCATGAATGGGGCGCCGGAAAGTATATAATTTATAGTGAATGTAGGTACGCGGCGCGGTATGTCGCATCCATCCCGCCGTATATTGATTTATGTGCGATTATTGTAATCCATTCATGGGCGCACAGCTCCGCTGTCAAGGCCTTCATGGCGTTGCTGCGGGGCTGTGTGTCGTTGATATATCCCGTATAATGGCATTTAAGAGCCTTTAAGATGGTCGGAACGGCGTTTTTTCGGGCATTTATACCGCTTTTATTAAAAAAAATGTGCAAATTTGCGCATTAAAACTTTTTTAACAGCCAAAAGATGGAATTTTCTGCCAACCAGATAGCGTCTCTCGTCGGAGGTACCGTAGAAGGCGACGGAAATGTGGCCGTATCTACGTTCGCAAAAATCGAGGAGGGACATCCCGGCGCACTCTCTTTTTTAGCAAACCCAAAATATTCGCACTATATTTATCAGACGCAAAGCTCGATCGTGCTTGTGCGCCGTGATTTCGTGGCCGAGCATCCGATAAGCGCCACGCTTATCCGTGTGGATGACCCTTATGCCACAATAGCACAGTTGCTTCAGATGGTGTCGGCCATGACCGCTCCCCATCCGGTGGGCGTGGAGCAGCCCTCGTTCGTGGCTCAGGGCGTGGAAGTGCCCGATGACGCCTATATCGGGGCATTCGCCTACATTTCGCCCGGCGTAAAGCTCGGTAAAGGGGTGAAGATATACCCGCAGGTATTTGTGGGCGCCGGCGTCGAGATAGGGGAGGGCACCATACTCTATCCGGGCGTGAAGGTGTACCACGGCTGTAAGATCGGTGCGCGCTGTATCATACACAGCGGTGCGGTGATCGGTGCCGACGGCTTCGGTTTCGCTCCTACCGACGGGGTATACAACAAGATTCCGCAGCTGGGAAATGTGGTGATCGCCGACGACGTTGAGATCGGAGCGAACACCACCGTGGATCGTGCCGTGATGGGCAGCACACGTATCGGCAAGGGTGTGAAACTTGATAATCTTATCCAGGTGGCCCATAACTGCGAGATCGGTGACAATACCGTAATGGCCTCGCAGTCGGGTATCGCGGGTTCCACCAAAGTGGGTAAGGGTTGTATGGTCGGCGGCCAGGTGGGCTTTGCCGGCCATCTGCATATTGGCGACAACGTGCAGATCGGCGCCCAGTCGGGTATCAGTAAGGACGCTCCCGACGGCGCGCGCATAATGGGATATCCTGCCGTGGACTATGGCGACTTCGCCCGTCAGACAATCAATATCCGCAATCTGTCGGCTCTCTACAAGCGTGTCGGCGAGCTTGAAAAAGCTCTGCGTGAGCGTGATGGTAAGTAAATGCATGCTTCGCGGTACATTAATAATAAGAATAATAAGCATATAAGTTAACATATTATACTCCTCAAATATCTTCCGACAAATGAAACAGTGTACACTCAACGAATCCTTCAAGGTGCACGGCAAAGGGCTGCATACCGGTCTGATGATCGACGCCGAGTTCTGCCCCGCTCCCGAAGGACATGGCTACAAGATACAGCGTACCGACCTTGAAGGCGAACCCGTGATCGACGCTGTGGCCGAAAATGTCATCGCCACACAGCGTGGTACCGTTGTGGCCAAAGGCGACATAAAGATCAGTACTATCGAGCATGCTCTGGCTGCGCTGTATGCTGCCGGCATCGACAACTGCCTTATAAAGGTGAATGCCCCCGAGATACCCATTCTTGACGGATCCGCCAAAGAGTATTGCGAAAAGATCGCAGAGGTGGGCGTCAAGGAGCAGGCAATGGAGAAGGACTACTACATCGTGCGTCAGAAAATAGAGGTGCGCGACGAGGCTACCGGTGCTTCGCTTGTCGTGCTTCCCGACGATGATTTCTCGATCGACACGATGATCGATTTCGACTCGCCCGTGCTCAACAACCAGTATGCCACTCTCGACAACCTTGCCGACTTCCCCAAGGAGATAGCCGCAAGCCGTACTTTCGTATTCGTGCGTGA
>JAHZGZ010000284.1:18573-19782 GCA_019420545.1 Bacteroidales bacterium | reverse complement strand
GAAGAACAATCTCATAAAGGGCGGTGATCTCGACAATGCCATCGTGATATACGACAGTCCGATGGGACAAGACGAACTTGACCGTTTGGCCGACCTCATGGGTGTGCCCCACAAGAATGTCAACGAGTTCGGCTATATCAACAATATTCCTCTTACCTGCGACAACGAACCCGCGCGTCACAAACTGCTCGACGTGCTCGGCGACATCGCTCTCATCGGTCGTCCGCTCAAGGGCAAGATTCTGGCAACCCGTCCTGGCCATTCGCTCAACACCACTTTTTCCAAGAAGATCCGTAAAGAGATAAAGCATCAGGAAGTGCAGGCGCCGCTCTACAATCCTTCGGCTGAGCCTGTGATGGATGTAAACCGTATCCGCGAGCTCCTTCCCCACCGTTATCCATTCCTGCTTGTCGACAAGGTGATCGAAGTGGGCGACAGCCATATCGTGGGTCTCAAGAATGTAAGCGGCAACGAGCCCTTCTTCCAGGGTCACTTCCCCCAGGAACCGGTAATGCCGGGTGTTCTTCAGGTAGAGGCCATGGCGCAGACCGGCGGTCTTCTTGTGCTCAGCACGGTGGATGATCCCGAGAAGTATTCCACCTACTTCATGAAGATCGACAACGTGAAGTTCCGCAACAAGGTGGTACCCGGCGATACACTGTTGTTCCATGTAAGCTTCATGACACCTCTGCGCCGCGGCTGCGCCGTAATGAAGGGTTATGCTTTCGTGGGCGACAAGATTGTCACCGAATGCGAGTTCATGGCCCAGGTTATCAAGAATAAGTAAAACACATATACATATTTATATGAAACAACCGTTAGCCTATGTGCATCCCGCCGCAAAGGTCGCTCCGAGCGTGGTGATCGACCCGTTTGTCACCATCGACCAGAACGTGGAGATCGGCGAAGGCACACGCATCATGAGCAACGTCACCATCATGGAGGGCGCCCGTATAGGTAAGAACTGCACGATTTTCCCCGGTGCCGTAATCGGTGCTATTCCGCAGGATCTGAAGTTCAGAGGTGAGGAAACTACAGCCATCATCGGCGACAACACTACCATCCGCGAGTTTGTCACGGTAAACCGCGGTACAGCTGCCAAGGGTAAGACCGTGGTTGGCAACAACTGCCTCATAATGGCTTACTGCCACGTGGCCCATGACTGTGTGGTAGGCGACAATGTAATCATGTCGAATGCCGTGCAGCTTG
>JAHZGZ010000284.1:0-18563 GCA_019420545.1 Bacteroidales bacterium | reverse complement strand
CGACAATTATGCCGTGATCGGGGGCGGTGCGCTGGTGCATCAGTTCTGCCATATCGGTCCGCATGTGATGCTTCAGGGTGGCGCGCTTGTCAATAAGGATATTCCCCCTTACGTAAAGGCCGGACGCGAGCCTATATCCTTTGCCGGAGTGAACTCCATCGGTCTGCGTCGTCGTAACTTCACCAACGAGCAGATAAGCGAGATTCAGGAAATCTACCGCTATCTCTATCTGTCGGGCATGAATTTCTCCGACGCTATCGACCGTATCGAGGCCGAGCTTCCCGCTACCAAAGAGCGTGACGAGATTATCCTCTTCGTGCGCAATGCCAAGCGAGGCATCATCCGTGGCTACGTATAATTTCCGACGTAACAGTATTATGGCTGCCGCACTCCGCGTGGTGTCGGCAGCCATGATTGTGCTTGCACTGCTGGTGCCGGTTGGCTCGGTATGCGCCGCCACGGCCCCCGAAGGCCCGGAGGTGAGGGGTGTATGGCTGACTACCAACAAAGGGCTCGACTGGCCGCGCGGTGTGAGAGGTGCTGACGCACAGAAGCGTGCGCTTGTCGACATACTCGATTGTCTGGAGCGCGCACACTTCAACCTTGTGATATTTCAGGTACAGGCCAACGGCGATGTGCTCTGGCCATCGCGCCGTGAGCCGGCAATGGAGGACGTTACGGGAGACGGGAGTGCCGCGCTCGACTTCGACGTGTGCCGGTTTGTGATCGACGAGTGCCATCGGCGCCGCATGGAATGCCATGCGTGGATTGTGCCGTTCCGTATGGGGGCGCCTTCCCAGATAGGGCGCTATAAGGCTAATAGGGTGAGCCATCCCGGGAATACCCGCCGCAAGTATTGTGTGAATTATCGCGGTACGCTATGGCTCGATCCGGGGGTGCCCGACAATCGCAAATGGCTCGTCGAGACTTACCGCGAACTTGTGAAGGCCTACGATTTCGATGGTATTAGCCTCGACTATACCCGTTATCCGGGTTCTGATTTCCCCGACAGCAAGACGTATAAGCGTTATGCCCCTCGCCGTATGTCGCTTGCCGACTGGCGCCGCGATAATCTCAACCAATTTGTCGCCGAGCTGTATGAGATGGTGGCAGAGGAGCGTCCCGACATGATGGTGGGATCGGCTCCGATAGGAACATACAAAAATGTAGGGAAACTACGTAACTCCACGGCCTACGATTCTTTTTTTCAGGATCCGGTGGAGTGGATTTCATCGGGCCACCACGATTTCATAGCTCCGCAGATGTATTGGGATGAAAAGTTCGGCTATTCGCAGAATCTCGACACCTGGACACGTGTGGCGTCGGATGCGGCTCCTGTGGCCGCCGGCTTGGCCGCCTATAAGATGATGGATGCGGGGTGGAGCGATGATGTAATTGTCGACCAGATCATTAAAGCGCGAAAGGCCGCGGGTATCGGCGGTGTGGTGTTTTTCCGTACCGAGCATGTGGTCGGCGACCATCCCAAGGCCGTGAAGCTCTACCGGCGCCTCTGCGACGAGCTTTTTACCGCTCGTGTACCGCTTCCGTGGGCGTCGGCAGTGACGGAACAGTAAGCTGACGGATATGTTGGCCGACGACCCGTAGCCGAGGGGAAACGTCGATAAATCGTTGACAATTTATCATCCTAAAATTTGTGCCGCGGATTGAAATTGACTAACTTTGACAAGTTATCCGATTCCCTCGTGGAATTGTCATAAGGTAGCCGGAAAAATATAGTACGGCTAAACTGAAGTAATTATAAATTCTTATTCAATATCATACAATGGAAGTAGAAGGCAAAATCATATTGGCCCTCCCCGAACAGTCGGGTGTGTCGCGTGCCGGCAACAACTGGAAAAAGCGCGAATATGTGCTTGAAACACATGAAACATATCCCAAAAAAGTGTTCTTCGTACTCTTCGGCGACCGTGCCGATCAGTATCCTCTGAATGTCGGTGATGAGATCCGTCTGAGTTTCGACATCAACAGCCGCGAATACAACGGTCGCTGGTTTACCTCGATTGACGGTTGGAAGGTAGAACCGGCAGCGGCGCCTGCCGCTCCGGGTGCTCCTGCTGCTCCCGCATATGGCGCTCCGGCTCCGACCGCAGCCGCTCCCATGCCCGATCTCACTCCGGAGCCTAACGACGATCTCCCCTTCTAATCCGGAGATTCCGGTATCGGCCGGTTTTCCGCATACAGAAAATCGAGCAGGAGGTAAACACTAATCGCACGTGTTTACCTCCTGCTCGATTTTTCTTTTATTTGCACCGCCTTCCCGGTCAGATTATGTCGTTTCCTGTGGCGTGGCATTGTTGTTGCCGTTAGAGGGACGGCGACGGCGCTTGTAGCGGCGTCGCGATTTCTTGGACTGACTATCTTCGGGCTTACCTTCTGTTGGGGCGGTTCCGGCCATCGGTTGTGTCTGTGGTGCGTGGGTATTATTATTGTTGTTGTCGGTCGTTTTTTCCGACGTGTTTTTGTTGTCTTTCGGCCCTCGGTTCTGTCCACGGCGGCGCGATGCGTTGCGCTCTTTCTGCTGGCGGCGTTCACCGCTGGTGCGGTCGTTGCGTCCGGAGTCGGCGCCGGGAACGAGATCTTCGAGCGGAATCTTGATTTTCAAGGTCGATTCCACGCGGGAGAATGCACGCCGGTCGCGCGGTGATACAAGCGTTACGGCAGTACCGTCGGCATTGGCACGGCCGGTGCGGCCGATACGGTGCACATAGTCTTCCGGCTCGCGCGGCACGTCGTAGTTTACCACCATGGATATGTCGTCGATGTCGATGCCGCGGGCTAGCAGATCGGTAGCCACGAGCACGTCGAGGCGCTCGGCGCGGAAATCATGGATGGTGTCGTCGCGCTCTTTCTGGCCGAGATCGGAATGGATCTCGGCGGCTTTTATGCCGGCACGCCTCAACGAGCGGGTAAGATCGCGCACTCCGAGTTTTGACGAGGCAAACACGATTACTTTCGATCCGTGGCGCTCTTTGAGCAGGCGCTTGAGTATCTCTTCTTTCTGACCGTCGCCGCACATTACCGCCGACTGCACGATTTTTTCTACCGGTCGCGACGGCGCGATCTTGACCTCAGCGGGATTGCGAAGGATATCCTGGGCAAGCTTGCGTATCCGGGGAGGCATTGTTGCGGAAAAAAGCAGTGTCTGCCTTTCGGCCGGAAGCTGCATGGCTATGCGCATGATATCGTCGTAGAAACCCATGTCAAGCATACGGTCGGCCTCGTCAAGAATGAAGTATTTTACCTTGCTCAGGTCTATCCCTCCCATCTGGAGCAGCGCCTGCAAGCGTCCCGGAGTGGCTATCACGACATCGGCACCCTCGCGCATGGCACGCTGCTGGCGCGCGAACGTGGCTCCGTCAGTACCTCCGTATATGGCGAGTGAGGATATGGGCAGATAGTATGAAAATCCGTCCATCTGCTGCTCGATCTGTTGTGCGAGTTCGCGAGTAGGGGCCATGACTATGCAGTTCACGCCTTCTTCCGGGGCCGGCAGATCGGCGAGAAGGTCTATCACGGGAAGGAGATATGCGGCGGTCTTGCCGGTACCGGTCTGAGCGATGGCAATAAGATCGCGGCCTTGTAATACAATAGGAATGGCTTGTTCCTGTATGGGGGTGCACTCGTCGAAGTGCATGGCATAAATGGCGTCGAGAATATCGTCGCTTAAATCAAGATCTTCAAAATGCATGTTGCAAAGTTACGAATGATATGCCGATTACACAATTGAATGACTTCAAAACCAACGGTATTGTAACAGTCTTGTCCATTCCATGTCTGTTTCGGAAGTCTTATCTCTCCCTATGCCATTTTCAGTGGGGTAATTACATATGTGTAGATCACGTACGTTTTCCTCTTCCCAAAATAAGAAAGCCCGGCTGATAAAGCCGGGCTTTCATTTGCCTGATATCGTATGTTTCGATTAGAGGGCGCTGAGGTTGAAGTTGGTGAACTCGAGGTCGTTCTGAGCACGCTTGAGCATGTTGTTGTCGAGTTTGATAGCCTGACGGAGGTTGTTGTAAACCATATTGTTGTTGTTGGTGCGTGCACCAAGTACAGCGGTCAGGTAGAATGTGGTGGCATCAGGGTTCTTAACACCGGCGAGAGTGGTCTTAGCCTTGCTGTAATCCTTGTTGAGGATCTGGGCGAGAGCAGCGTTGTTGCTTTTGCTGTCGCCGAATGCGCGTACTGCCGAGTTGTAATCGCCCTGCTTGAGGTAGTAAACACCAAGAGCGTCGCCAAGAGCAGCTACACCGGCAGCGTTACCGAACTTGGAAGAAGCGTCCTTGTAGTTCTGGTTGAGAAGAGCTACGAGGCCGAGGTTCATCTGAGTCTCGGGAGCGTTGGGAGCAAGCTTGGCAGCCTGTGCGAAGTTAGCGGCAGCTGCGTCGTAGTCCTTGTCGATATACTGGCACATACCGAGGTTGTTGTAGGTGCGGTAGTCGTTGGGATAGAGTTCTACAGCCTTGTCGTAGATCTTGAGACGCTTGTTGTTGTCGTCGGTAAGAGTTGCGGCATAAAGAAGTTCGTCAACGCTGAGATCCTTGGGGTTGGAGAGGAAGGCGTTCATGATCTCCTCGTCGCTCTTGCCGATAACGTCGATAGAAGCTGTTATACGTGAGTAGCGGAGCTGGGGAAGGATTGTCTCGGCGAGCTGATCGAATACAGAGCTGAGGTTGCGGATTTCCTTCTCACGCTGCTCGGGATCTTTGTACATTGAGAGTACGCTGAGGATGAGTTCCTTGTCCTGGATGTTGCTGGCGGCAACGAGCTTCTGGAAGCCTTCCCAGTCCTGGGGAGTGAAGTTGGCGGTAAGTTCGCCGAACTCTGTGATGTTGTCCTTCTTGAGCTTTTTCTCCATGTAGGCGACGGTGTTCTTCTCGCGGTTTTCGGCGAGCTTGGTGTTGAGTTTCACACCACCGTCGGGCGATGCAGTCGACTTGATGTTGATTTCCTTGATTTCGCGACGGTTGTCGTCGTTGGCTTCAACGAGTTCCTTCTGGAGGTCGGTCATGGCCTTGGAGTCGAGTTCGCCCTTGCGCAGGTTGGCCTGGTTGATGAGGAACTTGATGTCGGCGTCGTACTTCTCGTTGATGATACGCTGGAACTTGTCGTTAGCGATAGCCGGGGCTACAGTTCCTGCGTCGGCGATGGCAGCGGTTGCTACAACGCCTTCAGCCACCTTTACGCGGGGAAGTGCATACTGTTTGTTGCCCTGACGTACGGTGAACGCGAGCGTGAGGTCGCTGCGGTTCATCTCGGGGTTGTAAACGTACTGAACGGGGATTGTTACTGAGCCGCCGTTAGCGTAGTTGATCACGGGGTTGTTGCCGCGAACTTTTTCGCCCTGGAATGTGTAGGGGGCTGAAGCTACCTCCGTACCGTTGAACTCAAGGTAGGGGGTTACGGTTACCTCGGCGTTCTTCTGGAAGAACTTGGCGGGGATGTTGCCCGTAACGGTAGCGGGAACTTTGTCACCTACTACTTCAAGGGGATTAGGGTTAACCGAGAAATAGTCGGACTTGAACTGGTTCATCTTCTTGCCGCAACCTGTAAGCATCACAGTACCGGCGAGGATGATTGAATAGCATACTTTGCTGTTCATGATGTGATAAATGTATTGGTAATTAGTGTTGAGCAGATGGCTTGCCGAACAAAGAAAAGACGGGTCTGTCGCGACCTGGCTCCACTTCGCAATTCGACAACACAAAATTACTTTTTTTTCTTTTCAAAACATCATTTTAGAGATGATAAAATTGCAATAAAATGTTAAATATATTAATTTATGTGTAGCGGCATCCTTCGGGTGAATTTTGGAGAGGCTCCGGGGCAATCTATTGAAAAAATGTAGTAACTTTGTATGTTAAATAATTATTAACTAAATATACGTTTTCTGCCGATGAGAAAATGGCGTATCGAGGACAGCGCGGAGCTGTACAACATCACCGGATGGGGCATGAAGTATTTCTCCATCAATGAAAAAGGCCATGTGGTAGTCACTCCACGCGAAGGCTGTGCGGCCGTCGATATCAAAGATGTGCTCGACGAGTTGCAGGTGCGCGACGTTGCCGCGCCGGTGCTTCTGCGTTTTCCCGACATTCTCGACAATCGTGTCGAGAAGATTTCCCGATGTTTCCGCCAGGCTGCGGACGAGTATGGCTACGAGGCCAAAAACTTCATTATATATCCGATCAAGGTCAACCAGATCCGTCAGGTGGTAGAGGAGATCGTGAGCCACGGAAAAAAATTCAATATCGGTCTCGAGGCAGGCTCAAAGCCTGAACTTCATGCGGTGCTGGCAACCAATATTGCCGAGAATGCCCTTATTATATGTAACGGATACAAGGATAATGAATATATAGAACTTGCGCTTCTGGCCCAGAAGATGGGGCGCAACATATATCTTGTAGTAGAGAAGCTCAATGAGCTTCAGGCTATCGCCGAGGTGTCGAAGCGTCTCGGCATATCGCCGAATGTTGGCATCCGCATCAAGTTGTCAAGCTCCGGCTCCGGAAAGTGGGAAGAGTCGGGGGGTGATCAGTCGAAGTTCGGTCTCAATTCATCCGAGCTGCTTACGGCTCTCGACTTCCTCGAACGCCACAAGATGAAGGAGTGTCTGAAGCTGATACATTTCCATATCGGCAGCCAGATTACCAAGATACGCCGCATACAGACCGCCCTGCGTGAGGCGACACAATTCTATGTGCAGCTCACTCGTCTTGGATATGATATAGACTTTATTGATATAGGTGGAGGTCTTGGCGTGGATTACGACGGGAGCCGTTCGTCGGCGAGTGAAAGTTCGATGAACTATTCGATTCAGGAGTATGCCAACGATTCAGTGTCGGCTCTGGTCGACGCCTGTGTGAAAAACGGCTTGAAGCAGCCTAATATCATTACTGAAAGCGGACGTTCGCTTACGGCCCATCATTCGGTGCTTATTTTCGAGGCGCTTGCTACAACCTCTCTCCCCGAATGGGACGACCGGGAGGAGGTTAGCCACAATGATCATGAACTTGTGCGTGAACTGTATGATATCTATGATAAGCTCAACCAGCCTCGTCTGTTCGAAAGCTGGCACGATGCCCTTCAGATCCGTGAGGAAGCTCTCGATCTCTTCAGTCTCGGTATGCTTGATCTGCGCTCGCGGGCACAGGTAGAGAAGCTTTTCTGGTCGATCGCACGCGAAGTTGGGGATATAGCAAGCACTCTCAAACATGCTCCAGAGGAGTTGCGTAAGATTGCCAAGATGCTCCCCGACAAGTACTTCTGCAATTTCTCGCTTTTCCAGTCGCTACCCGATTCGTGGGCTATCGATCAGGTATTTCCGATAATGCCTATCGCACGTCTCGACGAAAAGCCGACACGCACGGCCACGCTTCAGGACATTACATGCGATTCCGACGGCAAAATCGCCAACTTCATCTCGGCTCATGGCAATTCAAATTCATTACCTGTACATTCTTTGCGCGACAAAGAGCCTTATTATATAGGTGTATTCCTTGTCGGAGCTTATCAGGAAATTCTCGGTGATATGCACAATCTGTTCGGCGATACCAATGCCGTACATATCAGCGTATACAAGGACCGTTATGAAATTGACCAGATAATATATGGCGAGACGGTCGACGAGGTGCTTGATTATGTGCAGTACAATACCAAACGGCTTGTAAGAAACGTTGAGACGTGGGTTACATCGTCGATGAAGAGCGGCAAGATCACCCCTGAAGAAGGCCGTGAATTCCTGAGCAAATATCGTTCAGGCCTTTATGGCTACACTTATCTTGAGAAGGACTGATAATTTAGCGTGCGTTATTTCCTGAAACTCGCCTACCGTGGCGCTCCGTATCACGGGTGGCAGATACAGCCCAATGCCATTAGTGTGCAGGAATGTGTGGAGCGGGCGCTCTCCACATTTCTGCGCACACCTACGCCTGTTGTCGGTGCCGGCCGTACCGATACGGGTGTCAACGCCTCGATGATGATGGCTCATTTCGATACTGAAACTGAAATTGCCGACCTGACAGGCGCTGTGAGGGCGTTATGTTCGATGCTTGGCCCTGACATTGTGGTCTACGATATCATACATGTACATGCCGATGCGCATGCACGCTTCGATGCCACCTCACGGACATACCATTATTATACCTACAGCGGCCGCTCGCCGTTCCTGTATCAGCTTGCATGGCAGGAGCCCGCAGCAGGGCTTGATTTCGAGGCCATGAACCGCGCGGCTTCGCTACTGCTTGAGGTTGACGATTTTACATCGTTTGCCAAACTGCATTCAGATGCGAAGACAAATATATGCCGTGTAAGCCGTGCCGAATGGATCGAGACTATCCCCGGTGATCCATCGCGCCATACTTTTGTCATCACTGCCGACCGCTTTCTGCGCAACATGGTGCGTGCCGTTGTCGGCACACTTATCGACGTAGGGCGCGGCAAGCTTTCCATCGATGGTTTCCGTCGGGTAATCGCTACTCGCGACCGTTGCGCCGCCGGTACCTCCATGCCTCCGCATCCCCTTTTCCTTCACGACATAACTTACCCATACCTGTAAAAGTATCAACGGAATTCTCGCCGTTGTATAAATTCCCATAATTGCTGGGGAACGGGAGCCGTTACAACAACAAATGCGCTGTGCCAACTTGATGTGGCACAGCGCATTTATTGTAATGAATGGATAGGGCCGGTTACGGTTCCTGCCATACGCCTTCTTCCTTGAGGAAGGCGATTAGTGCGGGGATGGCTTCGGTCTGGGGGATGTTTTTGCGCACGCATTCTTTGCCGCGGTATAGACTGACATGGCCGGCTGCCGCCCCTACATAGCCGTAGTCGGCGTCAGCCATCTCGCCAGGACCGTTTACGATGCAGCCCATCACTCCTATTTTCAGATTTTTAAGATGTCCGGTGGCCTCGCGCACAGCTTTCAGTGTGCTCTGCAGATCGAAAAGCGTGCGTCCGCATCCCGGGCAGGCGATATACTCCGTGTGGCTGAAACGCAGACGTGCTGCCTGCAGGATGTTGAGCGCGAGTGTATATAGCACGTCATCGGTCATCACATTGCTGCGTATCATTATCGCATCCTGGAGGCCGCTCAGCAGCAGGCGTCCGAAGTCGGCGGCAGCACGTAGCTTTACTTCGTCTTTGGGCATGTCGTCGTAGACGATGCATGCGGCGACGGGTGCATTGTTACCGGCGGCATCCATGCGTGCAACTTCATCGAGAATATTGGCAGCAGGATTCTTTCCGGTGCCTGTCACCAGGATTGCGCCGTCGGGGACAGAGGCGATTTCAAGCGGTGAGATTACAGCCGTGGGGTTGGCGCCCCCGATGCTTCCGACGGGTTTCGACACACGGCGCTGCGGAGCAAAACACTCGTTTACCGTAAATTTCTCGTCGGGAGCTGTCGCCTCGGCAAAGCCTGCGATGTAATCGGCAAGAGCCTTAGCTACCGGAATCTCATTCTCCGGCGGTTCGCTGAGCGAGACACGTATGGTGTCGCCTATACCTTCGGCCAGCAGTGTACCGATGCCGACAGCGCTCTTTATGCGGCCGTCTTCACCGTCGCCGGCCTCGGTCACACCGAGATGGAGCGGGAAATCCATCCCCTCTGCTTCCATTGCCGCTACGAGGCGGCGCACGGTCTCTACCATTATTACGACATTGCTTGCCTTGATGGAGATAACGATATTGAAGAAGTCGTGGCGCACGGCGACGCGCAGAAACTCCATAGCGCTCTCTACCATTCCGGCAGGAGTGTCGCCATAGCGGCTCATGATGCGGTCGCTCAGACTGCCGTGATTCACACCGATACGGATTGTGGTGTTGTTGGTGCGGCACGTGTCGAGAAACGGTACAAAAGCGTCCTCTATGCGGCGCAATTCTCCGACGTATTCTTCGTCGGTATATTCCAGCTTGCGGAATGTGCGTCCCGGATCTACGAAATTGCCGGGATTGATACGCACCTTATCGACTCCGGCTTCGGCTGATGCGAATGCTGCGCGTGGATTGAAATGCACGTCGGCCACAAGCGGCACATCGCATCCGCGCTTGCGCAGTTCGGTGCGGATTTCACCGATATTTCCGGCTTCGCGTATGCCCTGAGCGGTAAGGCGCACAATGTCGCCCCCGGCTTCTGCGATACGCATGCACTGCTCAACCGACCCTTCGATATCGTTGGTCGATGTGTTGGTCATCGACTGAAGGGCAATGGGAGTATCGCCGCCTATTATTACATTTCCGATAGGCACACGACGGCTCGGTCGGCGCCTGTAGCTATAGTCCGGCATCGGTCAGTTGGTCTTGAACTTATATTTTACTTCGGCAAGCTCGGCATTGGCTTTCACGATCTTGCCGGAAAGCGATTTTTTGTATTCGGCCAGACGTGCGGCAATGCGTTCGTCGCCGAGTGCGAGCATTTCTACGGCCAGCAGCGCCGCATTCAGTCCGCCATTGATGGTAACAGTGGCGACAGGTATGCCCGGAGGCATCTGCACGATTGCCAGCAGGGCGTCCATGCCTCCGAGAGTGGATGCGATGGGCACTCCGATTACCGGCAGGGTAGTGTTGGCGGCAATTACGCCCGGCAGTGCGGCAGCCATGCCGGCAGCTGCTATTATCACTTTTATTCCGCGTGCGGCGGCGCCGGAGGCAAATTCCTCTACCTGTGCCGGTGTGCGGTGGGCTGACAGTGCGTTTATCTCGAAAGGTATTTCAAAGTCGTCGAGCAGCTGGGCGGCTTTTCCCATCACGGGGAGGTCGGATGTGCTTCCCATGATGATGCTTACTATCGGATTCATAATGTGATAATTGGTTTATGTTGTTGTCTTGAAATAGTCTGTTACATTGTAAGGAGATATACCACGAGGAAGCCGTTGGCCGATCCGGCCATCACCTGCCAGAATGTGTGCCGTCCCAGGATTATGCGTGACGAGCATAGTGCTCCCCACAGCAGGATGCCGCATACTATCAACGGCCACATGGGCACTATTCCGAGGCCGTCGGCGGCAATGCGGAACAGCATGGCGACGAACCCGGCCATCGCAGCGGCGTGGGCTGATATTTTCCACCATGCGTTAACGATACACGATATAAGTGCCGTACAGGCTCCGGCCACCATGAACATCCACATCCAGTAGGGGGAATGGATGGTAAACAGATACCATGCGCATGCCAGATAACAGATGATGGTGAGCACATAGGGAATCAGACGCTCCTTGCGGTTGTTAAGCCCCGGATCGGAGACGATCTTCATCCAGTACATGAGCATTATCGCGAATGCAGGGAGCACGCAGGTCATCAGGCATGTTACAATCACTACATTCCATCTTACTCCGGCCGGAAGCAGGGCCAGCTGGGTAAGCCATAGAGTGGCGAATACCGCATAGGTCGGTATGAGAATCGGGCTGAACACCCACGATAATATATGTGCGATACGGTTCATGAGGCGAAGTGTCTTATTTAATTATTAACATCTGCCGTGAGGTTATGTTTAAATTTCGCGGCGCATACGCGCTACCGGATATCCGAGGCGCTCGCGGTATTTCGCTACCGTGCGGCGTGCTATGTCATAACCTCGCTCGGCGAGCCGTGCGGTAATGGCTTCGTCGCTCATTGGATGTTTTTTGTTTTCCTGTTCGATGATTTCGCGCAGGGCGGCAAGTATGGCATGGGTAGATGTGTCGGTATCATCGGTGGGACGTTCGTTGAAGAACAGTTTCAACGGATACATGCCGCGAGCTGTCGCTACGTATTTTCCAGCTGTCGCACGTGATATTACCGATAGGTCATAGCCGGTTATGGCGGCTATATCCTTGAGAATCATGGGATGGATGAGGCTTTCGTGTTCGCCTCCGGTAAAGAAATCGCGCTGAAGTCTTACGATTGCACTCATTACATTGAACAGTGTTTCTTGGCGCATGCTCACGAGGTGTATGAAGTCGCGTGCCTCATCGCGTTTTTGCTTTATAAAGACTAATGCTTCCTGGCTGCCGCGTGAACCTGACGGATGTGTCGTGGATGTATTATCGTCGCGGAAACTCTCCTCGATCACCAGTTCCGGTATGTTGTTGAGCAATGTGAGTGTGAGTGCCTGGCCGTCGGTTTCCACCTGGAAGTCGGGTATTATATGGCGTGTGCGGTCATCGGCAGGATCGGAATCGATTTCACCTCCGGGCTTTGGGTTGAGCGACCGTATTACACGCATTGCCTCGCGCAGTGTCGCTTCGTCTACATTCAGTGTTGTTGCAAGGCGGTCGTAATGCTTCAGCGAGAAGAGGTCGAAATAATGGTCGACAATATCAATGGCAAGTTTAACGGCATGCGACTGGGGCTGTCGGCGCCTGAGCTGAATGAGAAGGCATTCGCGCAGATCGACCGCACCCACGCCGGGAGGATCCATTGTGCGCACGAGTGCAATCATCTGCTGTACATCGGCAGTAGTCACGGGCATTCCGGTATGGGCCTCGATATCGTATGCCATGCTTGCGGCGTCGCGTGTGAGGTACCCGTTGTCGTCGAGATTTCCGATAACGTATAGCGCCACGGAGCGCTGTTCTTCGGTGAGGTTGTGTTCGGCAAGCTGTGCGCTCAATGTATCGAAGAGTGATTGTGCAGTATCGGCTGCTACAGGCTCGTAAGAGCGCTCGGTGTCGGGATGTCCCGGAGCTCCCAGACGATAGGATGGCATGTCATCCTCACGATAGTCTGCAAGCTGCATATCCTCGGCCGTTTCCGTGAAATCATCGGGGGCGCCGTTGTCGGCGATATTGTCGGCAATATCAAGCGCGGGATTATCGTCGAGCACACGCTGCACTTCGTCTTCAATCTCCGGACCGTTCATCTCCAGCAGGCGTCCGTAGCGCACCTGCATTGGCGACAGACGCTGTTGCATCTTTTGCTGTAATGAGAGATTCAGTGATTCTTTCATTGTTGCCGGTTAAACAGTTGTATTCAGGAAGTCGATAAGATAATCCGATAACAAAGGTAGCACTTGTAAACCGATTTTACAAGTGCTTTGGGCAGCAGGTGCGGTGCATGGCTTGAAGTTAGGGGATATGGCTGATTGCAGACACATAAAAATCCCATTCATGAAGCGGTATCATGAACGGGATTATGCCTTGGATAGTTGAATCGGGTTGAGCGGGGGTGGAATCAGAGATCCCAGATCACGTAAAGTGCACCCCAGGTAAATCCTGCGCCGAATGCGGTGAGGATGATCTTGTCGCCCTTCTTCAGCTTGTCTTTGTATTCGTCGATACACAGGGGGATGGAGGCTGCTGAAGTGTTGCCGTAATGCTCGATGTTGACAAGTACCTTGTCGGATCCGAGGCCGGCGCGTTCGGCTACTGCCTCTATGATACGCAGGTTGGCCTGATGGGGTATGAACCAGTCGACGTCGGAAACCTTGATGTTGTTTCTCTCGGCTACTTCCATCGACGATGTGAGCATGTCGGTTACAGCGTGCTTGTACACGGCTCGGCCCTCCTGATACAGGTAGTGCCATCCGTCGTCAAGAGTCTGCTGTGTTGCCGGATGAGCTGAGCCGCCGCCTTTCATTACCAGATGGGGCAGACCTTCACCATCGACGTGGAAAACGCCGTCGATGATACCGGTTTTCTCCTCGGTAGGCTCGATGAGCATGCAGGCTGCACCATCGCCGAAGAGTGTGCAGGTAGTACGGTCGCCGTAGTTGACCATCGACGACATCTTTTCGGCTGCCACTACGACAACTTTCTTGTACATTCCTGAACGTACATAGGCTGCCGCATCCTGAAGAGCTACAAGAAATCCGGCGCAAGCAGCCTGGATATCATATGCATAAGCATTGGCGAGTCCGCAGCCGTGGGCTATAATGGAGCCGGTAGAGGGGAAACGGTAATCCGGATTGGAAGTCGCGCAGATGAGCAGGTCAACCTCTTCGGGTGAAGTCGAAGTTGATTCCAGGAGCTTGTTTACAGCATGTATGCCGAGGTATGACGAGCCGGCGTCCTTTTTGAGGATTCGGCGCTCTTTGATTCCTACACGTGTTGTGATCCACTCGTCGGATGTGTCGACCATTTTCGACAGCATCTCGTTGTCGAGGATGTCATCGGGCACGTATGATGCAACGCCCGCAATTCTTGGGTAAAGCATTTGGAATGATTGGTTTATGTTCTGCAAAGTTTCTGGAGCACAGATGCCGTGCCTGAGGAGTGTCCTTACATGCCGGAAAATACACATACCAACCCGGGCATTTGTGAGGATGCCCGGGGATATGTGTAAAGTTCTTTTAAGTGCCCGACAATACCGGACATAGCGGAATGCATGCGCTTTGACTCGGCTCTGACTGTGCCGTGGCGCGATTATTATACGGCAGCCGGCTTCTCGATGGCTACTTTACCACGGTAATATCCGCAAGCGGGGCATACGGTGTGGTAGATGTGCCATGACCCGCAGTGAGGGCAGATTGCCAGCGTGGGTTCTACGGCCTTATCGTGAGTGCGGCGCTTTGCAGTGCGGGTCTTGGATTGCTTTCGTTTAGGATGTGCCATTTGTTATGAAAATTTTAATTATTGTCACTTAGTTTCTTTAATTCGTCCCATCGCGGATCGGTGGGTACGTCATCGTCATCGGCGGTATCGGGCTGCATCTGAGCTGTTTCCACTTCATCGATCATCTCGTCCATCATCTCATCGTCGTCGCCGTCCGGTTCCATATGGCCCGGTGCGCGGTGCTTTTTCAGCAGTGAACTCATCGCGCGGTTGCATTTGCCGAGCGGGTGGACATGCTTGATGGGGATGGTTAGAGCCACGGTGTCGTACATCATGTAGGCGATATTCAGTTCGGCGTCGCTCTCGGGTATCTCCAGAAGCTCGTCGGAATCGTCGTTGTAGTCGGGACCGTACTTTACGAAAATGTGGAAAGTGGTGTCGACGGGCCAGGGGAGGTCGTCGAGACACCGGTCGCAGATGAGAGTGATCTCGCCTTTGACGGTAAGAGTGATTTCGTACAAGTCGCCTTTGTAGTTTACGTCGACATGTACGTCAAGGTCGGCATCGCGGATGTCGGCGCTCTCCATATCGACGAAAAACTGCTTTTGCAGCTTGTAATCGAATGCATGACTGCCATGAGGCAGCGTCTTCAGAGGAAGCTTGTATGCTGAAAACTTTCCCACAAGAAATTTTATTGAAAAAACCGCTGCAAAGTTACTTATTATCCGCAAAAAAATCAACTTTTTGCAGAAAAAATGCGGCCTCTTCCGTGCGGTATGGCCCGATTATACGTGCAAAAGCGGTGTAATTATCTTTTTTAAACAAGCTCTTAGCCGCAATAGGGCATCTTCCACTCTGCTGCGCGGGCAGGCGAAGTTGATTCTGATGAACCCTTCTCCGTCGGCTCCGTACATGGTGCCGGGATTGACCATCAGCCCGGTCGCTTCGAGCAGTTGTGTGGTGAGTTCCTCGGAAGTCAGCCCTGTGGCGCGGATATCGATCCATGCGAGGTATGTCGATTCTAAAGGCATCAACTTCAGCGCGGGCAGTTCGCGGGATATAAAATCGGAGATAAGGGCGTAATTGCCGTGAAGATAGGCGACAAGCTCGTTGAGCCATTCCTCGCCGGCAGTGTAGGCGGCGATGGTGGCCGTGACGCCGAAGGGGTTTACGTCGCATACCTCGTTGATATTGATCGCACGGTCGATGCGACGGCGTATCGCAGGATCCGGAGTGATGATATTGGCAATCTGCAGGCCTGCGATGTTGAATGCCTTCGACGGTGACACGCATACCGATGCGTTGCTTCTGTAGGGTTCGGGCAGCGTTCCGTATGGGGTATATCCGTCGGGGAGATATGTGAGTTCACAATGAATTTCATCGGAGACTACAAACACTCCGTTGCGCAGACATATGTCGGCTATACGGGTAAGTTCTCCGGCACTCCAGACTCTCCCGCCGGGATTGTGGGGATTGCACAGCAGCAATACTTTCGCCCCCGGATCGGAGGCTGCCTTTTCAAGCCCGGCAAAGTCTATTTCATACCTGTCGCCGGTATAAATCAGCGGATTAGCCAGAATGGTGCATCCGTTGTTTCGTATTGAAGAGAAGAAACAGTTGTATACGGGTGTCTGCACGATAACTTTGTCTCCGGGCTCGGTTAGAGCCTTTATTATGGCGGAGATGGCGGGAACCACGCCTGAGGTATAGATGAACCATGAACGGTCGATCGCCCACCCGTGCCGCCGAGAGAACCAGTCGGTTACCGCGCGATAATACTCCTCCGGAACATGGGTATAGCCGAATACTCCATGCTCTACACGGGCGCGTAGGGCGTCGATAACGGCCGGAGCAGTGCGGAAATCCATGTCGGCCACCCACATGGGGAGGAGACCTTCGTGTTCGTGGCTGTCCCACTTGTATGATCCACTCTCCCGGCGATCAATGATTTCGTCAAAATTGTATTTCATATGCGATCTATTATCGTAATATTGGGGGTTCAAGAGGAATCTTTCCGTCGCGGCGCCAGCGCCCGAATGCAAGCAGAGCAAGGAAGATGAGTCCGCGGAAACATAGTTCGATACACATGGCGAGCCATACACCACGCAGGCCCATGGATGGAGCCAGCATGGTTGCAAGCGTCAGGCGTACGCCCCATATGCTCAGCAGATTCATGATACTCGGCAATACCGTGCGTCCCAGGCCGACAAAGAAACCGTAGCTTACGATGGCGGCACCGAACATCGGTTCGGCCCACGCCTCGATGCGCAGTATGTCGGCACCCAGTATACGGATCTCTTCTACCGGCGACATTACACTGATAATCTGCGGGGCAAACAGATACATCGCTACACCCATCACACCCATCACGGCCATTGCCGCACCGACTGTGATGTAGCCGAAACGCCGTACAAGTTTGTGGCGTCCGGCGCCATAGGCCTGTCCGGCAAGTGTCGTCGCAGCCTCTCCGATACCATATCCCGGCATGTAGCACAGGCTCTCTGCGATGATGGCGAATGCGTTTGCGGCAATCGCGACCACTCCGAGCGGAGCCACGATAGTGGTTATCATGATCTGTGCGCTGCATATGGCGATATGTTCCAGTCCCATGGGCATACCGATGCGCAGGGCTTTGCGCAAAGTAGATATGTGAGGCCGGAAACTGCCGTGTCTACCCGCCAGACGCAACATGGGCGACCGGCGCCACAGGTACCAGAGCATTATGGCGGCCACGATGGTCTCGGCGAGCACTGTGGCGAAGGCCGCGCCTTCCACACCCATTCCGGCACCCCATATATATATCTTCAGCGAGCCTACAGATATGTCACGCGTGGGGAAAATGAGTATGAAGTTGAGCACTACGTCGATCACGCACATAAGCACGTTGAGCATGCTCGGTACTTTCATGTTGCCGGCACACCGGAGCATCGATCCCGACAGGAAGCTGATCTGCAACGCCGGGAGAAATGAGGCAAATATCAAAAAGTAGCGCGACGCATCGTGGTGTATCACCTCGTCGGCACCGAGCCACCCAGGGAGGAACGGACTGATCGCCACTCCGACCAGCGCTATGGCCGCGCTGAATATGAGGAGAGCCGTCAGCGACTGGCGCACGACGCTGCGTGCTTTGTCGAAATCACCGCTTCCGATGAGGTGGGCCACCTGTACTGAAAAACCGGTACCGGCGGCACTGAGCACACCCCAGAAGAGCCATGTAGTGGTAGACACAAGTCCGATCGAAGCCGAGGCGTTGGCGCCGAGCGAACCAACCATCGAGGCGTCGATATACTGCATGGCTATCGACGACAGCTGCGCCACGATGGCCGGCACACTGAGGAGAGCGGTTAGCCTCAGCTGGGTGCGGAAACTCATCGGGCGCCCGTCGCGTATCAGGGCGAGCAATTGCTCGGTACTGTTGCTCCGGATGCTCACTTGCGTATCTCTATCTTGCAGTCGGCAGGCTGACGGATATTTTCGTCGATGATCAGCTCACCGATGCCGTTGGCAATGATATGGCCCGATATGGGGTTCTTGACGCTGGTGATGTTGCCGCGTATGTCGGCATGCAGGGTCGAGCATTCGAACGCCAGGTCGGCGTCGGCATCGAAGGTACAGTTCTCAAGCACGAGATCACGGGCATAACATAGCGGCTGCGTGCCTGAGATATGGCAGTTGATGAGATGGAGGCGCCGCGAGTGCCAGCCAAGGTATTCGCCGGTGAGGGTGGAGTCGCGCACGGTGACATCCTCTGTATTCCAGAATGCATCCTTTGAGTCGATCTTTGCGTTGCGTATCTCCACATTACGGCAATACTGGAACGAGTAGTTGCCTTGCTGGCGATAGTTTTCTATGTCGATGTCGGCCGAATGCATGAACAGGTAATCGGCTCCGTGCACCTCGACATCACGCAGGGTTACGTCAGTACAGTGCCAGAGCGTCTCCTGTGCGTCGGGTATCACTACGCGCTCCAGACGCAGATGCTGCATTTCGCGGAACATCTTGGGTGCCTCCACGCGTGTGTCGGTCATATCAAGATTGCGTGAATACCATAATGCGGCGCGTGCGCCGGGG
>JAHZGZ010000283.1 GCA_019420545.1 Bacteroidales bacterium | reverse complement strand
ACTTTTCCAAAATGAAAAGGTGATATCCCCCACTACCCTTTCAGCAGGAGATTACCGACTGATGCCACGACTCGGAACAGAAAACCGCATATCTTTTACTGTCACGACAGACGGTATGGATGATCGCTTCGGTATATCATTCAGCCGAGGATCCGATTCCGACAAATACTATAGCCTTATCATCAACCCCGAGAGCAATTCTCTCCGTAAAATCAATCTTGAAGAAGAGGGCGCCGATGGATGCGGATTTATCTCCAATGCCGACGGGTATCTGTTCCCCACCCCTGCCGATAAATCATACGATATCACCATAGTTACCGACAATTCGGTAGTCACCTTATATATCAATGACAATGTAGCCTACACAGGCCGTATTTATGGTACAGCCAAAAACTGCTGGTCAGTCAACTGTTATTCGGGCAATATCAACGTATCCGAACTTATAATTTCAACCAAATAACTTAACCGTCTAATAATAATTACATTATGAAACATTTTTTACTCGCAGCTGTCGCTGCGACAGCCTTCACCATGCCTGTTATTTGCCAAAATACGGTAAAAACGCTCTATTCCGGCGATCCGGTAGACGTTACCTGGGAAAACACTCTTAAAATCGAATCAACCTCATTCGACGAAGATATTAATGTAGGCGACTACATTTATATAACTTTCGACCAAACTTCCGATGTAATCGAGCTGAAAGCCAATGGTACATGGCTTCCCGGAACACGCTTCACATCACTTGGAGAGAATACTCCCGACATGAAGACCTACATCACGGCTGACATGCTCAACAGCCTCAAGGCTTATGGTCTCGAACTTTGCGGAGCTGCTTTCACAGTAAAAGAGGTCTCGATATGCAACGATGGGTTCCATATGCCCGACGGTGCCATCTGGGGCGGCTATTTCTGGGTAGATAACTGGAATACTCTCGAACTGTTCAAGACTGCATTTGATAACTACGATGGCGAACGATATCTCGACATCTATCTTTCTGACGACAATGGCGATAACACCGGATATTTCATGAAAGTACTTACAGCCTGGGATAATCCCGATGCTGTATGGGCCGACAACAGCGCGATAACCCACGAAGCGAAAAAAGCCGTAGTAGACCTGAAGGATATTGATGTAAAGGCAAAACTCGCCGAAGTCAATACTCTCATGATTCAGTCTAATCCCGAAGGCGGAGCACCCTATAATATCACTGCTATTGCTCTTCGTAGCGACGAAGGTACCACCGGCATCAATAATATTGAAGATTCCGTTAACTATCAGACTCCCGTTATCGTCTACAATCTCCAGGGAATGCCTGTCATGACTGCCGCTACAGTTGACGAAGCTCTCTCCGATCTTCCCTCAGGAATTTATGTAATCAACGGCAAAAAATTCATACGTTAACACATTAGAGCATTACTACATCTACATCATATTTTACAACGGTGAGGTGGACAAAGCAGTCTGCATCACCGTTGTCTTTTATTATTGATAATTAGAATGAATATTTCCTCTTAAATATCCGCGCCATCTTTCAGGGCCGAACCAAGCCATGCAAAGACGCAAAGGATAGCTATAAGAATTGACATATCCGATTAATTTTATTGTATCATGGAAAGCCGATATGACTTTCAGCAACAAAATTAGCCGGACAACGAGCCGAAATCCGGCACACAAAAGTTAAATGATGTTATTCAGCTTTATGTGTACCGGATTGTATTACGGAAATATGTGCTTATAAGTTAACGGCGTCTTCGTCCCGGTGACGATGCTCCGGAATTACGGCCTTTTGAAGATACATGGCCGGAAGATTTGCCCGAGGAAGACTTATGGAAGGATCCGTTGCGGCTGACGGCTACCGATGGTTTGTACGCCATCGGCTGACGGTTGGAGGGAGTGTCGAGCCGAGGATTATAGCCGGGGAAAAGTTTACGTATAAGATCCGGCCTATGAATACGGCGTAGAGAGGATATGATGCCGGGGCGGTAGGTGCGGTCGTACCAGAAGAAATACTGTCGCTGGGCAAGTTTCTCCTCTGGAGTGACAGCGCAGTAGACACGCTCGCCGGTGTAAGGATGGTAGCCGGAGTAATATATTTCAGTGGATACCGTCATAGGTGTGGGGGTGAAATCCTGCACCTGTTCAAGGTGCATGTCGAGTTCACGGGTCTCTGTTGCAAGCTCAGCCATATCGACCTCATGGCATCCGGGATGAGAAGAGATGAAGTAAGGTATCAGTTGCTGTCGCAGACCGCACGTACGGTTTACCCAATCGAATATTTTCTTAAATTCGTAGAACTGACTGAATGAAGGTTTACGCATGACCGACAGCACATTGTCACACGTATGTTCAGGTGCTACTTTAAGTCGACCCGACACATGGTCACGTATCAGTTCTTCATTAAACTGACGGTTAGTGCGGTCTATACGCTCGTTGCCCGAAGGGTGCATCGACAGATCGTAGCGCACGCCGCTTCCGATAAACGACTTCTTCACTCCGGGAAGGGCATCCACAGCATGATAAATGTCGAGCAGGGGCGCATGATCATTGTTTAGATTGGGACACGGCTTGGGATGAAGACATGAAGGTCGCATACAGCGCTCACATATCGACAGATCGCGGCCACCCATACGGTACATGTTGGCCGAAGGACCTCCGAGATCGGAAATATAGCCCTTGAAATCGGCCATCTGTGTCACCTGTCCGGCCTCGCGGAGAATGGATTCCTTACTGCGCGACGCGATGAATTTTCCCTGATGGGCGGAGATGGTGCAAAACGCACATCCACCGAAACATCCGCGGTGCAAATTAATGGAATGCTTTATCATTTCCCATGCCGGAATGGTCTTGCCGCGATAGCGCGGATGGGGCAGACGCGTGTATGGCAGATCGAACGATGCGTCGATCTGAGCGGTTGTCATCGGAGGATGCATCGGATTGATGCGGACAACCTTATTTCCATGAGGCTGCCAAAGAGTAGCGGCATGCATGCGGTTGCTCTGCTGCTCCACGTGCTTGAAGTTGGCCGACTGGAGGCGCTTGTCGCGCAGGCATTCCTCATATGAAGCGAGGATTATATTGCCACTGTCGGCTGGAGGCATCTCGGAAAACGGACGCAGAACCACACTTTGGGGCAGGTCGGTGATATCGGCGATATTCTCTCCTGCGGCAATGCGGTCGGCAAGTTCCACGACACTCAGCTCTCCCATACCGTAGAGTATCATATCTACCTTGGCGTCGGCCATGATAGATGGACGAAGACGATCCTGCCAGTAATCGTAGTGGCTGACGCGGCGCAACGAAGCCTCTATGCCTCCGGCCACGATCGGCACGTCGGGATAGATCGAGCGCAACGCCTCGGAATAGACTATTGTCGGATAGTCGGGGCGCATACCGTGGCGCCCGTCAGGAGTGTAAGCATCGTCGCTGCGGCGACGGCGCGCCGCGGTATAGTGGTTGACCATCGAGTCCATGGCTCCCGGCGATATACCGAAGAACAGACGCGGACGGCCGAGTTTGCGGAAGTCGCGCAGATCGTCGCGCCAGTTTGGCTGTGGCACAATGGCAACCTTTAGTCCATGAGCCTGAAGCACACGCCCGATGACGGCAGCTCCAAACGAAGGATGGTCGACATAAGCGTCGCCGGAAAAGAGAATTACATCAAGTCCGTCCCACCCCAGCGCCTCCACCTCCTTGACAGAGGTAGGGAGCCATAGTTTTGGATCGGTATATGTTGTTTTATCCATTAAGATTCTGAAAAATTTTAAACGGTTGTACTCAACGTACCAGCATATTACGCTGTAAAACGTGATCAGTCCGAGAGACGGGCGAGATGTTCCTCCATCTGGAGAATCTCATCACGCATGCGTGCGGCTTCCATGAAGTCCATGGCCTTTGCGGCGGCCACCATCTCGGTACGCAGACGCGTGATTGAACGCTGGAGCTCGTCGCGGTTCATATAAGGCACCACAGGATCGGCCGCGATATCGACCTTATGGGTATATTCCTGAATATACGGTACGGGCTTTGCGGGTGAAGAGGTGCCACGGTCTTTTTTCGACGTAGAGCCGCGCTTTCCTCCTGGCGACGAAGGCATAGGCACAGCTTCCTCCTCGTCGAGACCGATAATAGCCTGACGTGCCTTGACAATGGCCTGTGGGGTAATACCATGTTCCTCGTTATAAGCAAGCTGTATGGAACGGCGCCGCTCGGTCTCCTCGATAGTGAGACGCATGGAGTCGGTAATCTTGTCGGCGTACATGATAACAGTGCCGTTGAGATTTCGGGCGGCGCGTCCTACTGTCTGTGTCAGCGACCGATGGCTGCGCAGGAATCCCTCCTTGTCGGCGTCGAGAATTGCCACAAGCGATACCTCGGGAAGATCGAGCCCCTCACGAAGGAGGTTCACGCCGATAAGCACGTCGTAGGTACCGGCACGCAGGTCGTCGAGTATGCGGATACGGTCGAGCGTATCTACATCGCTATGTATGTAAGCGGCCTTTATGCGCATCCTGAGCATAAACTCGTTAAGTTCTTCGGCCATACGCTTGGTAAGCGTGGTAACAAGCACACGTTCGCCGCGCTCGATGCGCAGCTGTATATCCTCCATCAGATCGTCGATCTGGTTGAGACTCGGACGCACGTCAATTACCGGGTCAAGGAGTCCGGTAGGACGTAT
>JAHZGZ010000282.1 GCA_019420545.1 Bacteroidales bacterium | reverse complement strand
TTTGCCGCCGGAATAGTGCTTACGGGCACAGAAATCAAGTCGCTGCGCAACGGCAAGGCAAGCCTTGTCGACACGTTCTGCATCGTAGATAACGGAGAAGTATGGGTAAAGAACATGTATATCGCAGAATATTTCTACGGTACATACAACAACCATACCGAGCGCCGCGACCGCAAACTGCTTCTTAACCGTAAGGAGATCGCCCGCCTTGAGAAGTCGGGCAAAGAGGCCGGTTTCACAATCGTTCCGCTGCGATTGTTTATCAATGAACGTGGCCTCGCAAAGCTCGTGATCGGCATAGCACGCGGCAAAAAGGAATATGACAAACGCCAGTCGATAAAAGAGCGCGAGGACAAACGCGACATGGCCCGCATGATGCAGAAGTAGCCATCGGCCTACCGCTACGCCGAGCCTATGTGTAAAATAGGAAATTATGGTGCCCCAATGACGTCAAAATTTGGTCAATCGAAAAAAACTGCATACCTTTGCTGCATAATACCGGCTGCCTGAATGGTGGAATGGTAGACACGAGGGACTTAAAATCCCTTGGCCATTGCGGCTGTGTGGGTTCGAGTCCCACTTCAGGTACTTTAAATCCGCTTTAACTCATTGAGTTTTAGCGGATTTTTCATTTCCACAAAGCAGTAGCAAAGCATATAAAAGCATATATCGGAAAAGTAGTAATGAGATGTGAAAATAAAAAGGAGCTTGACAACAAGCTCCTTTTTATGGGTTTCCAATAGGTACAATTTCTAAGGTAAAAAAGATTGTTTTAGGTTTGCGTTACAAAGGTCATTCTTTTTTATGAGGTGACAAAAATAAAAAGCATGTTTAGCAACATACTTTTTAATTATTTTTAGCAGAAACGGCCTATGTAATCGTATAATCATCTGATTATCAGTACAAGAATAATATTGTAAATATATCTTTAGTTAAGTAAAATTTTATTAACGAATGACTTTGTCGCCATTTTTCCCATTCCATCTATACAATGACAGAACGTTTCCATCGAATTTAGCAAAGCTGAAATGATGAATCCAATCTCCAAGAATGACCATATGGGCGCCGGTAGACAGGGTATAGTCGACAAGCACATGCCTGTGGCCATAAACGAAATAGTCAATATCGGGATGGGCGGCAGAATACGTTTCAGAGAAGCATACAAGAGGTTCTCCTTCAGGACCACTAAACTTCGGGACATCATCTTTACAGAAATCCCGGCTTGAAGTAGACCAACGGTGTGCGAAAGGGATAGTCCAGCGCGGATGAATGGCACTATAGAGTTTCTGGCACACACGATTGCGGAATATGGCGCGAAGAGCACGGAACGACCAGGGCAATTCCCCTACTCCGTCGCCATGAGTAAGAAAGAAACGACGTCCGAGAATTTCTTTCTCAAGCACACCGTCAATTACAGCAATGCCGATTTCATCGCGCAGATAGTCAAAAAGCCAGATATCGTGATTCCCGATAAACCAGTATATCTTCACACCCGCATCGGCAAGCGAAGCGAGAGCGCCGAAAAAACGCACATACCCCCGCGGTACGACAGTGCGGTACTCATACCAGTAGTCGAGTATGTCGCCAAGCATATACAGCTCAGAGACGTCATGCCGTATACTGTCGAGCCAATCGACCACCCGGCGTTCATAGGCATGAGCGTCGGGCAGATACGTCGCGCCCAAATGCAGGTCAGAGATGAAATATACCATAATATAGAAGATCGGGGAAAGCCGGGCTACACCTAAAGGAAACCAAGATCGAGCTTTGCCTCCTCGCTCATCATCTCCTTAGACCATTCGGGTTCAAATACTATATTGATGGTGACATTTCCCACCCCATCGATGCTTTCGAGCTTTATACGCGCGTCTTCAACGATGAAATCGGCAGCCGGACAGCTTGGTGCAGTCAAGGTCATGTCCACTGTGAGGTCGCCGTTGTCGGCAAGGTCAATCTTGTAAATAAGACCAAGATTATAGATGTCGACCGGGATTTCGGGGTCGAACACAGTCTTGAGCATCGTTATGATGCGTTCTTCTATTTTCAGACGTTCTTCAGGTGTCATAACGTTTTTATTGCTTATGTGAAAGCATATCGAGGAATTCGTCCTCGTTGAGGATCGTGATTCCGAGCGCACGGGCTTTTTCAAGTTTGGCCGGGCCCATATTCTCCCCAGCAAGGATAAAATCGGTCTTTTTGCTGACGGAACCGACATTTTTGCCACCGTTGCGCTCGATTATCTCCTTGTACTCATCGCGGCTGTGGTGGGTAAATGTACCGGATATCACTACAGATTTGCCATCGAGCACTCCCGAAGATGCCCCTTCCGGAACATCGGGCATTGACATGCATACTCCGGCAGCCCGCAGACGCTCCACGATATCGCGATTAACAGGATGGGCAAAGAAGTCAACTACCGACTGAGCTATACGCGGACCGATATCGTCAATGGCTACAAGAGTATCGAAATCGGCACTCATAAGTGCATCGATATTACGCAGAGATTTCGCGAGTTTTTTTGCAACCGTCTCACCGACAAAAAGTATCGACAAGGCGAAAATAACATGGTCGAAACCGACCTGCTTTGAAGCCTCGATCCCTTCGAGCATACGATCGATCGTGCGTGGCCCCATGCCCGGTAATTTGAGCATCTCCTCGCGATAACGCCCGAGAGTATACAGATCAGCCGGATCCTTTACCCAGCCGTTTTCATACAGCAGTACCGACATCTCCTCGCCTATGCCCTCGATATTCATCATACGCCGCCCCACGAAGTGCTCGATACGGCCGCATATCTGGGGAGGGCAACCGAGTTTGTTGGGACACATATGTGAGGCTTCTCCTTCCACGCGCACAAGCGGGGTACCGCACACAGGGCATTCGGTGACAAATTCCACAGGCTTCGCCCCCGGCGTACGCGCATCGACGTCGACACCTGTAATCTTGGGGATAATCTCGCCACCTTTTTCCACATAGAGATGGTCACCCTCATGGATATCGAGCTTGCGGATAATGTCGGCATTATGAAGAGAGGCGCGCTTGACCACTGTGCCGGAAAGCAGAACGGGATCGAGATTAGCTACGGGAGTGACAACGCCCATACGCCCGACCTCAAATGAAACGTAACGCAACGGAGTAAGAGCACGCTCGGCGGCAAATTTATAGGCCACTGCCCAACGCGGTGATTTGGCCGTGTAGCCGAGATTAAGCTGCTGACGGAGACTGTTGATCTTGAACACCAGTCCGTCGGTAGCCCACGGAAGCTCTTTGCGCGCCACATCCCAGTGGTGGATAAACTCGTCGACCTCCTCGATAGTACTCATCAGCGTCATCTCGGGCGACACCCGGAATCCCCACTTACGGGCAGCCTCCATATTGTCGAAATGGTTGTCAAACGGAAGATTGTCGCCAAGCATATAATAGAACACGGCATCGAGGCCGCGACGTGCGACCTCGGCCGAGTTCTGCATCTTCAGAGTGCCGGCGGCGGCGTTTCGCGGATTGGCGAAGAGCGGTTCCTCATTGAACTCCCGTTCGGCGTTCAACCGGTCGAACGCCTTCCACGGGAGGAGTATCTCGCCGCGTATCTCAAACTCATCGGGCCATCCCTCACCCTGAAGGGTAAGAGGGATGGAACGGATCGTCATCACATTATCGGTAACAATATCGCCGCGGGCACCGTCGCCACGGGTAACGGCACGGACAAGACGTCCGTGCTCATAAGTAAGGGAGATCGACGTGCCGTCGAACTTCATTTCCCCGACAATCTGAAACGACTCGCCCATGAGTCCCTCACGGGTGCGGGTCACCCATTCGTCTACCTCGTCGATGGAATAAGTGTTGCTTAGAGACAGCATCGGACGACGATGCTCCCACTGCTCGAAAGCCTTGTTGATATCAGAACCGACACGCCGGGTGGGCGAGAGAGGATCGTCGTACTCAGGATGCTCCTTTTCAAGCCGCTCAAGCTCCTTGAGCATCATGTCGAAATCATAGTCGGAGATCTCGGGGGCGTTGAGCACATAATAATTGTGGTTGTGGCGCTCGATCTCGGCCCGCAGTCGCTCGATCTGCTGCTTCACTGTTTCCATATAGTAGATAGGCAAAGGTAGGATAATGATTATGCCTGGGCAGTAAGGAGAGTGGCGGTACCGTTAGCCTCGACAGAAGCAGTGGCAGCCGGAACAAGTATTGTCTCGCCACGGCGCATGGCAGTAATGGTACCGTAGTCGGTGATAATCTGGCACTCTCCCTCAAGGCACATGATAACCATGAATGAATCGTGGCTCATGGCGATGGCCTGACGTCCGTCGGCCTTGACAAGATTCACATCGAAATAGTCGCAGTCGATGAGAGGCACCTCTCCCTTGGCATCGCGGTCATACTCCGACTTGTATTCGGGATATACCGTGTAGTCGATGGCATCCTTCGCCTGCTCGGTGTGGAGTTCGCGTGTATTACCGTTGGCGTCGCGACGGTCGAAGTCGTAGACACGATATGTGATATCACTTGTCTCCTGGATTTCGGCAAGAAGGTTTCCGGCACCGATAGCGTGGATACGTCCGGCAGGAAGGAAGAAGAGATCGCCGGCGTGTGAATCGTGACTTGCAATAACATCCATGATCTTCTTCTCCTCGACAAGACGGG
>JAHZGZ010000281.1 GCA_019420545.1 Bacteroidales bacterium | reverse complement strand
CTCGTGGTAGGGGATTCCTATAAAAAAGACATTCTCCCGGCCGAGGCGATCGGATGCCGTGTGGCATGGATAAAAGGGAAAGGCTGGACAGCCGACGAAGATTCCGTCACCCACCCTTCGATCATCGCAAACATAGGCGAAGTGCTCAAAGCAGCATTTTAATTTATTAACTATTCGACGGCTAAAAGGCCAACAATTAGTCCAATTTAACTAATTGGCCGAAAAATTATATATTTTTCACAAAAATTCAATAAAGTTAGCCGAAAAATCTTTTTGCAACTCAAAAATACTGACTACTTTTACACGCTAATTCAAGCCATGTGGATACATATGCACTATCCACGTCGCTTCACCAATGAAATCAACAATAACAAATAGACAAATTAACCATTATCATGAACCAAACTGACGTTAAGAAAGCCGAGGGCAAGCTCGGTATTCTCGTAGTAGGACTTGGAGCTGTAAGCTCTACATTCATTACAGGTGTACTCATGACCCGCAAAGGTCTGGCAAAGCCCGTAGGATCAATGACACAATACGACATCATGCGCGTAGGCGAAGGTGCCGATAAGAAATACCTCCATTACAACCAGATCGTGCCCATAGCCGATCTCAACGACATCGAGTTCGGATCGTGGGACGTATATCCCGCTAACGCCTTTGAGTCGGCAATGAACGCCGAGGTTCTCAAAGAGAAAGACATCCTCCCCGTTAAGGACGAGCTCGAGAAGATCGTCCCCATGAAGGCCGCTTTCGACCACAACTACGCAAAGCGTCTCGACGGCGAGAACATCATGCAGGGCAAGACCCGCTGGGAAATGGTTGAGGCTCTCCGCGAGGATATCCGCAACTTCAAGAAAGAGCACGGCTGCGACCGCATCGTTGTACTCTGGGCCGCTTCTACCGAAGTATATGTAGCTCCCGACAAGAATGTCCACTACACTCTCGCCGACCTCGAGAAGGCCATGAAGGCCGACGACAAGGAGCATGTAGCTCCCTCGATGTGCTACGCTTACGCAGCCCTCACCGAAGGCGCTCCCTTCATCATGGGTGCCCCCAACACCACCGTCGACATCCCCGCCATGTGGGAGCTCGCCGAAAAGACCAAGATGCCTATCGCCGGCAAGGACTTCAAGACCGGCCAGACCCTCGTTAAGTCGGGCTTCGCTCCTATCATCGGCGTACGTTGCCTCGGCCTCGCAGGCTGGTTCTCTACCAACATCCTCGGTAACCGCGACGGTCTCGTGCTCGACGAGCCCGCAAACTTCCGCACCAAGGAGGTCAGCAAGCTCTCTACCCTTGAGTCGATCCTCGTTGCAGACAAGCAGCCCGACCTCTACACCGACTACTACCACAAGGTACGTATCAACTACTATCCCCCTCGCAACGACAACAAGGAAGGCTGGGACAACATCGATATCTTCGGCTGGATGGGCTACCCCATGCAGATCAAGATCAACTTCCTCTGCCGCGACTCTATCCTCGCAGCTCCGCTCTGCCTCGACCTCTGCCTCCTTATGGATCTCGCTGCACGCAAGGGCCGCTACGGCATCCAGCGCTTCCTCAGCTTCTTCCTCAAGAGCCCGATGCACGACTACACCGTAGACGAAGTTCCCGTAAACAACCTCTTCCAGCAGTACACAATGCTGAAGAACGCTATCCGCGAGATGGGCGGTTACAAGGCCGACGAGCTCATCGACTAATCCAACCACGACTTAGTCATACTCCAGATACTACCAAGGCATGCATCACCTCCGATGCATGCCTTGATTTGTATATACCCCTGGAATTACCCCATAATTTAGAATGATTCATATGTTCGGTTTGTTTCACATGTAGTTTCAAAAACAAAGTATAGTTTCTTTGAATATTCAAAAACGAAGTGCAAAACTTTGGATTGAGAATTACACATTCTACTCTCTCCTTCTGGTGAGGGGATGCCCGAGCGGCGGGGGCGGCCTAAACCGGCCCCAAGAGCGGACGACGTAGACGATACAGGCAATACAAAATAAAAAAGGAGACCGAAGTCTCCCTAAGATTAATTACCTTTGTATTGCTCATGTACAGACAACTAACCTCAGAACAAAGGTCGCAAATTTTCGCGTACCTGCAAGACGGAATCGCAAGAAAAATCATCTGCGAACGCATCGGCATCTCACAGTCAACACTTTGCCGCGAGCTAAAACGCAACAGCGGCAGGCATGGGAAGTATACCTGGCAGCTTGCCCATCAAAAGGCCATGGACCGGCGCGAACGCATATGTACCAACCGCAGGATGCCCGGATGGATCCTGAACAAGGCTTTGCGCCTGCTACGCGAAGAGGACCGGTCTCCGAAACAGATTTCGGGCTACCTCAGACGCGATGGCATAAACATAAGTCACGAACGCATATATCAGGCCATACGTGCCGATGAGTCGGGAGAACTCAGAAAGCATTGCCGGCACAAACTGAAATATCGCCATCACAGACGGAGGAAACGCAAAACTGCCGGCCGTTCTCTTATTCCCAACCGCATTTCTATACATCAGCGTCCGGCAGAAGCCGACGGCAGCCGGTTCGGAGACTGGGAAATGGATCTTGTCATAGGGAGAGGACAGAAAAGTGCCATACTGACAATGACCGAACGGAAGACCAATATGTTCCTCCAGACCAAACTGCCTTCCAAAAAGCCTGACGTTGTGGCCAGAGCCGCATGGCGTCTGTTACTGCCCTACAAGTCAAATGTCCTGACAATCACTACTGACAACGGGAGCGAATTCATGAATCACGAATGGCTGACCCAACACATCGGAGCCACTGTATACTTCGCCGATCCGTTCTGTTCCGGTCAAAAGGGTGCCGTTGAATACGCAAACAAGCTTTTCAGACAGTATTTTCCCAAAGGTACGGACTTCCGTGCTGTTGAGCAGGCGGAACTGAACAGAATTCAGTCGAAAATTAACCGACGCCCTCGTGAAAAACTTGACTTTTCATCCCCCTTTGTGGAGTTCTTCAGATACTTTGGCTAATTTTGCACTTGCTTGTTGACTCTACAAAGTATAGTTTCTTCCGGCAAAATTTGCAAAACCGGAATATTTACCTTACCTTTGCACCATCATTTCGCACAAGGCATTTTCCCCGTCGGAATGATACATTACATAACATCTTTGGAGAGATGGCAGAGTGGTCGATTGCGGCGGTCTTGAAAACCGTTGAGGGTCACACCTCCGGGGGTTCGAATCCCTCTCTCTCCGCAACAAACGCTGAAAATCAGCAGATT
>JAHZGZ010000280.1 GCA_019420545.1 Bacteroidales bacterium | reverse complement strand
ATACGCTCATTTCCAATAAAATACACTCTTTTCGTAACTTCCTACTACAAAATTAACAAGAATCGAGGACCTTTTGTCAGAATCTTTTATTCTGATACAATCGAGTGGAAAGTAAACATCAGTCATTAGTGTTTACCTTCCACTCGATTCTTAGAGCCGGTTCGACAATAAATGTTATGCTGCCGATAGCCGAATGTCACTTTTTGGAAAGCATATTCTGGAGCACGGGCTGTATGATAGCTTCCATCACTTCATAGCCGAGGTTGTTGGGATGAACGCCGTCGGAGCTGTATTTTGCATTGATAGCGCGCGACGGATCGCCGGGCGTCACCATCGACGAATAGTAATCTACGAAAAGTATCCCTTTCTGCTCGGCAAGGCTCTGGAGACGCTTGTTGAGAGCCGCAATCTTGTCGGAGCTGCCTGTGATTTCGCGGCGCCAGCCGAATGATGCAGCAGGTAGGGTGGTGGTGAGTATGGGTGTGATACCGTTGGCCTGGGCAAGTTCGATAAGCGAGGAGATATTGTCGACAGTCATGTCCTCGACATAGGGATGGGTGTTTTCGGCCACGTCGTTGGTGGCGGCATTGATTACGACAATCCGAGGATGCAGATTGATGACATCCTCACGAAAACGTGAAAGGAACTGATAGGTTGTCTGGCCCGATATACCGCGGCCTATGTAGCCGTTGGTCTTGAAGAAGTCGGGACGGAAACGCGCCCAGTTGTCGGTAATGGAGTTACCGAGGAATACTACGCGGCGCTGGTCGGCGGGGAGAGCTTTTACCTCGACATTGCTGTCGTGATAGCGGTGGAAGTTCGACCAGTCCTGAAATTCACGTGCACCGGCTTGTAGCGTGGCACCGGCGATGATAGCCCCGAGGGCTAATGCTTTAAAAATCTTCATCTGGTGACAGGGTTTCGATTGTTGGGTTAAGTTGAAATACAAAGTTATGAAATGTCTGCGGGATTGAGTAACTTTGTGGTAATTTTCTATAGCATACAGATGATTTCGATACAGAATCTATCGGTTGAGTTCAGTGCGAAAAGCCTCTTCGACGGCGTGAGCTACGTCATCAACAAGCGCGACCGCATAGCCCTCGTAGGCAAAAACGGGGCAGGCAAGTCGACCATGCTCAAGATAATAGCAGGTCTGCAGCGGCCAACCTCGGGCTCGGTGGCAGTGCCGCAGGATGTCACCATCGGCTATCTGCCGCAGCACATGACTCTGACCGACACCAATACCGTAATCGACGAAGTACGCAAAGCCTTCGGCCACATACAGCAGCTCCACGAACAATACGACCGTCTCAATGCCGAACTTGCCGGGCGCACCGACTACGAAAGCGAGGCTTACGGACGCCTGATCGACCGCATGACCACCCTGTCCGAGCAGATCGCCATGGAAGAGGGGGACGGCGGGGAGGCCGAGATGGAAAAGACCCTCATAGGCCTCGGATTCGTGCGCAGCGACTTCAACCGCCCCACATCGGAATTTTCCGGCGGCTGGCGCATGCGCATCGAGCTTGCCAAGATACTGCTCCAGCGCCCCGACGTGCTGCTTCTCGACGAGCCCACCAACCACCTCGACATAGAGTCGATACAATGGCTTGAGAATTTCCTCATCACCAAGGCAGGCGCCGTGGTGCTCGTGAGCCACGACCGCGCATTCATCGACAACGTCACCAACCGCACTATCGAGATTTCGCTCGGCAAGATATATGACTATGCCGTCAACTATTCGAAATATGTCGTTCTGCATCAGGAGCGCATCGAACAGCAGCGGCGAGCCTACGAGAACCAGCAGAAACAGATACAGGATACCGAGGAATTCATAGAGCGGTTCCGCTACAAGGCCACCAAGGCCGTGCAGGTGCAGAGCCGCATGAAGCAGCTCGCCAAAATCGAGCGCATCGAGGTCGACGAGGTAGACACCTCCCATCTCAACCTGCGGTTCCCCCCGGCGCCGCGTTCCGGCGACTATCCTGTCATAGCCGACGGAGTAGGAAAAGCCTACGGGGACCATCAGGTGTTTGACGGCGCCACATTCACCATCAAGCGCGGCGAGAAAGTGGCGTTTGTGGGTAAGAACGGCGAAGGCAAGTCGACACTTGTAAAATGCATAATGGGCGAGATACCGTTTACCGGCCATCTGAAACTCGGTCACAACGTGAAGATCGGCTATTTCGCCCAGAACCAGGCGCAGCTCCTCGACGGCGAGATCACCGTGTTCGATACCATCGACCGGGTGGCCGTAGGCGATATCCGTACCAAGATACGCGATATTCTCGGCGCGTTTATGTTTGGCGGCGAGGCCTCCGACAAGAAGGTGAAGGTACTGTCAGGCGGCGAAAAGACACGTCTGGCCATGATACGCCTGCTGCTCGAACCGGTCAACCTCCTCATCCTCGACGAGCCCACCAACCATCTCGACATGGCTACGAAGGATATCCTCAAGCAGGCCATAAAGGATTTCGACGGCACGGTAATCGTCGTGAGCCACGACCGCGAGTTCCTCGACGGCCTTGTGGAGAAGGTATATGAATTCGGAGGCGGTCAGGTGCGCGAATGCCTCGGCGGCATATATGAATTCCTCGAAAAGAAGAAACTCGCATCGCTCGCCGAACTTGAGCGCAACAAGCCGTCGGTAAAAGCGCCGTCCGCCCCGAGCTCCCCGGCTCCACAGAGCGCCCAGAAACCTCAGAACGCTCCCGCTGAAGCTCCCGCGCCCAAGCAAGGCCGTCTGAACTACACCGAACAGCGCGAACGACAGCGCATGGTGAAGCGCGCCGAAAAGAAAGTGGCCGACGCCGAGGCATCCATCGCCGATATCGAGGCCAAGATAGCCGATGTCGAGGCCAAGATAGCCGCCGGCAACGTCGAGCGCGAGATATTCGACCTCCATGCAACGCTGGGCAAGCAGCTCGACAACGCAATGAGCCTCTGGGAGCTTGCCGGCATGGAACTTGACGAGCTCAAGCAGAGCCTCGGCATCGAATGATACTCTGCCGGAGCATATTCTCCGCAAGACACCCCGAAAACTATTCACCAGATCGTTATGTTAATATAATCAGCTCTCCGCTCCTCTTCAACTCACTCATGTCATCATTAACCCGACGGGCCCGAAGGCTCACTCTCACATTTGCTACCCTCACTACCATTATGACCGCCAACGCCATAACCGTTCCGCGCGGTGTCGACCGCATCAATCTCGACGAAAGCGTGGCTCCGCAGGCCGATTTCTACGACTACGCATGCGGAGGCTGGATGAAACTCAATCCACTGAAACCTGAATTCGCCCGCTTCGGCACATTTGACCAGTTGCGCGACAACAACCGCACTCAGGTGCGCGATCTGATCGCCGGGCTTGACAGTAAAAATGCCGCTCCCGGATCTGTGGCGCAGAAAATCGGTGATCTATACGCTATGGGCCTCGACTCTCTGCGCCTGAACATACAGGGCGCGCAGCCAGTCATGGGCGATGTCGTGGCGATCAATCAGGCCCTGCGCTCCGACATTATCGATATGCTCGCCACGCAACCCGGTATGAGCGGATTCTTCGATACCGGCGTGGAGGCCGACATGATGCATTCCGACCGTAATGCCATGTATCTCACCCAGGGAACCCTCGGCATGGGCGACCGCGACTACTATCTTGAGGATACCGACCGTGCCCGCGCCGTGCGCGATGCCTATATGACCTATCTGCGACGCCTTGCCGAGCTCGTCGGATATTCGGCCGAAGGACAGCAGCGACTGGCCGACAATACCCTCGCTATCGAGACCGAGCTTGCCCGCGCCGCGATGAGCCGCGAGGAACTGCGCGATCCCGCTGCAAGCTACAATCCCATGTCTATGGCCAAACTCGCCGAGAAATACCCGTCGGTCGGCCTTCGCCGGTACTTCAACAAGCAGGGCATCACCGATATCGACACACTCATCGTAGGGCAGCCTAAGGTGCTTGCCGCCGTCGATTCAATACTTGCAGGGGCCACCGAACAGGCGCTCCACGATTATCTGACCGCAATGTATCTCGATGCCGCGGCCGATTATCTCAGCGACGACTTCGTGGCT